>CAWUKF010000009.1:0-23088 GCA_963922745.1 uncultured Sphingomonadales bacterium
CACCAATTATCGGAATGTCAATACTCACTATCACGTGCGTGAATATCTTTTGAGCGATCTTTGCCGGGCGTACGAGGCACCTGGATGCGCCTGAATCCGGGGCAATGAAGGGCGTCAGTCCGCGATTGGTCGGCAGAAATAACGGGCTTTCCGGACAAGATTGCGGAAGCAGCTTTGGGGTTAACATTGGCGTTGACGCCCGAACTTATCAATATTCTATGAGAGCCCCAATCGATTCCTGCCAGCAGCGCAGCCGACCGCCACGATCACGGTAAATCTGGAACGTGCCGAATGCGAAGCCGGGCCCTCAGATGCGTTGCGAGCGTCGCTGAGCCTATCGAATCCACATATCTTTTACGCAGGTTGGTTCGCGGTGGACATTGCAGCAAACTGCCGACAATCAATGTCCCCGCGGGCCTCAGTACAGTGTACCGTGAATGACCGCCGCAAGTTGATGGCGGTGAAAGATCTATTCGATTTCCGCCATGCCATCGTTTAACCGGATTGGCAGTAGGTCTTCGGGCATGTCCTGATAGCAGACGGGCCGCAGGAACCGGTTTATCGCAAGGCTGCCTACAGAGGTCGTACGACTGTCGGATGTAGCCGGGTACGGGCCGCCATGAACCATGGCATGGGCAACTTCAACGCCGGTACCAAAGCCATTGACCAGTATGCGACCAGCCTTGCGTTCGCATATCGGAATCAGACTTGATGCCAAAGGATAATCATCGACATCAATGTGCAGCGCAATGGTCAACTGGCCCTCCAGACCGGACAGCGCCGATCGAAGTTGATTCTCGTCGGCACATTTGACCAGCAACGAGGCCGGGCCGAAGATCTCGTCGGCCAGATCTACATTTGCCAGAAATTCTTCAGCACTGGTTTCAAACAGACAGGCCTGAGCTTCAAAAGGCCCTGCCGGATGGGCACCCTGCGCCACCGTCCTCGCCGCATGGGAGCGGTTCTTCGACGCTTTTGCATATGACTCATGGATAGCGGGAGTCAGCATGTTAAGCGCCGGAAGGTCAACGATCGCCTCGGATACCGACTGGGTGAACCTGTCGAGAGCCTGTCCCTCGATCGCGAACAATAGTCCCGGATTTGTACAAAACTGCCCGGCGCCGAGATTGAGGGATCCGGCGAAGGAAGAGGCGATTGCATCCGCCCTGTTATCAAGGGCATGCGGCAAAAGAACGACGGGGTTGATGCTCGACATTTCAGCATAGACCGGAATTGGCTCGGGCCGTTCCGCCGCAATTTTCATGAGCGCCGTTCCGCCGCTGCGAGAACCGGTAAAACCCACGGCTTTTATGTGCGGATGCGAAATCAGACTTGCTCCGAAGGCATTATCCGCACCAATCAGCAATGAGAAAACGCCTTCTGGCATCGCGCATTTCTTTCTCGCCGATTCTATGGCTGCGGCGATCATCACCGAGGTACCCAGGTGCGCTGGATGGGCTTTCACGACGACGGGGCAGCCGGCCGCCAGCGCCGAAGCCGTATCCCCGCCTGCCACCGAAAAGGCCAAGGGAAAATTGGACGCACCGAATATCGCCACCGGTCCAATCGCAATGTTGCGCAATCGGAGATCGGGGCGCGGCGCGGGCTCGCGTTCGGGCAAGGCCGGATCATGGCGCACCCCTTGCCAGCTGCCATCGCGCAGAACGTCGGCGAACAGGCGCAATTGCCCCATTGTTCGGCCACGCTCGCCCTCGAGTCGCGGTCGCGGCAAACCAGTTTCCAGCATGACGCGCGCGATCAGCGCGTCGCCCAAGGCATCGATTTCCTCCGCGATAGCTTCGAGAAATGTTGCGCGATGTTCATTGCCGGTTTCACGAAACTGGTCGAACGCTTCCTCCGCAAGCCGGCAAGCGGATTCGATTTCCGCTATGCTGCCGGCCTTGAAAGCGGGGGCAATTTCTTCGCCGGTGACCGCGTTGCGCGAATGGATCGCATCCCCCGGTCCGCTTTGCCACCGGCTGCCAATCAACATGGCTCCATTGCCCGGTATATTCATTTCACTGATATCATTCATTTTATCTATCTTCACCGCTGTTTCGCAGGCATTTGCTCGGTCTGGAGTTGTCGCGCCCTTTCGCCCAGATACAGCCGAATCGTCTCAACTTGCTCGCGCGTTAATTTGCCTTTGAAGCCAATCATGCCGCGATCCTCCAGTCCGCCTTCCCATACGATCTTTTGCCATGCGTCGGCATCAGTCAGTATCGCGGACCTGCGCAAATCGGGTATCACACCGGCAGACCATCCCTGACTGCCGTGGCACGACATGCAATTGCCTGCATAGAGTCCCAGACCTTCGGTCGTACGGGCCTCGGGTGCCACTTTGGCGGGTGGGTTGGGTGCCAGCATCGGTCGCTGATAGGCAGGAAGCTGCTTTTCGCCTCCGAGCTTGAACACAAGCAATCGGCCATCGGGTCGTTTATGGGGGTCTGGTGTATATCCGTTAAACAGGGCAAAGATGCCGCCATATCCTGCCACTACCGCGACATATTGTTCGCCATCGATTTCATATGTCGACGCCGCTGCAATGACCGCATTTTGAACATCATAGCTCCAGAGCTTTTGCCCATCGGTTGCCCGATAGGCATTAAAATTGCCGTCGGGACCGCCTTGAAAAAGAAGATTGCCGCCGGTGGCCAGAATACCTCCGCTGCCGGCAAATTTATGTTTCACCCGCCAGGCTGCTTTTTGCGTTTTGGGATCCCAGGCGACAATCTCGCCGGTCACTGAACGAGACGCTCCCGCAACCTCCTTTCCGGTTTCCTGGCCGATATTGGTGGGAGAAATATTGCCGAGGTTCCAACGACCGGGGGCAAAGGAAAATTCTTTCTCATCCTGATATCCGAAGGGAATATCCTGCGCAGGAATATATACCAGGCCGGTCTTGGGACTGTAGGCCATCGGATGCCAGCTATGGGCACCATAGGCTCCGGGCCGAGCCACAAAATTCCGGCCAGAACCATCACCCCAGCGCGCCTCCGGATTCTCGATCGGACGACCGGTTTGAGCGTCAATTCCGGTTGCCCAGTTTACCGGCACGAAATTCTTCGCCGATATCAGCTCGCCGTTGGTTCGGTCGATAACGTAGAAAAAGCCATTCTTTGGCGCCTGCATCATCACCTTTCGTGGCGAGTCACCGATGACGACGTCAGCCAGAATGATCGGCTGGGTGGCGGTAAAATCCCACGTTTCTCCGGGCGTTTGCTGATAGTGCCATTTATACGCCCCGGTATCGGGGTCGAGCGCAACGACCGACGACAGATAGAGATTGTCCCCTTTCCCGTCAGACCGGATGCGGTGATTCCACGGAGAACCATTGCCGACACCAATCAGGACCTGGTCCAGTTCCTTGTCATACACAATGGCGTCCCAAACCGTTCCGCCGCCGCCATATTCATACCATTTGCCAAACCAGGTAGACTGGGCGCTCTCCATCTGGGGATCCGATGCAGCACCGTCAGGCCCGTCTGCAGGATTTCCCGGTACCGTGTAGAAACGCCAGACTTGCTTGCCATTGCTGACGTCATAGGCGCTGACATAGCCGCGGACGCCATATTCAGCTCCGCCATTACCAATCAGCACCTTGTCATCAACAACTCTCGGAGCCCCCGTGATGGTATAGGGTTTTGACCTATCCGTGGTCTGCGTTTGCCAGAGCTTGGTCCCGTTTTTTGCGTCCAGTGCGATAAGTCGACCATCAAGGGCGCCAACGAACACCCGGCCGTCGGCAACGGCAACACCGCGATTTACAACGTCGCAGCAGGCATCATAGCCCTTCTGCCCTGCGACCTCCGGGTCGAATTTCCAGAGAAGTTTCCCGCTCTTTGCCTCGTAGGCAAAAACCTTGGACCAGGCAGTGGAAGTGTAAAGGACTCCGTCCTGCATGACGACGTTGGCTTCCTGTCCACGGGAGGTGTCAAAATCCGCATACCAGGCGAGCCCCAGTTTGGAGATATTTGAATCATCAATTCCGGTCAGACCGGAATAGAATTGCTCGTTGGCGCTACCGCCGACCTGAGTCCATTCACTGCCGACCTCGATCGTATCTGCTGCTCCTGTTTGAGGCGTGCCGTCACAGGCTGCCGTCATCGATGTCGCTAGCAACAAGGCCGCATAAGTGGCCGGGCGAAATATGCCTGCCCCGATCTTCTGCACCGCCATCAGTTCGCACCGGCATTGCTGTTGGTATAGATCGTCTGCGAATTCGTATATTCGGACAGGCCTTCGATCGCGTTTTCTATGCCGATGCCGGATTGTTTATGTCCGCCGAAGGCAATATGCGGCGAAAAGCTGTGGACTTCGTTGATCCATACGGTACCGGCCTCAATCCGCTTGGCAACCGCCTGCGCCCTGTCGATATCCTTGCCCCATACGGAAGCGGCAAGGCCATATTCAGTATCATTCGCCCGCGAAACAACGTCATCGATGTCGGTGAACTTGAGCAACGGCAGCACCGGTCCGAAGGCCTCTTCGGTGACAACGCGGCTCGCTTCGGGCGGATTATCGATGATGGTTATCGGTACAAAATAGCCCTGACCATCTGGAATATCACCGCCGACAAGAAATTTTAGGCCCTCTTTCTGACTTTCCGAAAGCAAGTCCCGCAATTTCTCAAACTGCATGCGATTCTGGATCGGGCCCAGATCGGTGCCTTGATGAGACCCGTCCCCGACTTTGACAGTGGCGGCGAAAGCGACCAGTGCCTCGGCAACGTCATCATAAATATCTTCATGGATATAGATCCGCTTGGCAGCAACACAGAATTGCGCGCTATTCTGAAAGGCGGCCCAGAATAATTCCTGTGCGACCTGCTGCGGATCAACGTCCGGAAGCACGATGGCGGGATCGTTGCCGCCAAGCTCCAGCGTGATCCGCTTGAGATTTCCGGATGCGGATTCCATGATCTTGCGACCAGTGGCGGTCGATCCGGTGAAGCTGATTTTTCTGATGTCGGAATGCCGGGTAATCCAGGCGCCAAGGTCATTGCCTCCCGAGACGATGTTGAGCACGCCTGCGGGGAGTATGCTGTTGATCAACTCACCCAGCTTCAGGGTACAAAGCGGTGTGTTGGGAGAAGGCTTCAGCACCATGGTATTTCCGGCCACGAGCGCAGGTGCAATTTTCCAGACGGCGAGCAATATCGGAAAATTCCACGGCGTGATCCCGCCCACAACACCAAGGGGAGTCCGGCGCACTTCCACACTCCGGCCATCGCCCTGGTCTTCAATATGGGGAACCAGTTCTTGTGAGGCGATTTCCCGGCACCAGATCGCTGCACCACCAACTTCCCATTCCGCGCCAGCACGTGCCTTGCCCTGCTCGCAGGTAAGCAAACGCATAAATTCTTCTGCATTTGCGTCAATCGCATCACCGATGGATGCGATAAACGATTGCCGCTCAGAAACCGGTCGCCGGGACCAGGAAGCAAAGGCTGCTTTTGCTCCTGCCACGGCTTGCTCAAGCTGTTCCCGGCTGGCATCGGGCGCAGCGGCAATCACTTCTTCCGTCGCCGGATTAACCACGTCAATATGTTCTGTTGCGCCGACAAGTTGCCCGTTGATTGTCATCCGATAATCACTGAAAAAATCAATCGCCATTGTTCAAGTCCTCCTACCTCGAGTGGGTCAAGCTTTTGAGCCCGACAGTCTCTATAACTGTAATGTTAGCACAGCGCTTTATGCACCGAATCTCTAGACATTCCCTATTTTTAACGGTAGCTAACATGTTAATAGGGGATTTGGCAAGCCAAGAGAGGTAGAAATGATCGAATCTGCGAGAGCGGCTGCGCTTTCATTTGCTGTTGGCGCAATACGCGCAAACGGCAGCTGTGGCACGCCGGTCTGTTGCCCCTCACGAACTGGAGCCAGTTTAATAGCGGCGGCTGGTATTTGCGGCCAAGGCTTGGCATGGAAGATGGTGTGAAGATTAAAAACATATCAATCACGGCGGTGCCCGAACATCCTGATCAGGCGCTCGTATCTCTTATGACGGAACACGGGCCGTGTGGACATTCGATTTGCGACGTGGCTGTGAGCGAAGCGGCCGCCGATCTGGCAAGGCGCCTGCTGTTCGGCGAGGACGCCCGCGCCGTCACTGCGCTTTATGCCCATATGCATAGTCAAGATAACAAACCGGCAGCAGCGATTGCCACTCTGGATATGGCGCTATGGGATGCAAAGGCAAAAGGTGAGGGCGTGCCCTTATGGCGCTCGCTTGGCGGCGACGGCAGGTCCGCATATCTGATATCTGACGATCACAGCGGACATGCCGCGCGGATCACGCTGACCGACGATGCCGCAAACGATCTTGATGCCATAGCCGCCGCCCACAAGGCACTGTCACGCCGCCTGGTCGAACCGGTAATCATGGTCATGGCGCCCGAAAACTGGACGGCAGACATCGCGATCGCCCGGATGCAGGAAATCGAGCAGCATTTTGATATTTCCTATATCGAAGCTCCTTGTTCAGCGGAGGATATTGAGGGCCAGTTGAAAGTCAGTGCCGCCGTCCGCGCGGGCGTGGCCGAAGGCCGGAGCTTTTCCGGTCGCCAGCAATTCGCGCCTCATTTGAAAGCACGGTCGCTCGACATGTTCCTATTGAATATTCATGAGATCGGGATAACGGGCGCCATCGAAATGGCCGATGCTGCTTTTACCTATGAACTGCCGATATTGATTACAGGTTCCGCAGGAAATGTCGGAGTCCATCTGGCAGGCGCAATGCCCTATTTTGCTTTTGCCGAGAAATCCGTTGTTCCCAGCTGCCTAACGACATCGGTGCATTGCGACAACGGGATCGCAAAACCCGATCACACTATAGGCAATGGATTGGGCTTGCACACATGAAGATCACCGGCTTTCGTCTTGATACCTACATGATGCGGATGGACCGCGAAGTGGGTGATGCTAATCTGCCGGAAGGGGTAGACCTGATGCCAGGCGCGATCCTGCGGATCGAAACGGACGAAGGCGTCGAAGGCCTGTCGCTGGGTTTTGGCACGGGTATCGCCGACCTCTTCCCGGCAATCGAAGGACGCGATCCACGCGATGTGGTGGCTCACTGGATACGAATGAATGACTGGCTGCACAAGGCAGGCAATGAAGGCATGGCCTCACTGTCTCTAGGAGCCATCGATTCCGCGCTTTGGGACCTGAAGGCGAAGCTTGCCGGACAACCCCTGTGGCGCCTGCTCGGTGCCCGCGAGGGCCGGGTAAAAGCCTATGCATCAGGACTGGATTACAGCCTGTCGGACGAAGATCTTTTCGCATTCTATCGTCGCATGGCTGAGAAAGGCATCACCGCCGGCAAGCTGAAAGTCGGGCTGGATTTCGAGGGGGACTTGCGCCGTCTCGGGATCATGCGCGAAGCGCTCAGTTTCGCCACGGACAGGCCGGGACTGATGATCGATTCCAACGAATATTGGTCGGCCAAGCAGGCGATCCGCTGGATTTCCCGTATCGAGGAAAAATTTGATCTGGTCTGGGTCGAAGAGCCGGCGCGACGGTGGGACTATCACGGGCTGCGGCAAGTCTCGCGCGCGATAAAAGCCGATGTCGCCAGCGCCGAAAATCTGAAGTCATTGCACCAGATATATCCGCTTCTTGCCAATGATGCGGCGGATGTTCTGAATATTTCGGCCAACCATTCCGGCGTTACCGGATGCCGTCAGATCGCCCATGCCGCGCATGGCTTTGGTGTGCCTGTCTCCATGATGAATTGTCAGGCCAATTTCATGGCTCATGTCGCCGCGGCCTTGCCCAATCACAATATGATGGAGATCGTCGATCCCGGGCGGGAACATTGCCTGACTTTTGATAATCGCGTCGAGGATGGCCATATTGTGATCGGCGACACGCCCGGTTTTGGTGTGGGTGTTCTGGAGGATGTTCTGGCGCGGCTGCAGGCCGATCCGCCACAGGGCAAAGGCAAATTTCCCTTTCCGCGCAGAGAGGGAGCCGGCCGATTCATAGTTCCGCTCAAGCAGGGCGATGTGCCGTGGGAACTCAGCAAACCAAATTAAGCGGGATGGTCAGTTCTGACCGCAAAGCGGCAGCCCCTCCACCCCGAGATCCAGGCACTGGATCGACCCTGTCTCCATTTCCGTTACGTAGATTTCGCCGGAATTGCCGAAGACCAGATTGGTCGGATAGGCTCCTTGAACCGGATGACGAGCCGCGACTTGACCGTCGGGACCGAGGACGGTGACATCGCCTTGTCCAAAGACACAGTGGTAAGAGCTTCCGTCGGCGGCAAATTTCATCCCGTCAGGCCCTTTCATTTCATCTGGCGCACGTAGTTTTTCCACTACGTTGCCAAAGAAAATGCGTTCGCCGCCCGGCGTTATCTCGAAGATTTCGCCACTCAACGTCTCGTTTGCGTATAATTTTCCTTCGGGTGAGAAGGCCAGCCCATTTGCAAACTGGATGCCGCGACACAGACAGGTCACATCGCGTGTGTCGGGATCGATGCGAAAAATCTTGCCGTCAAACGGCATTGTGTACCAATCCGGATTGACTGCGCCGCCGGGTGCCAGGTCTTCCTCCAGAATGCCGGAATCGGTCATGTAGATTGCCCCATCTGGGCCCACAGCAACATCATTTGGAAACATGAAACGCTCTTCGCCGCAGCGATCGGCGAAGACTTCATATTGGCCATCCAGCGTCATTTTTAACAGAGCGCGCTGACCCGTTTCGGCAACCCAGATATTGCCGTATTTATCGAGCGCCAACCCGTTCGGCCTGCCGGTTTTGGCCAGAACGCGTTTTGCCTTGCCGTCCGCAGAAAGATGCGAAACCTGCCCGGTTTCCGGGCTCATTTCGACGCACAGAAAACAGCCGTCATCAAGCAGGACCGGGCCTTCCGGAAATCCCAGCTCAGTTGCGAAAATTGCCATCAAGGAATATCCTCTTCATTTCTATTCGATCCGAAAGCGCTCAAGCGCATCGGCACTGAAATCGGTCGATGCACCCGGTTCTGTTGGCGCAATATTATGCCCGTCCCTCAGACAGATCTGGTCTTTGAACGGACCCTTTTCCCAGAATGGTATGACTTCCAACAGCCAGTTGTTGGGAATAGCCCGCACGAGATGCTGGTGGATTTGCGCAATGTCACCGGCGTGGGGACATATTTTCAGTCCAGCGGCGTCTGCCATGGCGGCAACGTCCAGCCACGGTGTGATGCCGCCAACGCGGCAGACATCGACTTGCACGACATCGACCGCCTCATAGCCAATGAAGGCATCAAACTGATGCGCCGAGTAGATATTCTCGCCCAGCGCGAGTGGCATCGGGCAATGGGGTCGCAACTCGACATGACCTTGCAAATCATCGGGATGCAGAGGCTCTTCGATCCACCCCAGGTTAAATTCCGCCATGCGTTCGACGGCATCCTTTGCCCGCGCAACTGTCCAGTTCTGGTTGGCGTCCGCCATGAGCAATATGTCGTCGCCGATTGCCTTGCGGACCGCGCGGATACGGGCGATGTCCTCATCCAGATCGGGGCCGCCGACCTTCATTTTTAGCGCCGTATAGCCCTGGTCAATCTGGCGCTGCGCTTCATCGCATAGATGCTGAGTGGAAAAATTAAGCCAGCCGGCATTTGTATTGTAGATCTGTACGGGTCCACCCAGCGTTCCGCCCAGCATTTGCCAGAGAGGCTTCCCGGCCTGTTTCGCAACCATGTCCCAAAGCGCGATGTCGATCGCAGCCAGCGCCAGTTGCACGGCTCCCGCTCGTCCGATCCACAGAGACCTGCCAGCATAAAGGCGTTGCCAGATAGCACGAACCTCATGCGGATCATCGCCAATCAAATCTTCAACCAGCAAAGTGTCGAGTGCGGCTTTCACAACATGCGCGCCATGCCCGACAGTCGCGAAAAAGCCTGTGCCCGTTAAACCATTGTCCGCAAAGATCCTGACTCCGACAAACTCCAGGTAGCTGAGCGCCCGCTTGCTGTCGGCTATTGCCGGCGTGGGAACCTGCAGTATGAATGTTTCCGTGCGCTCAATCTTCATGTCGGATGGCCCTAGTCGCGACCCGCAATTTTGGGGGGCGTCATCGGATAGCCCAGTCCCTCATAGTCGAAATCCCCAAGCATGTGGCTCTGGGGCTCGAGCAAAGCCGGTGCAGCATAATAAGCACGAATTTCCGTTATCAATCCGCGCTCGGAAAACACATACCATTCATCCCCGCGAAGATAGATGCCCTGCGCGGGCTTGAAATGCGTCCATTCTATCACCGCCTGGCGCTTGGAAGGATCCGCGACAAAGCGATCGATGGTCCATATGGATCCCAGCCGCCCTACCGCGGCAATCCAACCATTGGCAATCGCTGCGGCGCCGGCAAACGTCCCCTGCGGAGCGCCGGCCGGGAAATAGTGCGTCGCCTCGGGCTCCATACAGCCAACCATCTTGGCAAAATCCGCTTCATTACACCCGTCAAAATATTCCGTAATCGTTGCTTCCATCCCGGCACAGCTCACATCTCTCATGACTTTCACCTTATTTCACCACCGTAGGATTGCCGACAAAATCCAGACTGATTGATCCGATGCCTTCGATTGTGCCGCGCGCATTTTTGGTGCCGGCGATCCGGTATGACCGAGTGCAGGTGCCGGGCAGGACTATATCGCCGGCCCTCAGGTGAGTGCCAAATTGCGCGATCTTGTTGGCAAGCCAAGCGACGCCATTTGCAGGATGGCCGAGAATGGCGGTGGTATTACCCGTTTCGACTTCCACGCCATCGACCTCAAGCACCGTGTGGAGGCCCCGCAAATCGAAATCACGCGGACCGATCTTTCCGGAGTCGAGCGCAATGAAGGCAGAGGATCCGTTATCCGCAACCGTATCCTGAAGGCGGATGTCCCAGTCAGTGATCCGCGAGTCGATTATTTCGAAACAGGCCGAGATATATTCCGTCGCATCAAGCACATCTTCGATGGTGAGGCCCGGACCCTTCAGGTCGCGATTGAGGACAAAGGCAGGCTCCACCTCGATTTGCGGATCGATAAGCCGGGACAGGTCGAGCGGCAGATCGGGATCCAGAACCATCCTGTCCGTGATATGTCCATAATCCGGCTCGTCCACACCAAACAGCTCCTGCATGGCTTTTGCTGTCAGGCCAATTTTATGGCCGATAATTTTCTCGCCGGCATCAAGCATCCGCGTCACATTGATTTGTTGAATCCGGTATGCATCATCGAGTGTCAGATCGGGATAGCTTTTGGTCAGCGCCGAGATCGGCTTGCGCTGCTGCAACGATTGGGAAAGTTTGTCGGCAAGCGTTTCGGCAAGCCGCTGTCGATCCGTGTTCATACTGGTCTGCGTATCCATTCGAGCTACTTCCTTTGATTCATTTGGTGATTTTTGACATAATGGCGGCGGCGCCCGCTGCGAGCATCTGTCCGTCAAAGCTCGCGCATTGCAGGCGGAAATTGGCGGCGGCCCAATCCGCGCTTTCCGAGGGGTCATCGATATAGATGCCCAGCGAGATATGGTCGGTGCAATCTTCCGCCATACTGCGAGCGGCGGCCGTCACCATGGGATCGCCTGAGGCGACGCCCAGAGAGAGGGCAAGATCATACGGGCCAACGAAAATCGCATCGAGCCCCTCCACCGTGCTGATGGCGCCGGCTTGTTTCAGACTTTCACGTCCCTCCAGTTGCACGATGACGAACACAGCCTTGCTCAGGTCTTCGATGGGAGATGGCAGCGAGTGGAATTTGGTGAGAGGCGAATATCCGCGCCCATGATCCTGGGTATAGCGACAGGCGCGAACTACATCTCTTGCCTGCTCTACAGTTTCGACATGCGGTGCCATAATGCCATTGGCACCCAAATCCAGTATCTTGCCTATGAGCCCGGGGTCGCTCCGCCAAGGACGCACAATGGCGGGGATGCGCGCGCAATGGGCAGCCAGAATCAGCAGCTCCAGTTTCTCGAATCCGGTCGAGGAATGTTCGAGATCGATTACAATGAAATCGAAACCCGCCATGGCGAGGGCGGAGACCGTGGCTGGTGCTGGCAATTCGATCAGAAAGGTTCCGATCGCCGCACCCTCCTTCAATTGATCCCGCAACTGATTGCCAAGGATTAGATTGTCGGCGAGCCGGCTCTGCCGATCAATTCTGGCAGAATCCCTGGTGGCCGCTGGAAAAGGCTTGTCGCCGTCGTGCAATTGTTATTCCTCCCTTTGACCCAGCCTGACGGGTAAGATCAGCTCTGTAGGTCGAATGGAGCACTAACATGTTACTTTTGGAGTTTCAAGCTTTTTGGATAAACTTTATCGTGCCCGGAAAGTTATGATAAATGCATATAATGCTAAACTATATATCATATTGAAAAGTCTGTCTCCTCTGATTTGGGCTTGACCTATTATTCCATTCTGGCATGTTAGTTGAGTAAAAATCATGAGAGGGGATAGCGGTCTGTGGCCAAGGCATCTGACACTGTGACATTTTCTGCGCCGAACGGCGGAGACATCAATTTCACCGCGATGGGCTTTGGATCGGCCTGCATCGGCAACTATCGGCGCGCGCTGACGGAAGAAGAAAGTGACGCTACCCTCGAGGCTGCCTGGGACTCCGGTCTGCGATATTTTGATACGGCTCCATTCTACGGCTTCACTCTGGCGGAGACGAGGATGGGGAGGCTGCTGGCGAGCAAGCCACGCGACAGTTTTGCGCTATCCACCAAAGTGGGTCGCATAATGGATCCATGTTCGCCTGACGAAACCGATCAGTCACTCTATGTCGGCGCAGCTGATTTTATTCCTCGCTTTGACTATAGCTATGATGGCGTCCTGCGTTCGTACGAGGAGAGCCTTGCAAGGATTGGCGTAGATCGCGTGGACATTCTCTATGTTCATGACATTGACGCGCTTGTCCATGGCGGGCGGGATACGGCCGTGGCGCGCACGCGCCAGCTGTTCGACGAAGGCGGCTGGCGAGCGCTGAGTGAATTGCGATCTTCGGGCGATGTGTGCGCGATCGGCATCGGCGTGAATGAGTGGCAGCCCTGTGCGCTTATGCTCGAGCTGGCCGATCCGGACCTTTTCCTTCTGGCCGGACGCTACACGCTGATCGAGACGGAGCCGCTGACCACGCTCTTCCCGGAATGTGAAAAGCGCGGTGTCGGAATCATTATCGGCGGCCCCTATAATTCCGGTATTCTGGCAGGGGGAGATACGTATAATTATGGCGATGTTCCGGCTGACATTGCCGAAACCGTATCGCATTTGCGCAGTTTATGTGATCGACACAAAGTCAAGCTGCCCAGCGCCGCCTTGCAGTTCGTTCTTGCACATCCCGCCGTCACCAGCGTCATTCCCGGCCCGATGAGCGCAGAGGAAGTTCTCGGCAATGTCGGCTTTATGGACGAACCTATACCTGCGGAATTCTGGGCCGATCTAAAGGATGCCGGGGTCATCCCGGGTAATGCGCCAGTACCGGCATGAAGCGTGTTTTTTCTTTGTCCCTTGCCGGTGGCGCAATGCTATTCCTCCTGGCCGGCTTGACGGCGAACGGGGCGACTACTGATCCGCAAGTCATTGACAGCGAATTTCTGGGGCCGTTCACCGGCGCTGACGCGCCACTTGATCCGGCGAATGTAACGCCAGAAAATATCGGCTATTATGGCACTGATCTGGGCTGGAGCTACGAGCACGACGGACAGATTCATTTCATGTTCGGCGACACCTGGTCCACCGAGAGCTACGCCCCGATCAATGGCAAGGAAAGCCCGCTGCACGATGATGTTTTCGGCACGGTGTCGCTTGCCGAATGGCCCGATGGCTCCAGGATAAAAGCCGGCAATATTCCCACGATCAATCTCGCGCAGGATCCGGAGACCAAGAGATTTCTTGCCTTCGATCCCGGCCATGCCATGGATTTGGGGAAGACACCGATTGGTGGCTTTAGCGACGGCGAGCATGAATATGGCCTGTTTCTTCTTGTAAAGGGCAAGGCGTGCCAGGCCAGATCGGACTGTACCGGCGGGATGTCCTGTGACACGACTCTCGGCACCCTGGGGGCATCGCTTGATGAACAGGCCGGCACTACCCTGGCGTGCTTAAAAGGCACTCCATATTGCACGGGCGCAAATCATAAGGGTATCTGCACGGACCCGAGGGCCAGTATCGCCGGACCGACGACCGCCGGCAAGATTGCTTCTGCCGCCATGACCCTGCGCTTTGGTCGAAAGTCCGATCGCGATCCGGCTCATTATATCGACACGGCGGATTGGGTGACGACCAAATTTATGAACAGTGCCATTCGCGCGGTCCGCCGGTTTGAACCTGATTCTCCAGCCGGTTGGGATTTTTCTTCACCTTCCAGCTCCGACAGCAAAGTGAAAATCTTCTACTTCGGACGCCCCTCATTCATTGGGGTGGGTGCCGTCGGTCGGCCAGCATCGCTTTATTTTGCCTATTCCTCGATACCCGACGCCGAGCATGGCTGGAATAGGAGATATTATTACGGAACCGGCAAAGACGGTAAACCCGAGTTCGGTCCGGATGAAAGCAGGGCATCCCCCGTTTCAATGGCGACGGACGAGATCGACATAGTCAACCAGATGTCGGTGGTATGGCTTGAGCAGATCGGCAAATGGATGATGGTCTACGGCGGCGGAGTAACCGACATCAAAAGTGCTTTCCTGCCGAAATGCGGACTGTTGCAACTATTTGCTGGCACCGATTGCGATCAGGTGAATATGAACGACAGATCAATCGTCGTTCGATTTGCGGACAATCCGTGGGGTCCATGGAGTGGTTCCCAGACAATGATGAAAGTGGAAGGCCCGGAAAAAGGCCCTTCTGGCCAGTACGGGCCGGGCGGCTCGCTCCGGCACCCCGCATGTCAGGCCGCAAATTGCGCGCCGCATAGCCGGGCTGACAATTATCATGAAGACGAATATGGCTTCCTGTACGGCGTCAATGTCATTGAGCCGTGGACCTCGGTCAACGGCAGCGAATTAACAATCGTCTGGAATGCTTCGACATGGGATCCTTATCGCGTCGGCTTGTATCGGACGCGGTTCCGGATCGGAACAGACTAGGCCGTTTGCTCTTCACCCAATCCAAGCTCTTTCAGCATTGCGTCCCGGATGACAAATTTCTGGACCTTGCCGGTAACCGTTGCCGGAAATTCGGATACGAAGCGGATATAGCGCGGGATTTTGTAATGCGCGATCTGGCCGCGGCAATATGCGCGCAGATCTTCCTCCTCGAGTTTGCCATGAGGACGTAATTTAACCCAGGCGCAAATTTCCTCTCCATATTTGGGATCCGGGATGCCAACTATCGTGACATCTTCAATAGCGGGATGGCCAAACAGATATTCCTCTATTTCGCGTGGATATACATTCTCTCCGCCCCGGATGATCATGTCCTTTGCACGGCCAACGATATTGCAATAGCCTTCCTCGTCGATGACCCCCAGATCGCCGCTATGCATCCATCCCTGTTCGTCAATTGCCTCCGCAGTACGGTCCTCCTCGTCCCAATATCCCAGCATGACGGAATAACCACGCACGCAAAGTTCCCCCACTTCGCCACGGTCAAGCAAGCGGCCGCTTTCGGGGTCGATGACCTTCGCCTCCAGATGCGGCTGAATGCGGCCCACCGTCGTTACCCTGCGCTCCAGCGGATCGCCAATATCGCTCTGGAAGCTGACGGGACTGGTTTCGGTCATTCCATAGGCAATGGTTACTTCACCCATATGCATCTGGCTGACGGTGCTGCGCATGACTTCGATCGGGCACGGCGAACCGGCCATGATCCCCGTCCGCAAAGAGGTAAGGTCGAAACGATCAAAATCCGGATGCGCGAGCTCAGCGATAAACATGGTTGGTACACCATAAAGCGCTGTACATTTTTCAGCTTCGATTGTTGCCAGTACAGCGCCCGCATCGAAGCCGGCGGATGGATAAATCATCGTCGCGCCGTGCACAATACACGCAAGATTGGCCATCACCATTCCAAAGCAGTGATAAAGCGGCACCGGCACACAGATCCGGTCGCCCTCGGTCATCCCCATGGCCCTCCCCACAAAATACCCGTTATTCAGGATATTGCGATGGGACAGCGTGGCGCCTTTGGGATTGCCTGTCGTGCCGCTGGTAAACTGGATGTTGATGGGGTCGTCTATCGACAGCGCAGAAGCGACAGGAAGCTTCGTTGCGTCGGCCCCTTCCCCGATATCGTCGAAGCCGATCCATCCCTTGCGCGTTTTTCCGCCAATCTGGATAACCGCTTCCAGCGCCGGCAACCGTTTCGAGTTCAGGCGACCTTCGCACTCGGCAATTTCTGGTGCCAGCGTCTCGACCATGTCTGCATATTCACTGGTTTTGAAACGTTCGACCGCGATCAGCACGCGAACCCCTACCTTGTTCAACGCATATTCAAGCTCCGACAACCGGTAGGCCGGATTTATATTCACCTGGATCAGCCCTGCACGCGCCGTTGCAAATTGGGTCAGGGTCCATTCAACGCAATTGGGTGCCCATATCCCGACTCGATCTCCTTTTTCCAGGCCCATCGCCAAAAGACCCGCGGCCATGCTTTCGACACGCGCACTGAACTGGGCATAGGTCAGCCGAATATCCTGCTCGACGGAGACAATCGCTTCCATTTCCGGGATACGTGCAGCGGTCTCCTGCAGGACTTGGCCGATTGTCTTATCGATAAGCGCCGGCTTGTTGGATCCGATGACATGGCTTGATTCATTCATAGCAGCCTCCTGGCAGAAAGGGATTTCATCAATGCGCGGGCGCCAAAGTGCCAGCGAGGTGCACGGTTTGTTGCGGTGACAAAATTCTCCAATGCTCCCAGCCTGGCCGAATGGATACGCACCAAATCACCCTCCCTGTGCGCGAAGCCCATTCCGCGCTCGCTCCGATCCTCGACCGGAATACACATTGTCCCCAAAAACAACATAAATCCGTCAGGATAATCATGATGCTCCCCGATTACGGCCGACACCAGCGCTTCTGGAGTCCGGCTGATATCTGACATTGCGCAGCATCCCGAATAGGTAAAGCCCTCGCTTCCCTTGATGGAGAGATCGACAATGGCGTTGCGGATATCTTCGATAGTGAAGCGTTCATCAAGCAGCCTGATAAAAGGACCAATCGCACAGGACGCATTATTGTCCTTTGCGGTTCCGAGCAACAGGGCGCTTCGCCCTTCAAAATCGCGCAGATTCACGTCATTGCCGAGAGTTGCGCCAACGATCGTGCCAGAAGACGATACCGCCAGTACAATTTCTGGCTCCGGATTGTTCCACCTCGAATCGGGACGGATTCCGATTGCAGCGCCACAGCCGACGGCAGACATCGGTTGTGCCTTGGTGAAAATTTCAGGATCGGGGCCGATTGCAACTTCAAGATATTGGGACCATATTCCCTTTTCCATGAGCGCGGTTTTCATCCGGTCTGCGTCGGGCGTTCCAGGCCGCAATCCCGCAATATCCTTGCCCAGTATATCTGCCAGCTCGTCGCGCAAGCAGAGTGCTTTCTGAGCATCTCCCTGTGCGCGTTCTTCCACCACGCGCTCTATCGCACTTGTTGCGAAAGTCACTCCGGATGCCTTGATCGCCTGCAAGTCACAGGGTGCCAGGAGATGCCCGCCAGCCAATGCCGCTTCCAGCGAACACAATTCCGGCCCGTCAAAGGAGGCCACCGCGGCGGCAGGATCGGGCAAGTCACAAAGATCAGACATTGTTGGCGCCAGCCTCGACAGGTCGACAAGAGAAGAACCGCGCACTTTGACAACCCGGGGCCCCTCTATGCCCGTAGCGATCCACAATCGGCCGACCAATATTGCGTCATCGCAGTCTTCCGGTAGCAGAGAGAATCCTGCCATCGTCAATCGTGCCTATTCGCGATACGCTCCCCCGTCAGCCATTCCGACATTAAAAGCGGTATCCCAATTTTACGCCATATTGGCGAGGTGCGGCCGGATACCAGATGTTTCCGAGATCCTGAATACCAGCGACGAAGCGTTCGTCAGTCAGGTTTGTAACCCAGAAATCGATCGAAACCGGACCGTGTTCAATCATCAACCCGGCATTGAGCAACGTTCTGCCTGGCAGGCGGGTCTGCGGGACATCAAACAGCGCGCCTAGCTGTTTGGCCTGCGAGGAAATGTTGATTCGTGGAATGGCGGCGGTGTCATCGCCCACCGCGATGCGGTAACTGGCTCCGGCATTGAAGGAGAATTTTGGAGAAAAAGGCGATTTTCCTCCGCTGATCGAAACCACATTATTCGGTGCCGGCAGGAACGGGCTGAGAACGGACGGGAAGGTACCCAGCTCGCTGTTCAGATACGCTATGCTGGCATCAAAGCTTAGCGCCCCGAGCTTCCCCTGAACGGCTCCCTCCAGGCCGTAGATCTTGCTACTGCCCTGGGCATTCTGAAGAATATTCTGCCCACCAAGTGTCGGGCTGGCGAATTGCGCCTGATAGTTGGAAAGCGTCTGGTAGAACGCCGCAAACTGGGTGTTGATTTTGTTGCCTGCCCAAGACGCCTTCCAGCCCAGTTCATAATTATATACTTTTTCCTTCAGGAACGGGGCCCCGCCGACGATGTTGAAACCACCCGTGACATGTGCTTTCGCCACATTTGCGTAGAGATTGTGTTCCGGTGTCGGAAAGTAGCTGAAGGTAATTTTACCGTCCACGTCGTCTTCGTTTAGCTTTTGCGTTCCCGCAAAGAACGGAATTGTCGGGTCCGACAGCCCGTCTCCGATGACAATTTCTGTGTCATTGGATGTTTTGTATTTGCTGTAGCGGAGTCCCATTTCCACGCTGAACTTGTCGCTGAACTTGTATTTCACGTCGACGAAAGCGGAAATGTCATCCTCGATTTTGGTATAAGGCTTGTTTAGCCCCAGATAAGGGAACTGTGTTCCCTGGACCAGGCCGCCCAAATCTCCGATATCTCCGTAGAAGTTAAAGCCATCGTTGCGGAAATCCTCGATCACCGTTTCGGTGCGCTGATAAAAAACGCCCACCACATATGAAAAAGGATGGCTGCTATCGTCGGGCGAGATCAGGTTGAATTCCTGAGAATACAGCTTGAACGTTCCGTCGCTATCGAATCTGTCATTGCGCGGAGCGGCACCGTTGCGGTCGAAATTATTGGTGGTGTGAACACCCTGATACCCGGAAACGGACGTAAGCTGCAGTCCGCTGTCAAAATTATAGGCCATCTTTCCGACGAGACGGGCAGAACGGTCGCGGTAGGCAAAATTTGCGTTCTGCACATAATCATAAAGGGGCGCACCAAAACTGCTGGTGAGATTTCCGCCAAAATTCAGATCGCTCAGATCCAGTCGCATTTCTGCAGTGAAGGCCGTGCTTGGCTCCCACAGTGCGCCGATACGTACGCTATCCTGGTTTGGACGACCGGGACGTCCCGTGAAATTGCCGGTAAGCGAGTTGCCAAGGATCTTGTCCCGCTGAAAATGGCGATAAGCGACGCGGACGCCAAAACTATTGCTGAGCGGGGCATTGAGCACAACGGTGCCCCCATACTGGTCGTAATTGCCGTATTCGGCCTCAACTTTTCCGCTAAAACGCTCCAGATCGGGTGAGGCTGTGCGAATGAAGATAGCACCGCCTGCAGCGCTTTTCCCCACGAAGGTCCCCTGAGGGCCCTTGAGCACTTCCACCCCGGCTATGTCGAAATAGGGTTCGTTCTGGAAATATCCGGGAAATGTGGGGACACCATCACGATAGAGCACCACGCCCGAGGGCAGCTCGATATCAACCGCGCTGCGACCGATCCCGCGTATGTTGAGAACATTGGCCGATCCATAGTCAGCCATCGTCAATCCTGGCGCCGCATATTGCAGGCTGTTGATGCCATCCACTCCCTTTGCGGCAAGCATATCGCCAGTAAGAACAGTTGCCGAGATTGGTACCTGCTGAAGGCCTTCAGAGCGCCTTTGCGCCGTCACAACGATTTCTTCCAGCCCGCCGTTCGTTGCCTCCTCCTGAGACGCCGACACATCTTCCTGAGCGTGAGCAGGTGATGCCATTGCAATGATTAGTGCCGTAAGTGAAACCCCCATGGGGCGCGCCGCAAAGCTCACTTGGTTCATGTCTTTCATCCTCCCAGTCGATATCGTTATTTGTCCAAGTAACATGTCAGTTAGGATTGTGCAACAGTAGAATTTGCATGATTGCATTTTTCCACAGGCCGTCGAAATCGCCAAGCGCTCCTCCCAAATATGCGAGCAAAATATTGTTTAAATATCTATTTTTACAATAATTTAGGGATTATTGTAGAGGAAAAACTACAGGGGCTGCGCCTCCCATTCCCCTGCGATATCACTCGCAATCTATCAATTGTCTTGCGCTTTGCACTCTCCTTGGTTTAGCCATCTGGCATGTCAATCATGGCGACTAACGGAACTGGGTACATCATGAAAACTCTCGCTTCACCCGCTGCGACCCCATCCTCTCCCGGTGGAAAACTGGCGCGAGGGCAATTTGGGTGGACCATGTACGAATTTGCGCGTGCGCCCAGCGCAACGCTTATTTTCATGTTTATCTTTGCGCCTTATTTTACGCAAATTGTGGTTGGCGACCCGATCGAAGGTGTGAAATATTGGGGACTGGCCAATACTATCGGCGGAATAGCAATAGCTTGCCTGGCGCCATTTGTCGGTGCCGTCGTCGATCGGACAGGGCGCAGAATGCCATGGATGATCGGCGCATTGTTGATTCTGGCGACCGCCGAATCCCTGTTATGGTTTGCAATGCCGGGAACAAACGGCGGCCTCGGGCTCGCTGTGATCATCGGCCTGATTGCGGTCGTCGCTTTCTTTGTCGAGCTGACCACATTGCTTCACAATGCCATGCTGGACTCAGTGGGTCCCTCGAGTCAGACCGGACGGGCTTCCGGACGGGGATATGCGATGAGCAACGCCGGCACCTTGATCGCGATCCTATTGATACTTTCCTGCGTTATCCTGCCAGCAGAGGGAAACGGGACATTTGCCTTTCTTCCGAATTCGCCGATCCTTGGCCTGGACCCCGCATATTTTGAGCATGAACGGATAGTCGGGCCATTTGTCGCGACATGGCTACTGCTGTTCGCGATACCCTTCGTCGTACTGACACCCGATAATCCGGCAACCGGGCTATCGCCCACAAAGGCGGTCAGAGAAGGGATGGCACAGCTATTCAATACGATTCGTCAGGCACACAAGATTGCCAATGTGGGAAGATTCTTGGTGGGACGGATGCTGTATAATGACGCCATCATTGCTCTGCAGGTCTATAGTGCCATTTACGGGGCTGCGGTGTTTGGCTGGAACAGCGTTGATATCCTGGCCTTTGCGATTCTCCTCGCCATAGCATGTGCCATCGGGAGTATGATCGCCGGCAGTCTGGATAGTCGTTTTGGTTCTCGCCCGATCATCATTGTCGCAAATGTCGCAATGTCTGCCTGTGTTATCCTGATGGTTTCCAGCAGCCCCGGCATGATCCTGTTTTTCCCGATAACCGGGTCCGACCCTTTGCAGTCACTGCCTCTGTTTTCCAGCATTCCCGAGATGTTTTTCCTGGTCACCTTTCTGATATTGGGTGCCGTGGGGTCCATGATCCTGGTTTGCAGCAGGGCGATGCTGGCAAAAATATCGCCTCTGAAAATGATGACGCAGTTTTTTGGGATATATTCACTGTCGGGCTATGCCACCGCATTTCTGGGGCATGTTCTCGTTTCAAGCGTAACCGCGACAACCGGAAGCCTGCAAATCGGCATGCTCTCCACGCTCATCCTCGTGGCCGCCGGTCTGGCCATTTTGATTACCGTAAAAGAAACCCGCGCGGCAGAACTGGAACGGGATTAAGCTTCTTCGAGCCAACGTTCGATAGCGATATTTACATAATTCAGATGCGCTCGCATGGCCGCCGCCGAATATTCGGCGTCGCGGGTCCGCAAGGCATCATAAATGCGCCGATGCTCATCGAGGGTTTCATTGGGGCGCAGCTTTTCTCGCAGACTTCTGAAGCGTTGCCGGTCGAGACGCGCGCGGCAGGATTCCAGTTCGTTCTGCAATCGGGGACAATCGAGCACGGAGACAATGATCGTATGAAATTCCGCGTCCAGCTCATCCAGCTTGGGCAGATTGCCCGCCTTCAGCGCTTTGGTTTGCTCATCCAGATTATGCTGCAATTTTTCCAAGTCGTTTTCTGTCAGCAAAGTGGTCGCGCGCCTGACTGTCTCGACCTCGAGAGCCGTACGGATGATCATGCTTTCCCGGATATCCTGATCGCGGATGGGCGCGACAAAACTTCCGCTCTGCCGATAGATGTCAACCAGCCCTTCTTCTGCCAGTTTCGCAAGGGCTTCGCTGATCGGAGCACGCGAAACTCCGAACTCCAAGGCCAGCTCATTTTTCCGCAACTGCGTACCGGGTGCAAGGTCCAGATCCCGTATTCGCCGCCTTAGTGCGTGATAAACCTTCTCCGTTTTGGATCGTTCATCGCCAGTATCGGCCGCACGGACTTTTTCCTTGTTCATATACTACCTCGATGAAGCAAACTAACATGTTGTATCGTGGCAGCAGCCAAATTGCGAGGGCGTAAAAAGGATCAGATTGAGTTTTCGGCATTGGAGCCTGAGCCGCGCGAGATTTTTTCTCCCGACCCAAAGCCTTTCCCTATATCATCAATCAGCGCTTCGACCATTTCACCACAGGGCATCAATTTCTGCTTCAGCTTGAAAACGCACCTGCGCTCAACGATGGGATCAATGCCATCCGGACAGATTCCGGGTTTGATAAGCGTAGCAATCTGATTGACGCTGAGTTTGTTTGGCAAGTGCATGAAAGCGTTTTGCCACTAACCAAAGCGGTGATCAGATTCTGAGTTTGATCATAAAGTCGATAGCAATGAATGGCACAATATGGCGAACTACGGCCAATGAATAGTTGGTTCTGCCTACGCGACAAACCTAGAGTCTTCGAGGATGCCCGCGCTCGCCGGTGATCGGAACAGTTCGGAGAAATGGCGGACACGGAGGTCTTAGGAAAAAATTTGCAAGTATTTGTAATGACTTGCAG
>CAWUKF010000010.1:0-23018 GCA_963922745.1 uncultured Sphingomonadales bacterium
AACACCGCCTGGCCGCCGAGATCACCGGGAACGGCGGCAATCCGGTCGAGCAGTTGCATGTCGAACAGGAAATTCTGACCCAGCGCTTTGTTGGCGGTGAGCCCATGTCGCTTGATCACCTCCCGCAGCGGGGGCAGGGCAACCGGCGCGCTCAATGGTCGTGAATCTGGCGATTGGCCACGGCGGTGGCGGCCATCTGGATGGCAGCGATCATGGAGCGCGGATCGGCTATGTTCTGGCCGGCAATATTGAACGCGGTTCCATGGTCCGGAGAAGTCCGGACGATCGGCAGGCCCAGCGTCATATTGACTCCATCAAAAAAATGCAGGGTCTTAAGGGGGATCAGCGCCTGATCATGATAGGGGCATAATGCAACATCATATTTTGCGCGCGCTTCCGCGTGAAACATGGTGTCCGGAGGAAGCGGATCGGTAATGTCCATGCCCTCCTCGCGCAACTGGTTGATCGCCGGTTGCATGATCCGCTGCTCTTCATTGCCCAGATTACCGCTTTCACCAGCATGGGGATTGAGCCCGGCAACGGCGATACGCGGATGTGCTATGCCGAAATTGCGGACCATCGCCTTGGCGGCGGCCCGGGCGCAGGAGACGATCAGCTTTTCGGTGAAATGTTCCGGCACATCCTTCAGCGCGATATGGGTTGTCATCGGCACCACGCGCAGGGTTGGCCCCGCGAGCATCATCACCGCATTCTCCCGTGCTATGCCACAGCGTTCCGAAACAAATTCGGTCTGGCCGGGATAGCGAAAGCCAATCTTGTATAGCTGCGTTTTCGAAACAGGCGCGGTAATGACGGCGCCGGCGTCTCCCGACCGCGCCATTCCACAGGCGATCTCGAGGGCGTGCAGCGAACATTGGGCCCCATCCAGCGAAGCTTCGCCGGGCACAGCGGCTGCCGCTTCGTGAATATGAAGCACTGGCAGCGCCTGCTCGAAAACCTCGCGGGCATCCATTGGCTGTTCTATTTTTCGAACCGGAACGCCGGCCAGACGATCAAAATCGGCAAAATTTCCGATCACAAAAAACGGTTTGAGACCGGCTGTCGCTCGCTGTTTCCAGCTTTTTACAATGATTTCAGGTCCGACACCGGCGGGGTCTCCGCAGGAAATGGCAAATGGCTTTGCGTCCCAATCAGCCATTAATTATATTCGATGATGGCGTCGCGTCTCAGATCGCGCAAATAAATCTGCGCGCGTTTGTTGACACGCTCGTTTTCCAGACGGGACATGATGGCATCAAAAGATGGTGCCGCAGCGGTCTGCGGATCATCGCGTCCACAAAGAATGAGCACCCTGATGCCGTCCTCAACCGAGCCGAACGGCTGGCTGGCCTGACCGATCTGCAACTGGGCAATCGCCCCTTGCAGCGCAGCGGGTAGGTCGCGCAACTTCACCTGGTCATTGTCGACCACGCTGGCGCCCAATTGCGCGGCCACTTCATTGGCTGCTCCACAGCCCTTGATAGCCTGCGTCGCCTTGGCAAATTCGGCTGCCTGTGCTGTTGCCTGGGCCTCGGTGATGCCTTCGGGAAAGCCGATGGCAAGCTGTTTCAGACTGAGCAGGGCGTTGCGGGGATCGGCGGTCAGCACCTGGCGTGAATCGATGAGGTAGAGGATCGAAAATCCGCCGGGGACTTCGACCGGACCTACAACCTGTCCGACCTGCATTTGCTCGGCGGCATCTGCCAGGCTCTGCGGCAATTGCGCAGGACGGACCCAACCGAGATCGCCGCCGGTTGCTGCCGTCGACGCTTCGGAAAACTGGCGGGCATAAGCCACGAACGATCCGCCACCACGGATTTGCTCCAATATTTTGCGCATATTCTCTGCGACTTGCGGTGCGGTTTCCTGGGTCGCGGACATATAGATTTCACCGATCCGGAATTCGGTCGTGCCCTTGGAGGCGTTCAGGCGCTCGATGATCGCATTGACCTCTTCGTCGCCGACATTGATGAACGGCTGGATATTCCGGCGCAGCAGCCGGCTCCATGCAAGTTCGCCCTTGATCTGGCGTTTGAGGGTATCGGTCGACGAACCCTGAGTGCGCAGATATTGGTCGAACGCGCCAAGATCCTGCTTAAAATTCTGCTGGGCTACCTGACGAAATGTCGCGTCCACTTCCTCGTCGGAAATCGTGATTTCATTGGCTTCTGCTTCCTGGATCTGCAGCGTTTCATCGATCAGGTTGCGCAGCACCTGAAGCCGCAGACGCTGCTTTTCTTCCTCCGAGACCTGGCCGCCATTGGCTGCCACGATCAATGCTAGACGCTGACCGACATCGGTTCCGGTAATGATGTCCCCGTTGACGATCGCGGTGGCACGACGGACGTTGGGATCATTCTTGCCAAAGATTGTCAGTTCGTCGGGAATATTCAGTCCCGCTTGGGGGAGCGACGCATCCGCGACCGTCTGGCTGGCCGAGGGAGAAGCACCTGCGATAGCAAATGCTGCGATCATCATCGCCTTGGTTCTGAAGCCCTGGATTTTCAAACTCGATAAATTCATTATATGTTTCTTCTCAAATAGAAGGAGTAATTTTCATGCCACAGTTAGCAATAATGTGCTGAACCCAATATGAGCGGTTCAAACGCTTTGATGCTCCCTTACACGCCCAGATTACGCAATGCCAGACGGAACAGGAAAGTACTGCCACGCCGCGCATCGCCCGTGTCTTCGTAGTCATACCGCCATGTTACGCCCATTGAGAGACATCCGTCGTCATAGGCAACACCCAGGCGATGTCTGACCGGGTCAAAGCCATCAGACACGGAAGTTGGGTCTTCGGCAGGATCCGTGAGGTCTATAATTGCCGATCCGAAAACCGACCAATATTGGTCAATCTGAAAGCGCCCGCCCACTCGGACTTCTTCGCGGTCCCGAAGGTCTTCCAATCCCTGCCCGATATTGCGGTTCAGACGGAGATAACCGATTTGGGCATAGGTGCCCTTTGATCCGACCGTTGCATCGATCTCGTTCCGGCGCACCGCCAGGTTGTCCTTGTCCAGCCGGAACCGGTGGGTGAATCGCACGACATCCTTGAAACGCACGTTGGTGCGCCCGACGATATCGGAAAAGCGATTGGACAGGCCGGTACCGTCGGGTACAATATTGTTGTTATTCTCGAGCCGGTAGCTCTGGCCGACAATCGTGTTCACCTGCAGGTTGGGGCGATTGATCTCCCACTCCAGGCCATAGGTTGCCCGGACATTGTCTTCATACCGATCATAGCCTGGGAAGCGGTTGAGCGCGAAAAGATTGCTGTCTTCCAGATCAACCGCCCGCGAATCTTCATTGGGTACGGAAAGGTTGGCCAGCCCCGGTGTCGCAACGATCTGAAAACGCGGCGTGATCGTCTGCGTGCCGCCGAAAGCCTCACCGATAAGCGGCCATTTGACATCAATGGCTGCCGTCGCAATGGCCCGCGTCTGCCAGCCACTCTGGCCCCGGTATATCGCGGTCTCATTGAGGGCGTTGTCATCGCTGTGATAGACATCGCCACGAACCAATCCCGTCAGGGTAATTTCCTGGCCCCAGTTGGTAAGCTTGCGCATGTCCCAGCGCGCCAATCCGAAAGCCCGCTGCGTGTCCTGGCCTTCGCTGCGACCGATCGCCACGCTGTTTGCCTGCAGTTCCAGACGACCACCCAATATTGGGTCGTCGAACCGCTTTCGATAGTCGACGAGCGGTAACGCTACCGGCACGCGATTTTGAGGGTCGTTTACCCGCAATGTCTGGAACGCCCAGCCGGCCAAGGAGAAATAGCTGCTGTTGCTGATCCGTTCGACGTTGATCGTGGAACGAAGCGTGTCGTCATCGCTGATATCATAGCGACGGAGAAATGTTCGGTCCGACACGATTCGGGCCGACTGGGAAAGGGTCCATTTGTCATCCAGGCGGAATCGGCCGCTGGTCTCAAAATAGCCCCTGAAATCCTTTTCGGCATTTGCTGCGACCTGTGCGGTGCCGGTCGGGATGCGCGATCCGTAAGTGGCATAGCCGGTCAGCTGGAAGGCGCCTTTCTGGTCAAGATTCCTGAAAGTACCGCTAACTAGCGGGGCGACGTTGGTGAAAACCTGAGTGGTGACCGTTGCATCCTGATTGGGTGCAAGACTGAAATAATAGGGCACCGTCACCCCGACCCCGTTAACCGTGTCGAATTTGACGTCGGGGACCAGAAGGCCGCTTCGGTTTTCGTCACTGACCGGATGCGACAGGCCTGGTAATGGAATGACCGGCAGACCGAAAATCTCGATGCGAGCTCCTTGATAATTCACCCGTTTCTTGACGGGATCATAGATCACTCTCACCGCCTTGATTTGCCAGCTTGGATCCTTGGGGCACCCCTCCTCGGTCACGACCGCACAGGCGGTATAAGCGGCGTTGCTCAACGCAATGGTGCCGTCGGCATATCGTTCGCTGCGTCGTGCTGCCAATCGGCTGCCATCTTCCAGGACGAGCAGCAGATTTTCGATAGCGCCGTCGCGCAGGCTGTCGGTCAGTTCTATCCGGTCGCCATAGGCGACATCGCCGTCGGGGCTGACGGACTGGATATTCCCCTCGGCCACAACAGAACCGGTTTTTCGGTTCCACAGAACCTGGTCGGCGCGCAATTTATACCCGTCGCGATTTAGAACTACATTGCCTTCTGCCGTGACGAAGTCATTCTCGAAATCATAATCGATTTTGTCGGCACTAAATTCGATCTGATCTTCTTGCTGCTTCGGTGAGACAGCCGTTTCGGCTGGAACCTGGCCGATGGCCGATCCAGGTGCAACCACCGCCAGCGACAGGGTAAAAAGGGCGAGTGAAGATTTCATCGACTGGCTTAACCTGCTTCTAGCCCCATTTTGAACAGCATCAAATATCTCACTGTCCACGTTCCGATCGCCTATTGCACCTGTTTGCTCGGTCTGCAAATTTTCTTTGTCAGATTCTGATGAACAGATGCTTGACCAAAAAAGCAAGACGGTGCAGCAACACCGCATGATCGAATGTACGTCGGCTCCACGATGATGGAGCATGACCTACCCATGAACCACCGAGGCTTTTCATTCCTCAGGAAACAAAAACAAGGACAGTTTTTCGATGATTTTCAACTTTGCCAGTCAGCGGCCAGCAGATGCCGACGCGATTATTTTTGCAATCCCCACGGACGGAATGGGCGATTTTGAGCTTGGGCTTGAGCAATCAGAGATAGTGAAAGCGGGAGCGCAAGCCGCGCGGTTTGAAGGGAAGCTGGGGGAAATCTTCGAAATTTTTGTCACCGAAGCGGGGAAAACCCTGCGCGTCATTCTGACGGGATTGGGCAAAGGCAAGGCGAACGAAGCGGAATCCGCGGGCGGTTCAGCCATAGCCAAAATTCTGGCATCGGGATCCAGCCATGCCGCCATCGCTCCATCCGGCCTTGACGAGGCGCATCTTGCAAAACTGCTGTTTGGCGCGAAATTGCGCAGCTGGCGGCATGACAAATATCGGACGACCATGCCGGAAAAGCAGAAGGTCACGCTCAAACAGATCACGGTGCTTGATCAGGATATGGCAAGCGCCAAAGCGTGGCAGGATCTGTCAGCGGTGGCCGATGGTGTTGCCCTAACGCGTGAGCTGGTGGCGGAGCCGGCCAACGCAATTTATCCCGAAAGCTTCGTCGCTCGCTGCGAGGAGCTGAAGGAACTCGGCGTAGAATTTACCGTGCTTGGCTGGGATGAAATGGAAAAGCTCGGCATGGGCGCTTTGCTCGGCGTTTCACAGGGGTCGGAGCGGCCGCCGCGGTTGCTGGCCATGCGCTGGGACGGCACCAACGGCGTCCAGAAAACGCCACTGGCTCTGGTCGGCAAGGGCGTGACCTTTGACACCGGCGGCATTTCGCTGAAACCTGGCGCTGGCATGGAAGAAATGAAATGGGACATGGGCGGCGCTGGTGCCGTTGCAGGAACCATGAAGGCGCTCGCCGGTCGCAAGGCGAAGGCCCATGTCGTGGGTGTGTGCGGGCTGGTGGAAAATATGCCGGACGGGAAAGCCCAGCGTCCCGGCGATGTCGTGACCAGCATGAATGGCCAGACGATCGAGGTAATCAACACCGATGCCGAGGGACGGTTGGTTCTGTGTGACGCGATGCACTGGACGCAGGAAATGTTCAAACCGGAAGTAATGATCGATCTGGCGACTTTGACCGGTGCGATGATCATTTCGCTGGGCAATGAACATGCCGGTTGCTTCAGCAACAACGATGACCTTGCCGGGGACCTGGTCGCTGCGGGCAAGGATTCCGGCGATCCGCTCTGGCGGATGCCGATAGGCCCCGCCTATGACAAGCTGATCAATTCGCCGATTGCCGACATGAAAAATGTCGGACCGCGTGGAGCAGGATCAATCACGGCGGCACAGTTTCTCAAGCGGTTCGTAAAGGACGGTGTGAAATGGGCCCATCTCGACATTGCCGGGATGGTCTGGGCCGACAAGCCCAGCCCGGTATGGGAAAAGGGCGCAACTGGATATGGCGTGCGCCTGCTTAACCAGTATGTCGCGGACCATTTCGAAAATGGCGTCGATTGAAATTATTGAAGCGACTGCTGACCGGAAGGTTGCGAAGGTGCCGCGGTGCGTGTTGATTTCTACCATCTGACCCGGGACCCGGTGGCGAAACTAGTGCCGATGCTGGCGGGAAAGACGCTGGATGTTGGAAAAAGACTGTTGCTGCTGGTGCGCGACGAAGTTGACTGTGCTGCGCTAAGCGACGCCCTGTGGAGTGCGCAGCCGGCCAGTTTCCTCGCCCATGATGTCGCGGGATCGGATCGGCAGGCGGATCAGCCGATCCTGTTTTCCGACCAGTGTGATCCGGTCAATGGCGCAACCTATATCATCCTGGCGGATGGCCAGTGGCGGGAAGAAGCGCTGGCATTCGAGCGGGCCTTCTTTCTGTTCAGCGCCGAACAGATCGACCATGCGCGCACCGTCTGGCGGCAGCTGAGCGCCAGCGAAACGGTCACCCCCCGCTACTGGAAGCAGGATGGCCAGCGCTGGATCGAGGGTCCCTGATCGAAGTTTTACCGCCGGTCTGCAGAATAGCGGGCCTGTCCGGTTATTGCCTGTCCTGCAGAATCTTCCGACGACCGATTAATATGTTCGGCTGAATACCGTTATCGTTTTTGAAGCGCCCTCCTTGGCGACCGAGCGATAGAAAAGAAACGGGGTCCGGCTTGTCAACGTCCAGATCGAAAATTGCGCGCGCCGCAACTCTGCTGCAGCGGCTGAGGGACAATCAGTCTGGCAATGTGTTGGCGATGATGGCTGCCTCAATGGTTCCTCTGGCCGGCATGGTCGGGGGAGGACTGGACATGAGCCGCGCCTATATGGCCCGTGCCAAGCTGCAGAATGCTTGTGATGCGGCCTCGCTGGCGAGCAGGCAGGGAATGACCGGCAGGACTTTCACCCCGGCTGATGCGGCAACCGCCCAGCGCTTTTTTGATTTCAACTTTCCGGCGGGTACGATGGATGCCCATAACGTCATCTTCTCTGTGGAACAGGATCCGGCGGACGTTGCTTCGCTGCGGGCATGGGCTTCAGCCGACATCCCGACCAGCCTGATGAGAATTTTCGGCAAGACAAATATTGCGATCAGCGTCGACTGCAATACCAAACGGGACATCGGCAACAATGATGTCATGCTGGTTCTGGACGTCACCGGATCCATGCTCTGTGCCCCGGGAGTAACAGGAACGTGCAGCGAGGGGTCGAGTTCCAAAATCCGCGGGCTCCGGACCGGAACCCTGGGACTCTACCGGGCCCTCAACGACGGATCTACGGGCCAGACCCGCTACGGCATCATGCCCTATTCGGGTACCGTCAACGTCGCCAGGGAGCTTACCAACAACCAGGTTGTGACCTCAATGCAATATCCCGATTGCACCGGCTACGGCTATGTCTCGACCCCCAACGGCAATTATTACGGATGCAACCGTGCGACCTATCGGACGGTTCATATCGACAATTCCCGATGGGCTTCCTCGGGTTCTACGAGCAGCGCCAGAATGGCCGCCTGGCGTGCCAGCGGACAGGGTTGCATCGAAGAGCGGTCGAGCATGAGCAGCAGCAGCTATCGCCCCCAAATCCAGACCACGGTCGAACGCGACGACATTGATCTGATGTCTCGGGGATCGTGGGACGTCAATCGCCAGTGGGGACGGTATGATTACGAGGAATGGACAGCCTATGTGAAATCCGGATATAGAATCAGGTGGGCTCCCTCGGCGATCAACGATGCACCATATTGGCAGGTCGCCTGTCCATCCGAGGCAAAAAAGCTTGCCGTATACGGGACCGAAAGCGGATTCCGCGCGGCGGTAGATACGGCGACAGCAAAGGTCAGCGGCGGCACCTATCACGATATCGGGATCATTTGGGGCATGCGTTTCCTGTCCTCGACCGGCATGTTTTCTGCATCCAATCCGGCTAGTATCGACGGCTATCCCGTCAACAAGCATATCATTTTCATGACCGACGGGCGGACCGATACCCAGACCAATCCGTGGTATTATTCTGCTTATGGGGTGAACGCGGTAGAAAGCCGCTTGCAGGGTACCGGCAACGGCGACCAGCGGCATGTGGCCCGGTTCCAATCCGCCTGCGCGCTGGCCCGGAGCATGGGTATCACGATATGGGTGATCGCGCTCGACGTAGCCGACACCAGCGACATCAAACCATGCGCGACCAGCGCCGGCCAGTTTTACACCAGCGACGGGACCGATCTGGAAGAAATATTCACCCAGATCGGGCAGGGGATTGGCGACCTCAGGCTGACCTCATGAAGATCCGGAATTTACAGCTTTTCACCCTCGGAAAGAACGAGAGCGGCATGGCTGCCACGGAATTTGGCCTGATAGCCCTGCCTTTTGCACTCATCCTGATGGGTGCCTTCGACCTTGGCTACCAGATGTACGTGCGGTCAGTTCTGGAAGGGTCTCTGGCGGATGTCGCGAGAACGGCGTCCCTGGAAAATCCGAATTTCACGCTGGCAGGGGCTACGCTCGAAGAACGCGTCGAAAAAACGATGAAGCAAAAAATCAACAGCATCGCCCGCAACGCGACCTATACCGTCTCGATCCAGAATTTTGCCAGTTTTTCGGGGATCGGCAAGCCCGAAAAGCTTACCACCGACGTCAATGGCAACGGCAGCTTTGATGAAAGCGACGGCGACTGCTGGAGTGATCTCGACGGTGACGGGCTGTATGATGCGACCGCCGGGCGTGCCGGTGTGGGTGGGGCGAGCGATGTCGTCCATTATGAAATCCTGATGACCATGCCGCGCCTGTTTCCGATGGCCAAATTGCTCGGGGCATCGGACCGGTACCAGATTTCGGCGAGCATGTTGTTCCGCAGCCAACCCTATGCGGTGCAGGAAGTTCCCAATATTGTCTGCGGGGTAGTATCATGAAGGCCGCAGCGTCCGTTCGTGTCCGTAACCTGCTGGTCCGGCTGAACAAGGATTGCGGAGGACTTGCGCTGATCGAGTTTGCGCTAACCCTGCCGCTGTTTCTGACACTGGCACTGGGCGGCATTGAGCTCGCCAACCTGGCCAGCGCGCATATGCGTGTGAGCCAGCTGGCCATGACCGTGGCAGATAACGCCGCCCGGGTGGACCCGTCGATCGATGAATCGGATATCGAAGAGATTTTTGCGGGTGCCGCATTGCTGGGCGAGAATATTGACTTCAATGTTCACGGCCGGATCATTTTGTCGTCACTCCAGTCCAATGGCTTGAGCGGCTCCGACGCCGGTCAGATGATAAACTGGCAGCGCTGCTTCGGCGATCTCGAAAAATCATCCCGATATGGTGTCGAAGGAGCGGGCCGGACCGATAGCAGCCTGGCGGCCGGGATCGGGGCGACCGCCCAGAAAATATATGCTTCCTCGAGCACAGCGATCATGTTTGTCGAAGTCGTCTACGACTATCAGCAACTCGTTCCAGGAGACCTGTTTCACCGTGAGATACGCTATGAAACAGCGTTCAATGTCCGCAGCCGGGATACATTTGATATCACCAATTCCTCCAGCCCTGCAATCAGCCCCAGGACCTGCGCATGATAAAGGAATTTACCTATTTTGGTGGCGGCATAGCGATGGCGGCCGTCCTCTATGGCTTTTCCGGAGGGCAATCGCAGACGGAAGTCGTAGAGACGCGTAGCGAGGCCATTCTCGCCGCTCCCGTGTCCGTACCCGTAGCGGCGCAGGACAATGACTGGGAAAGCGATTACGACGAGGATGTCGACGCGGATTCGGCTGATTCGGCCGTCTTTGGCGAGCCAACGATGATCGTCGCCGAAAATATGGAGGCCTATGAAGATTCCCCAGGCGACAGTCGCAAAAGCGGTCCAGCAGGAGGCTCGGTCGTCGCGGCGGCTGTGGGAGAAAGTCCCGATCGGCTGGAAAATGCCGGTCGGATCAAAAAAATGAACCAGTCTCCACCTTCTCTGGTCAGTTGACGGCAGCGAAAGGCTGATCGAAAAGCACGCCTAGAACTTGCCATGGTGCAGTGCAGCGGCTAAGGGCGGCGCAACTTTAGTCTATCCCCGAATTTATGGAGCAATATCATGGCCGTGACCCGGACATTTTCGATCATCAAACCCGATGCAACCCGCCGCAATATCACCGGTGCCGTTACCAAGATGCTGGAAGAAGCCGGCCTGCGCGTCGTCGCTTCGAAGCGCATCCACATGAGCCGCGAGCAGGCCGAAGGCTTTTACGCGGTCCACAAGGAACGCCCCTTCTTCGGCGAACTGGTCGATTTCATGATCAGCGGCCCGTGCGTCGTCCAGGTTCTGGAAGGTGAAAATGCCATGCAGCTCAACCGCGACATCATGGGCGCCACCAATCCCGCCGATGCAGCTCCCGGCACGATCCGCAAGGAACTGGCCGAAAGCCTAGAAGCAAACACGGTTCACGGCAGCGACAGCGAGGAAAATGCGGCGATCGAGATCGCCTATTTCTTCAACGAAGACGAAATCGTCGGCTAGGCCCGACGGCTATCTATCGCCTTTGGACGCCCGGTTGCAGATATGCAGCCGGGCGTTTTTATTGGGCAACGGTCGGACCTGACAGATTGCGCTAGGCTAGGATCAGTTTTTGTTGCACAAGCAGGGTTCCTGTTCGTTGACTACAGTTTGCCCACGCAATCTCAGAAAGCTGCCATGACGACACCCCTGATTTTTGCCCTGCTGCTTCTGGACCAAACGCCTCGACCGTTTACCGAAACCCAGTCTCGCGACATCGGTTGCGTAGCGGTCCTGTCGATCATATCCGAAGAGCAAAGACGGGATGCGCCGGGCGCAAATGACTATCCCGATCTACGTGAAATAGGACCCCGCTGGGCTTCCAGCGTTGGCGATCGCATCTCCGCCGAAAGCGGACAATCGCTGGAACTGGTCAGGAAGGCGATTTGGAACGCGGTGGAAAAAGAGCAGGCCAATGCCAGCAATATTGCCGAACCCAAAGCCTATGTCGATCAGCGCATGACGGAATGTCTGGCAGTGATGCGGGCCGACCTGGAACCCGGAGCCGCCCCGGAATAATATTATTGCCTGTCGGACCATCCGAGCCGTCAATATGTGCGACATATTGCAATGATATTATCTCAACGGCGAACAGGTCAATCTAGCCGATGAGACTAAATGGCGATTCATGATCAATTTGCAGCCGTTGCTGAAGGGTCATGCGGACCAATATATGCGCGCCCTTGATGAATTCGCTGGGCGTCCGGCCGTTGAACTGTTTGAATTCGCGAATGAAATGGGACTGGTCGGAATAGGCTGTCGTCGCGATATCCTGCCAGTCGGTCAAATCCTGCCAGGTCAGCCGGTTGGCCGAATGCAGCGCCCGGAATTTGCGGTGCAGCAGCTTTGGCGCGCTGCCGAAATATTTCTTGCACAATCGCTCGATCTGGCGCTGGGACCGACTCATTTCGGAAATCAGCACGGCCAGTTCATTCGGATCGGGCGAGGTGATCCAGGCGGTGACCTGATCCAGAAAATCTTCATCAATGCGGCGTGCCGGATCGATCATTGCGGTGAATAGCTCGTCCGCCGCCCTGACGCGCTGTGCTTCGTCGGAGGCATCGAATATGGCCCCGACAAGCGGCAGGCTTGAAGCGGGAACATATTCTTCCAGCGACACCAGCCTGTCGGCAAGCTGATCGGCGCCCACATCGAACAATTTTGCCCATCCCATCGGTGTAATGGCTGCGCCGAAAACCTGCGTGCCAGCAGTGAAGCGGACGTTGCTCCATCTGTAAGTCGGGCCGCACAACAATGTCGCGCCCGGCCCAAAAGGCTCTTCCGCTCCGTTCAGATCACTCGTCACCTGCCCCCGAATGACAAAGCGCAGATTGGCGATTTCGGCGCGCATGATATCCGACACATCATCCGGCAAGGTGACGCTATAATAGCTGCTGACCAGCTTTCTGATTTCTGATTGTGGTCGAAAATACTCAAATTGCACCAGGATTAAATCCTCGAAATAATCCGTCAGGATGGCGAGTTTATTCAATCCGTGCGTGAAAAGCCAGTGCATAAGCTTTTCATGTGCAGGGGGCATTTTGGGATGAACAGTTTGATGACGACGGCAAGACTCATGTCGGCTTTCTGCACGGCGGTTTCCCTGCTGCTTCTCGCCCAAAGCCCCGCCTTTGCCAAGGACCGGGACATCCCGCGGGCCGAGGAAGGATATGCGGATTCGGCACTGGTGGATGGCAAACAAAATTATCCGTTCGAACTGTACGGCGTTTCCCGCGATTGGGACGCGCGATGCCGCAAGGGCGATACGTCGCAATGTATCCGGCTCGCCAAAGCCTTCGAAGAAGGGCTGGGCGCCCTGGCGAAGGACAATCGCGCCGCAATTGGCTATTATCTGTTTGCCTGTGAAAAAGGCTCGGCAACCGGGTGCAGCACTTCGGCGTCGATGCTGTTCGATGGTGATATGGGCTATCGCAATGATCCGCTGGCGGCAAAAAATGCCCAATATGGATGCGAGAGTCTGAAGGACCAGCGCAGTTGCGCGATCATGGGTTATGCGCAGAAGCGCGGCCTGGGCATGGCGCAAAATGAAGCCGGAGCCTTCGCCAAGTGGAACGCGGCCTGCGCAGGCGGCGAGGATCTTGGTTGCGAGTTCAAGGCCTATTCGCTGTTCAACGAATATAAGGACGCGGCAACGGGCCAACAGGCGGTCGCCCTGTTTCAGACCGCCTGCGACCAGCAGCTTGCCTGGGGCTGCGCCGGACTCTCCTTCGCCTATGAACAAGGGCGGGGCGTCGGGAAAGATAGCCGACAATCTTTCATCATGGCGCAGAAAGCCTGTGTCGAGGGCAAGGGCGATACGCATCTCGCCTGCATCCAATATGGCGATGGCCTGTTCGACAGCGGGCAGGCGGACAATGTCGCAAAGGGTGTCAAATTTCTATTCACCGGATGTCAGGGCGGCAATGCCTATGCCTGCAACAAGCTGGGCCAGTCCGCCGTGTTTAAACTGCGTGCAGGGCAGAATACCACCATGAAGGAAGGGCTGCACTTTCTCCGCATGGCCTGTGATCTGGATTATGCGGCGGCGTGCGAGGGGCTCGGCAATGCCTATCTCGATGGCAAGGGCGAGATTGAAGTGCAACCGGCTACCACCATCGTGCTGTGGGAAAAGGCCTGCAAACTCGGTCGCGAGGAGACGTGTGAAGCGCTGCGCGCGGTTGGGGAAACCGCTTCCTTTCGCGCCAAACTTCCCGCAATCAATCCGGTTCTGCCCGCCAGCCAGCAAATTGCTCTAGCCCTGGCCAAGAAAAAGGAAGGGAAAATCAACACGGCATGGACCACTCTTTCTGACCTTATGTACGAAGGTAATGATGATGCAGAGTGGCTCATCGGGAGCTGGCTCTACTACGGCGAACCATCTGTTTTTCCTGCAAAAAAGGCTGATGGGCTGATTGCCATCGAGAACGCAGCATCGGTGGGTCAGCCCGACGCGATGAAATGGCTCGCTTATGCCTATTGGGACGGGACGGCGGTTCCGCAGGATCGGCAAAAAGCCAAAAACTATATGGCCTATCTTGCGGTACGCGGGGACCGCGAAGCCGAAGAAGTGTGGCGGAGTATGGATGCGGAAGGCGCCCGGCAGGCTTATGCGCGGCGGCAGGCAGAATTTGCTGCGTTGATGGAGCGGCTCGCCAAGATACAGGCGCGGCAATATGCGCAGGCGAGCAGCTATACCAGTTCTTCCTCTTCTTCCTCCTACAGCGGGTCTTCGAGCAGCTATAGCGGGTCGTCCTCGTCCAGCCTGTCGGATTCACTCGCCCGGATCCGGTCGAACAACGATTATTATGCCGCGAATGTTTCACGTGCCCAAGGGCGGTCCTGCCCGATCGGCAACAGCTATTGTTAAAAGAGGGTATCAAGAATGAACAAGATAATGAAGATGACGCGATTGAATGCGGCCGCGCTCGCTGTGCTGGCATTGGCCGCCATGCCGATTGCCGCCGAGGCACAGGACACTCCGCTTCCCAAATATAAGCAGGCATTGGCTTGCTCCGGCTATTACACCGTGTTGCACTTCTACATGGACAAGAAAAATCCGGGCACGGAGCAGACCCTGCAATATAAGGGCTATGCCACCGACTGGCTGAAACTTGCTGCGGTATTGCGCGGGTCGAGTGACGATCTGGAAAAGGATTTTGAAGCCAAGCAGCAGGATGCGGACGATCTGATCCGGAACGACAGTCGTGCATCAGAGCTGAAGCAGGTGCAGACCTATTGCATGACCAACGGAATAGCCCGGTTCAAGTGGGATCAGAAATAGCAGGCTGCTGGTGTCGCCGGGGCCGGCCCTCGGGAGCAACCGTCGATAGCTGCCGCCAAAAGGATATGTGATGGTGAGAACTGAAGTGAAAGCATTGGCTGCATCGGCCATTCTACTGGCCGTGGCCGTTCCTGCCGCAGCGCAGGAACGCGAGAAACTGCCGGACTTTTCCTATAGCGAAGGCGTCAAGCAGGGCGATTGCAAGATCGCCTTCCGGTCAAAAGACGGGGTGACGACGGTCGATTTCGGTCTCGGGATCACGGACTCGGTGTTTACCGTCGAAGTGCTCAGAAGCAACTGGGATATCGGCGAGGACCGGGACCCGAAGACGGACGATATACCGTTGACCCTGACCTTTCAGAATGGCCAGTCGACCTCATCCGAATTTGGCGGTTTCAAAAATGGCTTTTACCAGGGCGTATGGGGAAACTGGCACGGAAAGAACAGCGATCCGGTCCAGTCGCAGCGCGGTCTGGCACGGCTGAAGGAAGCGACGTCGGCGAGCGTTTCGTTCGAGGACCAGACTATTGCCGAAGTCAATCTGGGGCCAACCGGCTTTGCTGCCAAGAAGCTGCTCGACTGCGTCGCTGCGGAACGGGAAAAGCGGTCACAATAATCTGGTTGGACGGAGCAAATTCCCCCTGTCACATTAATGGCGGGGCCATGCGGCGCGGCGATTGCGAAATTCGGAGACGGACGGTTCAGCTGCCCAGGGCAGGGACCGATACGCGACTGCCAATGGCAATCAGCAAGAAGATGACCCCGACGACAGCGACGAGCTGTTTGCTGTAAAAGGCCACGTTCAGGATTTTTACGAATGTTCTGCCTGATTTCGTTGGCTCATAGCCGGGTTTGTTGTTGGCAGCCTGGCTGGCGGCGAGCCAGCCCATCAGCATCTGGAGATAGTCGAGCGAAACGGTAACGCATCCGCAAATTGCTGACCAGATCAGCAGATTGTCGGCAAAGGGTTCCATCCCCATGCTGAACTGCGTGGCGCGCGAAAGCAGGCTGAACGCCGCTGCGACAAGACCATATCCAATATAGCGGCTGGTCTCGCTGACCTTGCTCGAGTAAGCATCCTGTTCTTTCCTGATATTTTCCAGTCGTTTTTCAGGTGTCATTTCCGTGCCTGGCCCTGTGTCTTATCTATATTTCGGCCCGACCCAGCCATCGCCGCCGCCCCTGCTGTTGACCGCTTCCTTCAAGCTCTTGCCTGGTCTGAATTTGGCCTGGGTTGAAGCCGATATCTGCATCGGTTCTCCCGTGCGGGGATTCCGTCCCGCCGATGCCGGTCTCTTTGACGTGGTAAAGGTTCCAAATCCCACCAGTCGAACGTCCCCGCCCCGGCGAAGTTCATCTGTAATCGAATCGAAAATTGCCTCGACCGCTTTGGCAGCGTCCAATCTGCTGAGTCCGCTGGCGTCGGCGACAGCGCCGATGAGATCTTGCTTGTTCACCGATCATCCCCTCCAGGAGTTACACCCACGCAGCATTTTGCCAGCAGTCCGCTTCCATGTCAAAAATTGTTGGAAGTAGGGAAAATTTCGCTGGTTTCCATGGGATGCTTGGTGGCGGATGGAAAGGGGTGGGATGACTGGCCCTATTGTTGCACCGGCTCAGGTTTGACCACGAAGCCGACGGGCATGGCTAACCACCTGCAACGTGATGCCCCACGGTCACCGCCGAACTCGACGCTTGCTCCGAGCGTTCCCAGTCATGAAAGGCTTCGCGCCGGACGATGATCCAGCGGCCATCGCGGCGCTCCATCCTGTCACAATAGCGCCCGGCGACGATCCAGTCGGTGGCCTTGCCGTTTGTCTGGCAGGGGGCGAAGTCGGGATGGCCGGCCTCGATATAGTGAAAGGCAACAAAATTGGCCTCGGTGGTGGCACTGTTGCCGTCGTCGGACAATTCAATATGGACATTGGAAATGGCGTGGTGGGTGCCCGGAATATACTCCAGAACTTGGCTGGCAAAGCCGATGAATTCGTCCGGTGGCCCTTCATATTCGGCATGTTTGTGGACATGGTCGTCGGCGAAGCAGGACCGAACCAGTTGCCAGTCGCGACGGTCGATTCCCTTGCAATAGCGGTGCAGGATATCGCGAATTTCCTCGCGGGCCGACAGCTGTTCCAATGTGTACATTCCGGTCGTCTCCTTATTTTGCCAGTCGTTATTGTTTGACTCTGGTCCTAGCTTTCTTCGCAATGATCGGCGAGGAGATAGAGCATGGGCAGACTGCAAGGCAAAGTGGCAATAATAACAGGCGCGGCCAAGGGACTGGGTGAGGCCGACGCACGGATGTTTGCGCGCGAGGGCGCGACCGTGATCCTGACCGACATGGATGCCGACAATGGTGCGCGGGTTGCCGCCGAGATTGGTGATGCGGCCGAGTTCCAGGTCCAGGATGTCCGCGACGAGCAGGGCTGGGAAGATCTGGTCGCGGATGTCGTCTCGCGCCATGGCAGGCTCGACATTCTGGTCAACAATGCCGGGGTCGTGGAGCCGGGGACGATCGAGACGCAGACCGCGGAAGAATATCGCTTCGTCATGGCGGTCAGCGCCGACGGTGCCTTTTACGGCTGCAAATATGCGGTGCCGGCGATGAAAATGTCGGGCGGCGGTGCGATCATCAACATGTGCTCGATCGCCTCGATCGTCGGCGAACCGATTGTGGTCGCCTATGCCATGGCCAAGGGCGCGATCGAGAGCCTGACCCGCAGCGTCGCCGTGCACTGCGCCAACAACAAATATAATATCCGCTGCAACAGCGTCCATCCCGCCGGTATATTGACGCCGATGGTGGTGGGTATCGGGCCCAAGGTGATGGGCCGCGACGACCTGCGCCCGGCCAGCGAAAGTCCGGGGGCAAGTGCGCTCGGCGAACCGGATGACATCGCCAATACGGTGCTGTTTCTGGCCTCCGACGAAAGCAAGTTCATCAACGGCGCCGCAATCCGGGTCGACAACGCCAAATCGGTGATGGAGGGCGTGGTGCCCTGATTTTCGGGTCTTGCAGATTGCGGCTATTCAAGTCGAGTGATTGAGGCTATTTCCCTGAAATGCAAAGAATAACCCAGCTTGACGCGATCGATCTCGCGCCCAGGTTTCCGGACTGGCTGGTCCAGCTCGCGGTCGGTGTAGTCTTCACGCTGGTCGCGCTGGCGATGCGCTGGTTGGTCGATACAGTCTTTTACGGAGCCGCACCCTACGCGATCAACGTCCCGGCGATCTTGATCGCGACGTTGATCGGCCGGTTGCACGCCGGCCTGATCGTGCTGGTCGTGACATCCGCCTTCACCTGGTATTATGTTCTGCCGTTCCAGGGCAGCTTCGCCTTCGCCGATGCTGGCGACGGACCCCGCACGATCGTGAATGTCTTGACCGGCCTCCTGCTGGTGATCCTGGCGGAACTGGCGCGACGCAATTTTCGCGACCTGTTGCACGAGCGCGAGCAGCGGATCGCGGAACGGGAAATGCTGCTGCGCGAGGTCGATCACCGGGTGAAGAACAACCTGGCGATCCTGACCAGCCTGCTGAGGCTGCAGCAGCACGAAACCGAAAGCGAGGATGGCAAGCTTGCGCTGGAAAAAGCGACCGGGCGAGTGCTCAGCCTGGCCAAGGCCTACGAAAACCTGCATTATGGTATCGACAATATTGCCGTCGTCCAATTTGACCATTTTATAGAACATCTCTGCGGAGCGGTGAGCAATGCCATGGCCCTTGACGGTCCCATCCAGATCCGGATCGAGACCGTGCCCTGCAAATTGTCGCGCGACCGCGCTTCGGCGATGGGTCTGCTGATCAACGAGGTGATCACCAATGCCGTCCAGCACGCGTTTGAAGGGCGCGACTCTGGCGAGATAACGATCACGCTGAGCGCCGAGGGCGACCAGGCAGTCCTGAGCATCGAGGATAATGGTATCGGGCTCCCGCCGGAGGTTCGCGACGGTGCCCAGGGCCGTCGCTTTCTGGACGCCTTTGCAGCGACGGCCAAGGCCGAGCTGGACTGCCGGACCGACAGCAGCGGCACCTGCTATACCGCGACCTTGCCGAATCTGCCCTGACCATGGTGGTGCCCTGCAGCGCGGGAGGAGGAGAGGACATTATCGCGCCTTCTCTGGATCGCCCGAAAGCAAATGGCCGACCAGTCGTTCAACCGCTTGCCTTACCGGAAAAATCGGGTAGCTTGGCCTGATGGAGCGGGAAGCGGAGCCCAGAAAACAGGACCAGATGGCAATTTCCCAATCGGATTTGCCAAAAGCTTCAGTCATGGCCCTGATCGAAAAAAGTCCGATTGCCTCGGTGGTCAGCAACCCGCGTCTGCCCGACAATCCTATTGTCGCCGTCAATGATGGGTTCCAGCAACTCACCGGCTATGACAGGGAGTTCATCATCGGCCGGAACTGCCGGTTCCTGGCCGGCGAGGCGACCGAACCCTGGCTGACCGAGGAAATCCGGCGCGGCGTGCGGCACCGCAAATCGGTGCTGGTCGAGATATTGAATTACAAGAAGGACGGCACGCCCTTCCAGAATGCCGTGCTGGTCGCGCCGCTGTTCGATGAAGAGGGTGAACTGGAATATTTTCTGGGTTCGCAGGTCGAGATCGACAGCGATTCTCCTGGCCTCGCCAAGCCACGGCGGATGCGGGCGGTAGCGATTGTGAAGGACTTGTCGAAGCGGCAGCGGGAAGTGCTGCAATTCATCGCAAAGGGCCTGCTGAACAAGCAGATCGCCCATGAACTGGGCCTCAGCGAGCGGACGATCAAGATGCATCGATCGATCCTGATGAAACGGCTCAATGTCCCGAGCGCCGCCGACATGGTGCGGCTGGCGGTCGAAGCGGGGATGTAGCCCCCGGTCATACGGTCCAAGGGCCGTATCGATTTTCCGACCGTTTTTCTTTAGTGGTTAACGAGCATCGCGGGTTGGAAGTTCTTTTCCGGTTCGGATTGCAGATATTTTTTGGCCGGCAAATCTCCCTCCTCCTTGCTGTCCAAAGATTTTCAGCCCGTGATGCGCTTTTTTCTAAAATTCGTTGGCAATCGCCATCAGCCTGGTGAGGCGCTTGGGTGCGACCTGAGTCCAGCTCTTGAATAGCCATTCCGCAATATGGTCCCAGTCGGTGCGACCGCGGTCCAGCCGGATTCCGATCCAGCCCGATTTGCCGTAGAATTTCGGGGCATAATAAAGGTCCGGATCGGCGTCGATCAGGGCGGCCTGTTCATCCAGTCCGGTGGTCTTGACGAGCAGCGCGATGCTCGCCTCGCCATGATGGCTCTGCGCGAAATAGGCGAAATATTTGCCGGTCGTTTCGCTGCCGACCCGCCATCCCGGCGCGCCGAAACTTGCCCGTTCGTGGGTTTCCTCCAGCGCAAGGGCGCGCTCGCGGACCCGAGCCAAAATCCACGCCGGATTCGCCTCACGCGTGACATATCGGGCCAGCGCGCCGGGGTAGAGCTGGTGCTCCGCGATCAATATCCGGTCGGCGAGGCTCTCGGCATCGTCCCCGGGCAGGATCGCCACTTCGGTTTGAGCCAGGACCGGGCCATCGTCGAGCTCCGGCGTCACCAGATGGACGCTGCACCCCGCAACGGGGTCACCCGCATCAAGCGCCCGCTGATAGGTGTCGAGACCCTTGTATTTGGGCAGCAGGCTGGGGTGGATATTGAGCATACGATCCACCCATTTTCGCACAAATTCGTCGCTCAAAATCCGCATATAGCCGGCCAGAACCACATATTCGACGTCAGCCTCGACCAGCGCATCGTGCATGATCGCGTCATGCGCTTCCCGCGAAAGCCCCTTGTGGGGATGGGCAAAGGTGGCGACGCCCTCTGCCTGCGCCAAAATCAGGCCGGGGGCATCGGGTCTGTTCGAAGCGACGAGCACGATTTCATAGGGACAGTCCAGAGATTTGGCTGCATAGACTAGCGCGGCCATATTCGACCCGCGACCGGAAATTAATATCCCGATCCTTGCCTTTTCAGCCATTGTGGGTGGCGGTCCAGTCGTTCGTGGCTGACCAGATGCCGCGGGTGCCGCTGACAGAGCAGCCCCTGGTACCGGTGCGCATCTCGCCGATCCGGTGGACTTTTTCCCCGGCGGTCTCAAGGTCGGTGGTGATCAAGCTTGCCTCGTCGGGCGAGACCGCCAAGACCATCCCGATCCCGCAGTTGAAGGTCCGCGCCATTTCTTCCGGCTCGATATTGCCCTGCGCCTGCAGAAAAGCCATTAGTCGCGGCTGGTCCCAGCTTTCCGCATCGACATGGGCGTGGAGACCCTCGGGCAGGACGCGCGGGATATTTTCCAGCAGGCCACCGCCGGTGATATGGGCGAGAGCCTTGATCCGGCCAGATTGCATCAGGGGCAGAAGCGATTTCACATAGATGCGGGTGGGGGCAATCAGGGCCTCGATCAGCAAGATGTCGGGATTGAACAGGGCGGGGCGGTTCATCTTCCACCCCTTGTCCTCCGCCAGACGCCTGACCAGCGAAAAACCGTTGGAGTGGACGCCCGAGGATTCGAGCCCCAGCAATATGTCGCCCGCTTCGATCGTCGCACCGGTTACCGCCTTGTCGCGTTCCACCGCGCCAACGCAGAATCCGGCCAGATCATAGTCGCCTGCCGCATACATCCCGGGCATTTCCGCGGTTTCGCCGCCGATCAGGGCGCAACCTGACATCTTGCAGCCTTCGGCGATGCTGGCGACCACGCGTTCGGCGACGCCATTTTCCAGCTTGCCGGTGGCAAAATAGTCCAGGAAGAACAGGGGCTCCGCGCCCTGTACGATAAGGTCGTTGACGCACATGGCGACCAGATCAATGCCGACGCCGTCATGCCGGTCATGGTCAATCGCAAGCTTGAGCTTCGTGCCGACACCGTCATTGGCGGCGACCAGCAGCGGATCCGTATAGCCGGCAGCCTTGAGGTCAAAGAAGCCCCCGAAGCCACCCAGCTCGGCATTGGCGCCCGCGCGTGCGGTGGCCTTGGCCAGCGGCGCGATCGCCTTGATCAGGGCATTGCCTGCTGCAATCGAAACACCGGCTTTCGCGTAGGTGTAAGAATCCGGTTCATTTTGCTTTTCACTCATAAGTTGTGCGATTAGACAAGTCGTGGCTGGATTTCCACGCCATAATCGTCAAAAGGGCGCAAATGAGTTTTTTGTCCGACTTCAAAATCAAGATCGCTGCCATTACTGCCGTCGTCATGATGCTCGCGGGAACGGTTGTCTATGCCCAGCTTGAAGGCACCGAGCGCGGCGTTGCCCCGCTTGCGAGCACGGGCGATTTCGAGGTTTCTGGCGTAAAGGTCGATGTGCACGGCGATAATGCCATGGACGCGCGCAAGAAGGGCTGGGAAGAAGCCCAGCGCCTGGCATGGAAGATGCTCTACAAGCGCACCCAGGGCGGCGAAACCAAGGGCTTGCCCGATGCGACGCTCAACACGATCGTCTCGGCGATCATCGTCGAGCAGGAGCAGATTGGTCCCAAGCGGTACATCGCTACGCTGGGCGTCATGTTTGACCGGGCGCGGGCTGGATCGATCCTGGGTGTTGGTGGCCAAAGATTGCGGTCGCCGCCGCTGCTGGTGCTGCCGATCATGTGGAGTGGCGGTTCTCCGCAAGTGTTCGAAAATCGCACCGAGTGGCAAAAGGCCTGGGCGCGCTTCAACTCCGGCGACAGCGCCATGGACTATGTCCGGCCCTACGGATCGGGCAGCGAATCCCTGGTCCTGACCGCCGGGCAGGCCAATCGCCCGAACCGCCGGTGGTGGCGCAACATATTGGACCAGTTCGGCGCAGCAGATGTGGTCATACCGATCGTCCGTCTGACCTATCAATATCCCGGCGGTCCGGTGACCGGACGCTTTACCGCGCGCTACGGTCCCGATAACCGTTTTATCGACAGTTTCACGCTGAAAGTCAGCCGCAGTGAAGATATCCCGGCGATGCTCGACAAGGGTGTTGCCCGGCTGGACAATATCTATGCGAGCGCTCTGACCCGCGGCATTCTGAAAACCGACAAGTCGCTGATTATCGAGGATCCGTTCAATCTGGACGAGCTGGATCTGGAGGATTTCGATCTTCCGGATGAGCCGCTTGCCGGCGGTTCCCCGGGCGAAGATCCGGCGACGACGGGTGGGGCTGGCAGCACCGAATCGCCCGGCGACGC
>CAWUKF010000011.1:0-22669 GCA_963922745.1 uncultured Sphingomonadales bacterium
GGAAGCGCTATCTTGATCCGAACGAGCGCAAGAAAGCGTCGCGTCAGGCAGCAGCAGCTTAGAACGATCAATTCAGGATAAAAAAAGGCGGCCATTTGGCCGCCTTTTTCGTTTGATCTCGGTAATATTGTCTAACTAGAACCGGAACGCTGCCGTCAGCCGAATACTGTGCAAGTCGAAATCCGGATTTGTCCGCTTCATGTCGGTTCCTCCGGATACCAGGAGGAACGGGTTGATCGCTCCGGCAGTGCCGTGGCCAACATTCACGACATAGTCGTCATCATTGTAACGGGTGTAAAGATATTCCAGACCCATCGAGATGTTATTCGTGATCTTCGCTTCAGCGCCACCACCTGCGCTCCAGCCAAAACTCTCGGTTTTGCCATTATCCGAAAAGCTGTTCGCACCATTTGTCGTGGTGAAGCTATTCTTGATTTTGGCATAGGAGACGCCGCCCGTTGCATAGAACAGAACGCCGCCCGGGGTATAGCCAACGCGGCCGCGCGCGCCGAGAGCATAGTCCAGTTGGCGGGTAAAGGTGTAAGATGCAGGGGTAGTACTGAATGCCGTTACGCTATCGGTAGATTCGCTTCGACCCGCATCGACGAGAAAGCCGACGACAAAATTGCCATATTGCTTATCGGCTCCGGCGCGAAGATAATAATCGAAATCATCCTTGTCGTTGCGGCAACCGGCGGCAGGGGCATTGCCTTTGGCAGCACCATTGCAGAAACCGGGTGAAAAGGCATTGGCTCCGGTCACTGTCGATACGCCGTTGTCAAAATTACCGTTGCGATCGGTATCAAACACAACACCCTCGTTGACGTCGTTGGATTGCGCACCAAGTCCAAAAGAACCACCTACATAGACGCCATCAAATTCCGTGTTCTCCACCTCTTGTGCGTGTGCTGGAACGGCGTTGAGCGCGGCTAGCATGGTCGCGGTGGCCAGTGTGTATTTTGTGGGGGACATATTCGTTTACTCCTTGGATCACTACAAAAACGTACAACTCGTCAAGCGAACGAGAGACCGCATGGTTCCATCCTTGGAATCAATATTCCATCTTGTGGTATAAAAGGCACATATGCGCCGACGAGCATCAATCGGCACAGCTTGGAATATCATATGAGTTGTGGCAAGGAGCCAGCATTTCCTATTCTCGAGAGACAATTTCCATGACCGACACACCCGAAAACTCCATACCAGCCAAATCTTCCGCCGATGTTCCGCCCGACCGGCTCGCTATCAATCCCCGCAGCCCGCATTATGGCGGGGAATTGCTGACTCGCGGTATCGGTATCAATTTTCGCGGTATCCAAAAGCACAATATCGAAGAATATTGCGTGTCCGAAGGCTGGGTAAAGGTCCAGGCAGGGAAGACCATGGACCGTAAGGGCAATCCGCTCCTGATCAAGCTCAACGGCGAGGTGGAAGCCTGGTTTGAAGATCTCGGTGACGATGCACCGAAATTGGCCAAGTAGGGCTGCGCGAGAGTAATAATGACGGCCCGGAAGATCCAATTGCTTATCGCGCTGGTGTTTTTCATTCTGGGCGGCTGGGCCGCTCTTTTCCCCCAGCATGTAATCGACATGGTCTTTCTGCCGGAATATCGTGACGGCGGGCGGATTCTACCCTTTGCGACCGCCTGTTTCGGTGCACAGGCCTTATTGTCAGGACTGTTCGCAGCCTTTTCGCGTTTCACTTCCCTGACCTTCCTGGTCTACGGCATCGCGCTGCTACCCTTTTTCGCCTTCAACTATTATTTCACCTTTCATGACCCGGTCTTTACCAGCGTCGGGCTGCTTGACGCAGCGGGGAATAGTATCATGCTGGTTCTCTGCTACCTGGGCTGGAAAAAAAGCAAAGCGATTGAACGAGGAGTCCTGAGAGATGTTTGAGAACAAGACCGTATGGATAACCGGCGCATCGTCCGGGATCGGGGCAGCGCTTGCCAAGGATTTTTCTGCCAAAGGCGCGCATATCATCCTGTCCGGACGACGGACGGAGGCGCTGGAGCAAGTCGCAGCCGGACTGGCGACCGGCAGCCTGATCCTGCCGTTTGAGACGACCGATTATGATATACTGCCCGCCAAAGTTGAAGAAGCCCGACTATGGAAAGGCAGGGTCGACATTCTCGTCAACAACGCGGGCATCAGCCAGCGCAGCCTGGCGCGCGACACCCACCCGGATGTCCATCACCGGATCATCAACGTCGATTTGCTCGCTCCCATCTGGCTGACCCAATTGTTGCTGCCGCACATGATTGAGGCGGGTGGCGGTCATATTGTTGGAATCAGTTCAGTTGCCGGCCGGGTCGGTGTGCCTCTGCGCACCGCATATTGTGCCGCCAAGCACGGACTGATCGGCTATTTGGATGCGTTGCGGGCCGAAACCGAAAAGCTGCACAATATCCACGTAACCAATGTGCTGCCGGGTTCCATTCGCACCAATGTCTCGCGCAACGCGCTGACCAAGGACGGCGACAGGCGGGGCAAGTCGGATGAGGTCATCGACAACGGCATGGATCCTGCAGAATGCGCGCGGCAGATTCTCGATGCTGTTTCGAACAACGTGCCCGAACTGATCGTGGCCGAAGGCCCCGAGATGATGATTGCGAAACTGCGCCAAAGCGATCCCGAACAATGTTTCGCCATGACCAGCGCAATGGGTGCACAGATTGCCGAAAAATATGAAGCGGGAGATGACGACTGATGGCTTTGGTTTTGCTCGACAAGACCGATGGTGTTGCGACCATCACGCTCAATCGTCCGGAAGCGATGAATGCGCTGTCCAGGGCGTTGCGGGTGGAATTATGTGCAGCCTGTTCCGATGTCTCGGAGGACCGGGACATTCATGCCCTTATCGTGACAGGCGCCGGAGAGCGCGCCTTTACCGCCGGGCTCGACTTGAAGGAACTGGGCGAATCTGGCCTGGGCCCGGCGAATGACCGCGATGCCGACACAAACCCTGTCTTTGCCTTGAGCGAAATGCCGATCCCGGTAATCGGAGCCATCAACGGCGTGGCCATTACCGGCGGATTTGAGCTGGCGCTTGCCTGCGACATCCGGATTGCTTCAACCAATGCCCGCTTCGCCGATACCCACGCGCGGGTCGGCATCACACCCGGCTGGGGCCTGTCCCAAAAACTGTCGCGCTTCATCGGCTTGTCGCGTGCCTGTGAGCTCAGCTTCACGGGACAGTTTCTGGATGCAAAGACCGCCTGTGACTGGGGTCTGGTCAATCATGTTTACGAGCCGGCAGAACTGATGCCGGCTGCTCAGGCCCTGGCCCACGACATGACCACGATCGATCGCGATTTCCTTGCGGTTTACAAGGACCTGATCATGTCCGGTTTCGATCGCAATCTTGCGGATGGCATGGCCTATGAAAACGAGATATCTTTGCCCTACAACGCCCGCGTATCAATGGATGAAGTCGAGAACCGACGGCTTGCGATCATCGAACGTGGCCGCAAGCTGAAGGGGTAATATGAAACTCAACGCGCTCGACCATGTCAATATCATCACCGATGATCTGGCCGGCACTGCCAGGTTTTTTGTCGAGCTGTTCGATCTTGATGTACGGGACGGTCCCGAGCCTTTGCCACCAGAACATGTCCAGTGGCTATATGATGACAGCGGCCGCGCGATATTTCACATCAACTCGAAAGAAATGCAGCAGGCCTTTCAGCGCGACACCGTGTCCGGCCCGACCACCGGTGCAATCCATCATGTTGCTCTTGATTGTAGCGACCACCAGGGGTTTATGAAACGGCTCGATGCCAATGGTATCGATTATCGGCTGAACGACATTCCCTCGATCAGTCTTAAGCAGTTGTTTTTCAGCGAGCCCAATGGCGTGCTTCTGGAATTGAATTTTCGGGGCGAATAGCTGTCGATATATTTCCGAATTCCTCCGCTAGCGGAAGATACAGTTGGTCCCCGCCCAAAGATCCGTGATCTTTGCATCGGACGCTTCACTTTCCAGCAGGCCGGAGAGGCCGGCAGCGTTGAATTCCGTACCGATCGTGCTGTCTTCATATATTTCGAACGCAACGGATTTCGCCATTTCGCTTCTTGTTGTGCCGATGCCAATGCCGCTCATCGTCGTGAGCGTCCCCGGCTCGTCTCCGCCTCGCAGAGACCAGCCGACGAACCGGTCCTCCTGAAAATTGGCGGTGAAATTACCGAAATCGCTAAACTCCATCGGCCCGGCACCGCATTCCTCGTTGGATGATCGATCATCAGGCTTCCCCAGTTGCGCCGCCAAAGCGGTTTCAGTCCGGTTCCGGTCCGTACCGAAGGCTAGCAATTGGGTGCTTCCGGTCTTGCTATTTACGAAGCGCACGCCCTCGCCGTCGAGAGCGATGACAGTCTGCGCTTTGGCTGTGGCAACCGGTTCGTTGCTCGCAACCGGTTTTGACTCCGCCGATGAACCGGGCGGGTTCGAAGCGGGTTCTTCGGAAGCTTCAGAGACGCAGCCACCCGTAGCGAGCGCAATAGCGGCCAACAGCGGTAGCGCTGAATTCATACTCATCCAGGATTCCTGGCAATCTGAGGGAGGTTTGGATCGACTTTCACCCAGTCCTGCTTGCTGTCCGTCCAGAAATGGACTTGCGGCTCAAGCACGCTGGTGTCATCCAATGTTCCGGCCTTGATGTAGGTCATACCCGGCTGTGTCGGGAGCGAGGTCTTGACCGGCGATCCGCAGGTGCCGCAAAAATGGCGATGAACGATATTACCGCTCTCGGAATGGTCTTCATAGGTCGTGAGTTCGCCGGTGATCTTGATCTGGTCATCGGCCACCGCGAACAGCACCGAATAGGAACTGCCGGCCTGGCGCTGGCAGTTTTTGCAATGACAGACGCCGCACATCTGCAGATCGCCCTTGATCGTGTAGCTTACTGCTCCGCATAGGCACCGTCCTGTCATCATCCTCAATATCCCTATTCATCCATTCTTTTTATAAGCGCCTGCGCCGCCGCTGGTGCCCTCACCTTGGCGCCGCTGATAACGAACATATATACATCGCGCCCTTTGACAAGCTTTCCCGGGGAACTGATATAGTTCGGGCCTTCGAGCAATCCGCCGTTGCACCAGCCCATTGCGGTGGCCGCCCATGCGTGCAGTTCGCTATCGGGATAGCCGGTCTCGATGTCCTCTCTCGAACACATCAGTCGGGCGTAGGCGAAATCTGCCGTCTGGTCGAATATCTGCGGATATTTCTCGCTATGGGCACAGACCACTGCAGCGTTGAACTTTCGTGCCAGTTCGATAAATTCCTCGCAAAGAAAAGTCTCGTTACGCACCTCGAGCGCGTGGCGCAGCGGCAATCCTTCCAGCTTTTCGGGCAATAGCTTGAGGAAGCCCTCAAACTCCTCAAAATCGAATTTCTTGGTCGGCATGAACTGCCACAGGATCGGGCCGAGCTTGTTACCGAGCTCGGACAGTCCCTGCCCCATGAATTTTGCGATACTTTCTCCGGTTTCCCGCAAATCCTTCCTGTTGGTGCAATAGCGCGATGCCTTGACCGCAAATTTGAAATCATCGGGCACGGCCTGATGCCATTTGGCGAAGCTTTCGGGCTTTTGAGTGCCGTAATAGGTGCCATTGATCTCGATCGCACCGAGATGCTCGCCAGCATATTTCAGTTCATCGGCCTGTCGCAATCCCTTGGGGTAAAAGGTTCCACGCCAGGGCGCAAAGGTCCAGCCACCAATCCCGCAGCGGATGCGCCCGTCAGCCATGTTTTTTTACAAATACCGTGCCGGCCGAATAACCGGCCCCGAACGAACAGATTAGGCCGATGTCCCCATCTGCCAGATCGTCACTGTGCTTGTGAAAGGCGATAATCGAGCCAGCCGAAGAGGTATTGGCATAGGTGTCGAGCACGGTGGGGCTTTCGTCGTCACTGGCTTCATGACCCAGAACCCGCTGGGCGATTAGGCGATTCATCCCGGCATTGGCCTGATGCAGCCACAGACGGCGCAATTCTGTATTTTCCAGTCCGAGCCGTTCGACCTGCTCGTTGATCATGGTCGCGACCATCGGCACCACTTCCTTGAAAACCTTGCGGCCTTCCTGAACGAACAGCTTGTCCCTGTCGTCCCGGCTTTCGGGATGTGCGCGATTCAGGAAACCGAAATTGTTGCGAATATTGTTCGAAAACTGAGTTTTCAATTTCGTACCGACAATTTCCCAATGCTTTACCGGTGCGATATCCTTGGCCTCAACCAGGATGGCCGTGGCCACATCGCCGAAGATGAAATGGCTGTCCCGGTCACGCCAGTTGAGATGGCCCGAACAGATTTCCGGATTGATCACCAGCACCGAGCGGGCGCTGCCCGACCGGATATAGTCGGCTGCTGTCTGGATCCCGAACGTCGCGGACGAGCAGGCCACATTCATGTCGAAGCCGAACCCGTCCTCCATACCCAGCGCATCCTGTATCTCGACCGCAATCGCCGGATAGGCGCGCTGGAGATTGGAACAGGCACATAACACCGCATCCACATCCTCCGGCCGACGACCGGCCCGTTCCAGCGCCTGCCGCGCGGCCTTCACGCCGATTTCTGCAAGGACTGAAATTTCGTCGTTCGGTCGCTCCGGCAAGCGCGGGCACATGATCTCCGGATCGAGGATCGGATCCTTGGACAGGACAAAGCGCGACTTGATGCCCGAGGCCTTCTCGATGAATTCGACCGAACTGTGCTGTAATTCCTCGACCTCGCCCGCCGCGATCGCAGCGGCATTTTCGCGATTGCTGAGATCAACATAGGCGTTGAAACTGGCTACCAGTTCCTCGTTGCTGATGCTGTCTTCCGGGGTGAACAGGCCGGTTGCGGAAATGACGGGAATAGGGCTGTCGGTCATGGGAAAATGCTGTTCCTTCTGCGGTGGGCGCTCTGCCGGCGCTTCATCGGAATGGTAATCGCCCTTCGCGAAACTGGCAAGCAGCGTTGATCATGCTTTGCCTATCAATCAGGACTTGCTATCCGAGACACATGAATGATCGTGTGAAACTGGACGACAGCTGGAAGAGGCCGCTCGCCAGCGAATTTGACAGCGATTACATGGTCCTCCTGCGGGAATTTCTGCTGCAAGAAAAAGCTGCGGGCAAGCGGATATTTCCGAAAGGCGCGGAATATTTTCGCGCGCTTGACCTCACCCCTCTTGATCGGGTCCGCGTCGTGATTCTCGGCCAGGATCCTTATCATGGACCGGGACAGGCGCACGGTCTGTGCTTCAGCGTGCAGCCCGGTGTGCGACCGCCGCCATCTCTGGTCAATATCTACAAGGAACTGGAGAGTGATCTCGGACTCAAGCGCCCCGCGCATGGCTTTCTGGAGCACTGGGCGCAGCAGGGAGTGTTGCTGCTTAACAGCGTGCTAACGGTCGAGATGGCCAATGCCGCCTCCCACCGCGGCAAGGGGTGGGAGCAATTTACCGACGCCATCGTCCGCCTGATTGCCGCCAAACCGGAGCCGGTCGTGTTCATGCTGTGGGGAAGCTATGCGCAGAAGAAGGCAGCATTTGTCAAAAGTGTCGAACAGGGCGGGCAGCATCTGGTGCTGAAGGCCCCTCACCCTTCACCCTTGTCAGCCTATAACGGATTTTTCGGATGCCGCCATTTCAGCAAGGCCAACGCTTTTCTCGAGCAGAACGGCTTGCAGCCTATAGACTGGAGTCTGCCGCAAATTGCTTCGTAAACCGTTTCAAAGCCTGATCGACAGCTTTAATCAGGTCTTCAACATCGGCCAAGCCACCCAGTTCCTGGCTGGATAACAGCACATGCAATTTTCCGCCGGCCTCGACGAGTATTGCCGGCAGGCTCAACCCGTCCACCATGGGGAAAGAACTCGCTGCATAGCTGTCAGCAAAATCCTGTCGATGATAGAAATCTATCTCCATGGGCAAACTTGCCAGATATCGCCGCCACGGACGACGCATGGAAACGGCCCCATAGCTGATCATGCACAGGCTGCACGCGTAAGTGGCCGGGCGCACGATCTTGTGCGCGGCATCCATCAGCGCCGAGACCCAGCCTTGATCGGCATTATAGACGATGATCAGGCGGTCATTCCGCGCGGCGATGGTCGCATCAAGCGGCTGTGTCATAAATTCGAATTCGAACCGGAATCCTCTGCGGTTACATTTTCTATCCAGCTATCGATATCGCGGGCAACTTGTCGCGGGGTCTCCTCCATCGGCAGATGACCCGCATCTGCATAGGTGACGAGCTGGCTACCCGGAATGGCCGCGTGAAAGGCGCGGGCATGCGATAGCGGTATCACCTTGTCCTGCTCGCCCCAGAGCAGCAGCACCGGCATTTCGAGACGGCCGACTTCAGCCCATTTCTCGGGTTCGCGAGGCGTCTTTGCCCGGTCCGCCGCGGCCTGACGATTGCCGGGGAAACGCAACAATTCCCAATAGCGATCCACCAGTGGTTCGGTCAGCTGATCGGGTCGGGCAACGGTTTCCTCCAGTGACGATTTGACCAGAAAGCGTGGCGTGATTTCAGGCAACAGCTTTTGTCCCAACCATGACTGTGCCAGCCTTGCGCCAAGATAGGGTTTTGCCTTTTGGTCGACTTGCGCCCCGGAGGCATCAATCAGGACCAGGCCTGACACACGTTCCGGTACCGAAAGCCCGGCACGCCACGTCAACCAGCCGCCCATGCTGTTGCCAACCCAATAGGCCTTGTCGACACCAACGGCATCTAAGACCTTGACCGCTTCCGCTATATTGCTCTCGGCATCATAGGCCCCGACAGGGTTGGGACCGGTCAGGCCGTGTCCGTAAAGATCGAGAGAAATCAGGTGATATTTGTCCCCCAGCAACTTCACCAACGGTTCCCATGTCTGCAACATGCTGTTCGAACCATGGATCAGAAGAATCGCCGGTCCGTCCTTGTTGCCCTGATCGCGATAATGAATGGTCCCGCCATGGCCATCGTCGAGAAAACGGGATGAATCATTCGAATATTTCGCGATCATTTCCGCGCGATCTGTGTCGGGCGTCCGGAAAATCAGGAAAGCGACGCCCAGCAGAACTATCAGCAGAAGCAGGATGCGGATTGTCTTTTTCATATGGTTTCCCTGGCCCGATATTCAATTCTGTAACCGAAAATCGACCAAAGACCAACTCGATTAGTCGTGCGCCCGCCATTCTCCGGGGGCCAGACCCTCAAGCGACCAGCTTCCGATGCTCCAGCGCACCAGCCGCAACGTCGGATGGCCAACAGCCGCTGTCATCCGGCGGACCTGCCGGTTCCGGCCTTCGCTGATCGTCAGCTTGAGCCAGCAATCGGGTACGCTCTTGCGCACCCGGATTGGGGGATCGCGGGGCCAGAGTTCCGGCTCGGCTATGAGATCGACCTCGGCCGGTCTCGTCTTCCCATCCTTGAGCTCGACGCCGCCCCGCAACAAGACGAGACTCTCTTCGACAACGCTGCCCTCAACCTGAACAAGATAGGTCTTCGGCATCTTATATTTTGGGTCTGCGATCCGGGCCTGCGTCTTGCCGTCATCGGTCAGGATCATCAGTCCCTCGCTGTCGCGATCAAGCCGGCCAGCAGGGTAGACGCCCGGCAGATTGATAAAGTCGGAAAGCGTCGCCCGCTTGGTTTCGCTGCCACGATCGGTGAACTGCGGCAGTACGCCGAACGGTTTGTTGAACAGGACAAGCTTTGTCATAGCCTCTTTTGGCACTCGCCAGCGAAATGAGCAACGCAGCAAAGTTATATCCGCCATACTTGTGCCCCGTGCCCCGTGCCCGTAAATTATTCCGGTTTGGCTACCGGTACAGCCAGAAAATGTGTACTCCATCGGGATGCAATTCCACAGCTTCGATCCGGCGGCCTTTCTGCGCGACTATTGGCAAAAGCGCCCGCTTCTGATCCGAAATCCCTGGCAATCCTGGGATAACCCGCTTTCGCCCGACGAACTGGCTGGCCTGGCGTGCGAGGATCATGTCGAATCCCGCCTGATCACACAATCGAGCGATGACTGGAACGCGGAACACGGCCCACTGCCCGAGACCCGCTTTGGCGAACTGGGGAAGTCCCCCTGGACCTTGCTCGTGCAGGCCGTTGATCAGCATGTTCCCGAGGTCGCTGCGCTGCTCGAACCGTTTCGGTTCATCCCGAACTGGCGGATTGACGACGTGATGGTCAGCTATGCCAGCGACGGCGGTGGCGTGGGCCCTCATTTCGACCATTATGACGTGTTTCTGGTCCAGGGTCTCGGTCAGCGCCGCTGGCAGGTCGGCAGCATGTGCGATGACAGGACACCGCTGCGCTCGCATGAGGACTTGCTCCTGCTCGCGAAATTCGAAGCCGTCGAGGAATGGATACTGGAGCCCGGCGACATGCTGTATATACCGCCCGGCATCGCCCATAACGGGGTCGCTGTCGGCAGGGATTGCATGACCTACAGCATCGGCTTTCGTTCGCCGTCACGAAAGGAATTGATCGGAAACTGGTGCGATGATCTGCTGCCCATGCTGACCGATGATGATCGCTACTCTGATCCCGACCTTTCCATCCAGCAGAATGCCGGTGAAATACCAGCTGCGGCCATCGACCGGTTGCACGGCATGCTGGAGGAGAAACTGAACGACAGGAAGTCTTTTGCACGGTGGTTCGGCGAATATAGCAGCACGCCAAGATATCCGGATACCGACTGGCAGCCACAAGAGCCTATCGGACCGGAGCAGCTACGCGCATTACTCAATGCCGGACACCCCTTGCTCCGAAACCCGGCCAGCCGCTTTTCCTTCATCCGCGAAGACGGGAACGGCATTCTTCTGTTTGTCGACGGGCGATCCTTTGCCTGCGTGCAGGAGGCGGGCGTGCTTTCGGAAAGGCTTTGCGGGCACGAGCCGTTTACTGTTGATCCCCAATGGCTGGAGTCGGAACCGGTGATGGCTTTGCTCGTCGAACTATATAATCTCGGCAGTCTCGCCTTCGACTGGAGCTAGACACCGCGTCTGCGGCAGACAAAAAAAGGGCGACAGCGCCTCGGCACTGCCACCCTTTTCGATATCGCGGGCTTATGCCTGCTGCAGGTTCACAGCGGCTTTCTTGCCGTTGTTGCCGGTTTCGACATCATAGCTCAAGCGCTGTTCTTTTTCGAGCGTCTGCATTCCAGCAGCCTGAACTGCCGTGATATGCACGAAGCTGTCATCACCACCATCTTCAGGAGCGATGAAACCATAGCCCTTGTCGGTGTTGAAAAATTTTACGGTGCCTGTAGGCATAGTCTTATTCCTATTCATAACTTAATTATGCCCGATCATGCGAAATGCAGAACCGGACGGGATTGGCCAACTTCGAGAAATGGGAAAAAGAGTATGCAACCTTAGGGGTAGCGAAACCATGATTTCGTCGTAACGCGATTTATTAGCTTTTTCCTCCATAGCAGCCTAATCGTTAATAAGCAAACATATGTATTTGCGCTATTTCATGACGTGCAGAAATTGTGTAGCAGCCATGCGGATGAACAAGATCACACTGACCGGCCCGATAGCGTTCTTTTATTGTATCTCTCTGGCTGCATGTGATCCGGCTCCGGTTCAAGCCCCCGAGCCATCTCCTCAGGACATTTTTTTTGAGCGGCTGAGCATGCTTTGTGGCAAGGCTTATGCTGGCACGATGGTATCGGATCAGGAAGCCGATTCAGCCATGGCAGGCAAACCCATGATCATGCATGTCGCTGCCTGCAGTCCCAATGAGATCGATATCCCGTTCCATATCGCCGAGAACGCCAGCGAGTGGGACCGCTCGAGGACCTGGAAGATCAGCCGGACAGACGAGGGCCTCCGGCTCAAGCACCGGCACCGACATAAGGATGGCAGCCTCGACGACGTTACCAACTATGGAGGCGATACGCGAAGCGCGGGCACCGCAGAACGGCAGGAATTTCCCGTCGACGCGGAATCCGTCAGCTCTTTCCGTGCGAATGGGCTCGACCAGTCCGTCAGCAACGTCTGGGCGGTTGAAATCGGTCCGCCCGGCCAATCCGACGCCCATTTCGCGTATGAATTGCGCCGCCCGAAAACGGCCGACGGCCGGTATTTCCGCGTGGAATTTGACCTCTCCAAGCCAGTGGCGGTACCCCCACCGCCCTGGGGCGACTGAACGGAGATGGTCGCCCAGCTGGCCGTCAGCGCACTCATGGTCGCGCTAACCGTATTCATACACGGGTCCGGCATTTATGCTCTGGGCCGCTTTCTGAGGATCGAGGCGCGAGAAGAGGCAGCGGAAGATATTCATCCAATGTCGCTGCGCGGCATTGCGGTGACGCTTGCGCTGGTTCTTGGCCTGATCGCGCTCCATGGCATCGAGATATGGCTATATGCTTTTGTTTTTCTTGCACTCAACGCCATGCCAAACTTCAGCGAGGCTATATATTTTTCGACGATCACCTATTCCACGACCGGATATGATGACGAAGGTTTTGCCCAGGCCTGGCGCATGGTAGCGGCGATCGAAGGGGTGAACGGGGTTGTCCTGCTGGGCTGGTCTACCGCCTTCTTCGTTACCGTTGTGGCCCGAATGGGGCGAGCGAGATGACATTCGACAAACGGCAAACAAGTTTCACGCGCAGCCTGTTCCGCTGGCTTCTCGCGCTGATCTATTTTGTGGCAGGTATTTTCCACATACGGTCGCCGAGCGGGTTTCTGGCGATTACGCCGGAATGGGTTCCCTTCCCCGAGCAAGTGATCCTGTTCACCGGCATCGCCGAAATCGCCGGGGCGATCGGTTTGCTGATCCCGCCGAAGTTGATCCCCGGCGCGCGCTACGCGGCTGGCATCGGTCTCGCCCTATATGCGCTGTGCGTCTATCCGGCCAATATCAATCACGCGATCAACAATATCGCTATCGGCGGCACAACCGCCAGCTGGCTTTATCACGGCCCACGCCTCGCCTTCCAGCCTGTGTTTATCTGGTGGGCGCTGATATCGGGCGGTGTCATCAACTGGCCGTTCAGCAGAAAATAACGGCAAAGCTGCCCTTAGTGGGGTATTTATGATATTGATGATCATGATACGTTTGGTGGAGTAAAGGAGTGGGACATGGAAAAGCATGGCGACGAGATTGAAGTAACCGAGCGGGAGGCGAGCAACAAACCGCGAGCCCCGCATAATGTCAGGATCGTGCTGGCGGTGTCGCTGTTGCTTGCGATAGTGGTGATGTCGCTGGTCTGGATCATTCCCGCTCTGGATTAGACGCGTATCGGATGAACCAGGACTCCGATCAACCGCTCAGACGGCCCCGGCAATATAAGCGACAAGCAAGGCCGAAGGCAGCAACAGGGCCTGCGCCACCAGCGTACCGCCGACCCGGCTCAGCGAAAGCCATGTGATGGTTCGCCGAAACATGGGCTGGCTGACCCGGCCGCTGACCACATCGTCTGTCATGACCGACGATTGAGGGTCGATCACGACAAACAGGAGGATGGTGGCAAAGCCATTGATCACAGCGGACAATTGCGAGGCGGTGACCCGATATTCGGGATTGAGATAGCCGGCATATAAGGAACCGACCACGCCGACCGTCAGCAGCGCCTGTGCGACGATATTCAGAATGATGATCGTCATCGATACACCGCGCGGCTTGCGCAGATCGGTCAGATGCACCGCCTTGGGAGCGGTGGCGGTTCTTCCGACATAACCAATGCCGCCCCTGGTGAAGGCATGCCAGATCAGGCGAGGCATGGAGCGATGCTCGTGGAACTGCAGAATCGCACTGCTGAACCAGCGCTGCACGGTGGGAATGAGCAGTGCGCCTACAACGGTCGCCGCGGTGGCTGAAATCAGAACCAGTCGAAAGTCGGTAAGCAGCCCGTCACCAGTGCCGTTTGCGAGGCCGTTCTCGATCCGCTTGGCGAGAAACGGGCCGAGGAAGCTGTTCGAAAGGCGGGAGACCAAAACCAATATGTTGAACAGCGCAAAGGAAACGGCAATACGGCCGGTCCGCACCCCCGCGATGCGGGCGGAATAGGCCAGCGCTCCGATCAGGTGAATAGAGAAGGTCAAAGCGCAAATTATGACAAGCTGCTGATCCATGAATTTTCCCTGTATTCTGCGGGATCACGACCGAATCGAGCGTGAAGCGAAATCGCCCATGAACGAAAAGCCGAGAGAACCAAACATTATTTTTGCGCCGCTCATCTTTTCTATCTGGCGCCGGTTTTCACTCCGCTTTATTGGTGCCTGCCCTACGCTGCGCGCTTGCCTGATCGGACCCGTTGATGCTTGCTGTACTTGCGCCTTATTCCTCTCATCTCGTCGCCTTGATATTGCTGTTGCTGCTGATTGCCTTTGCGACCGAAATCCGGCCACCCGAGGTCACCGCAATCGGTGCAGCGGGCGTTCTGCTTCTGCTCGGCCTGATTTCGACCGACGATATTCTGGCGGCGATGAGCAATCCGGCACCCCTGACCATTGCAGCGATGTTCATCATTTCCGGTGCGCTGGTCCGAACCGGAACGCTGGAAGCCTTTGCGCTCAAGGTGACCGGACTGGCGAAGACGTCTCCCGTGCTGGCAACCGGCCTACTACTGACCGCGATTGCCGCGCTGTCGGGCTTTACCAACAATACGCCACTGGTCATGATGATGATTCCGATCGGCATCACGCTGGCGAGAGAGCTGGGCGAACGACCGTCGAAGATATTGATGCCGATCTCCTTTGCTGCGATCCTCGGCGGAACCTGTACGCTGATCGGTACCTCAACCAATATTCTGGTTGACGGGGTGGCGCAGAAGAACGGGCTTGCCGGCTTTTCGATCTTTGAAATCGCGCCCGCCGGCGTCGTGGTGGCGCTCGTCGGCGTCGCCTATCTGGCGTTAACTCGCCATTTTTTGCCGGAGCGCGACACGATGGCCTCACTGCTCGATGAAGGCCAGAACAGGCGCTACACGATGTCAGTCTTCATCGTCGGCACATCTCCCTATGTCGGCCAGATCGCCAGCGAAATCGACCTGTTCCGCAATAGCGAACGGCGGCTGGTCGATGTCCTGCACAATGATGTGCCGGTCCGGACATCCCACCGCGACCATGTCATCCGGGAAGGTGACGTTCTGGTCATGCACACCAGCGAGGCGGACGTGATGACCATCCGCGAGCGCGGAAAGCTGCCGCTGACAAAGAGCGATATCAGCCAGCAGTTTGTTCCAATGTCTTCGCACCGATCGATTCTGGCGGAAATATTGCTGCTCTCCGACGCACATCTGATCGGCCAGAGCCTGAAGGAAGCGGCGCTGCCACAGCGCTATGGCGTGCATCCGATTGCCATGCACCGCAGGGGCAGCAATCTCACTGAACAATATGACAGCACCAAATTGCAGGTCGGCGACACGCTGTTGCTGGAAGGGGCGCAGGCCAATATACGGCGACTGGTTGGAGGCGAGAATCTGATGAATGTCAGCGAGCCCAAGACGCGCGGCTTCAGAAGACACAAGGCCCCGATCGCGATTGCAGTGATCCTGGCGGTGGTCCTGGCCGCGTCTTTCAACGTGATGCCGATTGCCGGCCTCGCGGTGCTGGGCATGGCTGCGGTTCTGGTCACCCGCTGTATCGAGCCGGACGAGGCCTTTGCCTCGGTTGACTGGCGCATCATCGGCCTGATCGTTGCAATGCTGGCGATCGGAACAGCGCTCGAAAACGCGGGTCTGGTGGAGATGCTGGTTGCGGCGGCAACGCCCTGGCTGTCAGGAATCTCGCCAATCTATGCGCTGGCCGCCACCTATTTGCTGAGCTTGCTGCTGACCGAACTCGTGACCAACAATGCCGTTGCGGTAGTTGTGACGCCGATCGCAATCCAGCTGGCACTGTCGCTGGGCGTCGATCCGCGGCCCTTCGTGGTAGCGGTGATGTTTGCCGCGAGCGCGAGTTTTCTGACGCCGATAGGTTATCAGACCAACACCCTTGTCTATGGGGCCGGCGGCTACCGTTTCCTCGATTTCGCCCGATACGGCCTGCCGCTGACCTTGCTCGTCGCGATCACGTCGATTACCATCATTCCGCTGATCTGGCCGCTCTAGACAGGGGCGTCACATCGGTACGCGCCGTCCAAAGTTCGTGAAAGTTCAGGCCAAGAACGGTTTTTTCCGATCACCGATTTCACTTTATTCTCTGTCATTTTCATTATCATTATCAGTTATTTGCAGCTTGCTTATTGTAAGCTTTCCGAAGTTTTTGGACAGCATGGGGTCTTCCTGATCACCCGTCCGATCCTGACGATGCCAGTGCGGCAATTTACCATCCATGATATCGGCAATTTCCAGCGCATCCTCAAGCGCGTCCGGTGACAGTAACTTTTCCGGCTCGGCAGGCGGTTCCGGCCCGAGCAGTTTGAGGGCTTCCGAAACGCGCAGGCAAGCCGGTACGGTCTCGGCCTCCTCTCCCGCTCCGCCATCCCGGTGCGTTGTGCGGTAGCGGGCCGGGCCATGGGCGCGGATCAGGAACATCAGCAGCCGGTCATTATATTTTTTCTTCGTGAAGATATGCCTGCCTTCCTTGTCGATAATTTCGTCATCGACGCCATTGATCGCGCGTTCGAAGGCAATATCGATCAGCCGGCCGGATGATGCAGCCAGAGCCGCCTCCCAGGCCGCAGCAAAACGTTCTGCACCGGGGGAGCGGCGTAGTCTGTAGGCAGAGGAATCCGACATGCCGACACTGCGCGCCGCTGCTATCACCTCGCCGGTATCGGCAAGCGCTCCAATAAAGGCGCGCTGCCGCTCAGGCGTCCATCCGTCCTTGCGTCGCTTTCGCAAAACCGGGACCCAGTCATAGTCATCTGGATTGTGGCCGTGAGCGTCCCGGGCAGGAGCCGGGCTGTCAATTTCTGCGGAAGGGGCGGATTTTGGGGGTGATTTTTTGTCAGTCATACAGTCGATATAACCTATTTGGTTATCTGTAGGAAAGCCCACCGCGAAAATTTCACCACCACTTTGTGCGCACCTCTATTCCTGACAACGCGATCAGGAGACCATCATCGGTGCCAGCTGATGGTTTCTACACCGGAAACAAGTGGTCGTCTGAACCTGTGCCAACCAAAGGCGGGGCTTTTGCAGCCGACCCGCCTTTGGTCGAGACATGGTTGTGAGAGAATCAGGCTCTTCGCATGAAATGCGCGATTGCGCCGATCACAAACAGAACGATGAATATGAGGAACACGATTTTGGCGATCCCTACCGAAGCGCCGGCAATTCCTCCAAAACCAAGAACAGCGGCGATCAGTGCGATAACCAGAAATGCGATGGCTAAACGTAACATTGGGTCATTCCTTTTTTCAATGCCCTCCAGTTGCCGGATCGCAGCACAGAAATGTAGTGTGATCCTGCGGACCTTCGGGTCCCGGAGACCGGCAATCCTGCTGTCCCCATATTCCATACCGCTGCCGCGGCGAAACGTTGCATTGGGGGTGGGTCGATGGCGTGGCGATGGGAATCGCGGGCTCGGACGGACCATTGCTTGCGGGCCAACCGCGCAGATGCTGCTCAGGCCCGTGACTTCACGAAGGCCGCCGGCTTCAGATCTCGACCTGGGAGCCCAGTTCCACGACGCGGTTTGGCGGAATGCCGTAGAATAAAGTGGCCCGGCCAGCATTGCGATTGAGAAAGGAAAAGACAGAATTGCTGATCCCGCGGATCACGCTTGCAGAGCGTTTGAAAGCGATCGTTTCACGTCCCAGATAATAGCTGGCCTTGTCGAAATCGAGATCAAGGCCACTTGCCTTGCATCGTTTAAGCCGATTGGGAATATTGATCCGCTCGTTGAATCCGTAGTTGAACGTTACGCGGTAGAAATTGGTGCCGAGCGTTTCGATGTTGATCTGCTCGTCGCGCGCAATTTTGGCGGTCGGCCGAATTTCGACGTGCAGCAGAACCACATTTTCGTGCAGCGTCTTGTTGTGCTTTATGTGATGCAGCAACGAGGTCGGCACACCCTTGGACAAGGATGTCATGAAGATGGCTGTGCCGGGTGCCCGGAGGATCGAGCTGGAGGGCAGCCGCTTGACGAATTCGGACGCTTCCATCTCGCCATGTTTTACCTGTTCGCGCAGTTTTTTCCGGCCTCGGGTCCAGATCGTCATCACCGTAAAAATCAGCACGGCAACGATCGCCGGGAACCAGCCGCCGTCGAAGAACTTCACGATATTGGCACCGAAATAGGCAAAATCGAGCGGGATGAAGATGACCGCCAGGCCCACCAGCAATGCCTTGTTCCAGCCCCATCTCGCCAGCACGAACAGGGTCAGGAAGGTGGTGATGACCATGTCCATGGCAATGGCCAGGCCGTAGGCCGATGCCAAATTGCCGGACGAACGGAACAGCAGAACCAGTCCGATCGTGGCGAACAGCAACATCCAGTTGACGAACGGAATATAAATCTGGCCGAATTCCTCACCGTCGGTCTGCACCACCGCCATGCGGGGCAATTGCCCCAATTGCATTGCCTGGCGGGTAAGAGAGAAAACGCCGGAAATAACTGCTTGCGAGGCGATAACAGTGGCGATGGTCGCGAGAATGATCAGCGGAATGAGCGCCCATTCCGGCGCGAGGTGGAAGAATGGCTGTGCAATTTCCTGATTGTCGGAGAGCACCAGGGCGCCCTGGCCGAAATAGTTGAGCAGCAGAGCCGGCAGCACAAGCGCAAACCAGGCCAGCTTGATCGGCTTTACCCCGAAATGGCCCATGTCCGCGTATAGCGTCTCGCCGCCCGTCACTACCAGAAACACCGTCCCCATTACCAGGAACGCGGTATTTGGTTCGGAAATCATGAACTGGAGTGCCCAGGTTGGACTGAGTGCTAACAGGATGCCGGGTTCCATCCAAATGCCGCGCAAGCCAAGCAGGGCCAGCGCCGTAAACCAGATGATCAGAATCGGACCAAATACCCGGCCGATCTTGGCCGTGCCGAAACGCTGGATCGAAAACAGGCCAATCAAAATCCCGATCGTCAGCGGGATAACAAATGGCGTGAAAGCAGCAGTCACCAGTTCCAGTCCTTCCAGCGCGCTGAGGACGGAAATGGCCGGGGTGATCGCCCCATCACCATAAAGCAAGGCAGCGCCGAACAGACCTGCGATGACAAGGATGTGGCGAGTGCGAGACTTGCCGGACACTTTGGTCTGCAGCAGAGACACCAGCGCAATGATGCCGCCTTCCCCGTCATTGTCTGCGCGCATCACGACCAACAGATATTTGATCGAAATGACGATGATTAGCGACCAGGTGATCATCGACAATACGCCGAAAATATGGGCCTGGGTAACGTCGAGATGCGCCAAACCGAGGAAGCTCTCGCGAAAAGCGTAGAGCGGGCTTGTTCCGATATCCCCAAAGACTATTCCAAGAGCTGCCAGAGTCGTCGGCAGCAGCTTGTCATGCGATTTTATGTCATCAGTCATTCCGCGTTTTCTCTGTCCGAGTGGTCATTCGCTTGTTGATGGCCCCCTCGTTATCCGAACTGACAAGTTTTCGCAGCGATTAATTCATTCCAATCATTAAAAAAACCGGTGGCTTAGAGATTTTTGGGTGAAACCGGGCCTGCATATCCGCGGTCAGCGGCCCCCTGGAGAGCCGGCGATTATCGAAAGCGCTTGTGATTTTTGATCGTGCCGGAGGCTGTACGATTTCGCGGTTTGGTGTCGCTGATGGCAGTTTGCAATCAGATCCTGATCCAGGATCGCGCTGCGTCCAACTCGTTGCCGGCAAAAATGTGAACCTCGGCACCTATCAGCGGACCGAATAGCTTTGCCCCATGCCGGATCCAGTCCCGGTCGGTCACGATCGCGATCTTGCTGAAATCGCCGAAATGGCGAAAGCCGAAGCGCATATCGTCCCAGGCCGCGGCTTCGGAATAGCTTTCGAATGCGTCATCCAGGACGAAAAGAAGCTTCAGCCGGTCATGGGTTTTGAGCTTTTCTTCCACCAGCGGCATGAGGGTTTGTTCATAATCCTGCGCCGTGATGATGCCCTGTGCCCTGATCCCAAGCACATCGCCCGGCACATCGTCCAATATTTCGAACGAGCCCGGATGGTCGTCGAGCGCTTCCGCCCAGGCAATGGCCTCGTCCGCATGGTCTTCTTGAAAATGGCGAACCTTGGCAGACAGGAAGTGATCCATGATATAGGGCATGATCGAGAAGGCCAGCATGTCGCTGACCACTGCTATTTTCTTGATCAGCCGGTGATGCTCCCTGACCAGCCTGAAATGCGCCTTCAACGCATGAAAGGACTCCCAGTGCGGTATTTCCGGCACATGAAGCACCAGATTCGGAATCGTGTCGGTCTCGTTGATATGGTCATCCATCGCCCGCGCCACGCCGGCGAAATCCTCGGCCTTCAGTTCACCGGTAAAGCGAACCACCAGGACTTTTTGGCTGTCCGTGAATTTTGTTGCAATCATGACTTGGCCTTCGAACAGGGTGTCTCCTAAATATAAGGTCGGGGACGAAGGTCCTCAATAGGTTATCATACTTAAATCTGCAGAGATCAGCGATACGTCCCGTGATCTCTTCCGCCATGGAATTGGTTTTTTTGGGAAACCCCCTGCGTAGCGCGAGATCGCTCAAAGTTTATTGTAAATATACTTACAAATTATCATAGAAAAAGCTCCATTCCCTGACATTGCGACTAGAAAGTTTACAAAAAACTCTGTTCCAACGCTGAAAATTGCACCAAAAGGCTCGGCAGAGGCTGAAAATTATTTGACAGCATAACGCATAACACCTCCCCAGTTTAAGGAACCATCATGTCCTATCACGATCTTAAAAGCTCAGCAGACAGTCTGATCAACACCCATAATGGCACGTGGAGCGGAATCGACGCCGAATCCGTTGCCCGGATGCAGTTGCAGAACCGGTTCAAGACCGGCCTCGACATTGCCAAATATACCGCCGCGATCATGCGGGAGGATATGGCCGCCTATGATGCCGACAGTTCCAAATATACCCAGTCGCTGGGTTGCTGGCACGGCTTTATCGCGCAGCAGAAGATGATTTCGATCAAGAAGCATTTCGGCGATACCAAGCGCCGCTATCTTTATCTGTCCGGCTGGATGGTCGCGGCCCTGCGCAGCGAATTTGGCCCCCTGCCCGACCAGTCGATGCATGAAAAAACCTCGGTGCCTGCCCTGATCGAAGAGCTTTACACCTTCCTGCGCCAGGCGGACTCCCGCGAATTGAACCTCTTGTTCCGCGACATTGACGCGGCTCGCGAAGCCGGTGATACAGCGGCAGAAAAAGCGGCGATGGACAAGGTTGAAAATTTCCAGACCCATGTCGTGCCGATCATTGCCGATATCGATGCCGGCTTTGGTAACGCGGAAGCGACCTATCTGCTCGCGAAAAAGATGATAGAAGCGGGTGCTTGCGCTTTGCAGATCGAGAACCAGGTTTCGGACGAGAAGCAATGCGGTCACCAGGACGGCAAGGTTACCGTGCCGCACGAGGATTTTCTCGCGAAGATCCGAGCCTGCCGCTATGCTTTCCTTGAGCTGGGCGTCGAAGACGGCATTATCGTCACTCGTACCGACTCGCTCGGTGCCGGCCTGACCAAGCAGATTGCGGTTTCCAACGAACCCGGTGATCTCGGTGACCAGTATAACAGCTTTCTCGATTGCGAAGAGATTGACCCCACCACCGCGAAGAACGGCGATGTCATCCTCAACCGCGACGGCAAGCTGTTGCGGCCCAAGCGTCTGCCATCGAACCTGTTCCAGTTCAAACCGGGCACCGGTGAAGACCGCTGCGTACTCGACAGCATCACCTCGCTGCAGAACGGTGCCGACCTGCTGTGGATCGAAACCGAAAAGCCTCACGTCGAGCAAATTGCCGGCATGATGGACCGGATCCGTGAAGTCGTTCCTAATGCCAAGCTGGTCTATAACAACTCGCCGTCGTTCAACTGGACGCTGAACTTCCGTCAGCAGGTTTATGACGCGATGAAAGCCGAGGGGCTGGACGTGTCGGAATATGACCGCGATGATCTGATGGCTGCGAAATATGATGATACCGAACTGGGCGAAGCGGCTGACAAGCGCATCCGCACCTTCCAGGCGGATGGCTCGAAGCGCGCCGGTATTTTCCACCACCTGATCACGCTGCCGACCTATCACACCGCGGCCCTGTCGACCGACAATCTGGCCAAGGAATATTTCGGCGACGCCGGCATGCTGGGCTACGTCCTCGGCGTGCAGCGCAAGGAAATCCGCGAAGGGATCGCCTGCGTCAAGCATCAGAACATGTCGGGCAGCGACATTGGCGATGACCATAAGGAATATTTCGCCGGTGAAGCCGCGCTGAAGGCCGGTGGTGCGCACAATACGATGAACCAGTTCGGCTAAGTTATACGGGCTCGGGTGCCCTGCCCCTTCGGGGCACCCGAACAAACCAGTTTTCCTGGGGAGGAAAAACTATCCGTCGGCAGCGATGCCGGCGGATTTTTTCTGTGCGGACCCCTTCTCCACCTATCAGGGCCGGTCATATTGGGTTAAGGCTGCGGGTCTCACGGTTCGTCCGGTCTGGCGAAAGGGGATAGCATGGCATTGCGGAAATCCGGTTCGATACTGGCGCTGGCGGCGCTGCTTTCGGCTTGCGGCGGTGGCGGTGGTGGCAGCAACAATGTCGTTAGCCTGCCCCCCGGGGGCGGCGG
>CAWUKF010000012.1:0-22650 GCA_963922745.1 uncultured Sphingomonadales bacterium
ATCCGCTTCACTGACGAAAGCGAGGCGATGCGGATCGCGAACGACACGCCTTTTGGCTTGGCTGCTTATGTCTATACCGCCGATTTTCGTCGCCAATGGCGTTTCATGGAAGGGCTGGAATATGGGATGGTCGGGGTCAACGACGGACTGATTTCAACCGAGGTCGCTCCGTTCGGCGGCGTCAAGGAATCTGGCTTCGGGCGGGAGGGCTCAAGCCATGGTCTGGCCGAATATATGAACATCAAATATTGTCTGATTGGCGGCCTCGAAAACTAGGCTGATGAAGGAATTGAATATGGACGATGATCGCTTGGCCAGGGGATTGGCCCTTCGCAGCGAAGTTCTGGGAGCCGAATATGTCGCCCGGTCGCTTGAGCAAGCCGACGATTTCAGTCGCCCGATGCAGGAGTTGTCGAGCAGCTATTGCTGGGGCGAAATCTGGTCGCGCGAAGGCTTGTCCAGGCGGGACCGCAGCTTGCTCAACATCGGTATGATCAGCGCGCTAAACCGTCCGCATGAGCTGAAATTGCACGTCAAGGCCGCGCTGCGCAATGGCCTTACTCGCGAAGAAATCCGTGAGGCGCTGCTGCAGGTCGCCGTCTACTGCGGCATCCCCGCAGGAATGGACTCAACCCGTATTGCGCGCGAAGCGATTGCCGAATATGATGCCGATCTGGCCGAAAAGGAAGTATAGTTTCTTGCGCGCTAATTGACTGAAAAATTACCAATAACGCCGGAAAATTGGCGTCCGCGCGTGGCTCCCTTATTCACATCTCTTATCCGCACAAGCAGCCTTGGCCGAAATTACAATGTTTCGGACCACCCGGGCAATTCTGTCTGGCGCGGCATGTGTCATTCTGCGCTGACTTAAATATGTCACAGGGAACTGCACCAAAGGTGGGTCCGATAGGCTGATATTCCGGTTTGCTCCGTTGCTGCGGACAAGCCATGCAGATGTCGATCAACCGCCGAAGATGCTGTCCCGTGAATTGCGTCGTGGAGAAAGCGTTTGAGCAGGCCGACGGCATTACAAAGCGGGGTTGTTAAGGTCCATCGGTACCTTGGGCTTCTGCTTGCCGTCTTCCTTATTATCATTGCCGGCACGGGCAGTATCATCGCTTTTTATGACGATCTTGAAAATAGCTTTAATGCCGATATGCGGATTGTGGAGCCTCAGCCCGAGGGGTGGACGCTGCACGACGCTCTCGTCATTCGTGAACGGCTTGAAACAGAGGACCCGCGGTCGCATGTCTTCTCGTTGCAGCTTCCCCAACATCCCGACCAGTCGCTATTTTCCCGGGTCATGCCGGCGATCGACGCGGCTACCGGCAAGCCTTTTCCGATCGATTATGATGAAGTCTTTGCCAATCCTTATACCGGTGAGCGTCTCGGGCAGCGAATAATTGGTGAAGCGACCCTGAAGCCCGATGGCCTGTTTTCGTTTCTCTATTATCTGCATTATGCGCTGATATTTCCGCTTGGCGTTGGCATATTGCTGATCGGCACATTGGGCCTAGTCTGGGCGGTGGAATGCATCGCAGGTTTTTATCTGACGCTTCCGCCAAAGGCGAAGCCTGCCAGGAACGGCCGCACGCCCAGACCGTTTGTCAAGCGCTGGTCCACTTCCTGGAAAATCAGCCGCGATGCCAATTCCAATCGCCAGATCCTGGATTGGCACCGCGCATCTGGGCTATGGCTATGGCCCCTGCTGATGATTTTCGCGATCACGGGCTTCGCACTCAATCTGGGCGGCCCCTATGCCGGCTTCGTCAGTAAATTTGCGGAATATGCGCATTTTCAGGAGCGTCCTCCACGCGCGCCTCTGGCACAGCCGTTGCTCAATCCGCCCGTCGACTGGTTCAGGGCGGCCGAGTTGGGACAGCGCTATTTCGCGGAACAGGCCCAGGCTGAAGGCTTCACTCTGGGTAAGCCTGCGGCGATCGAATATCGACGTGATCTGGGCATTTACTTCTTTTTGATGCACACCTCGCGCGACCTGCTGGATGCGCAAGGCAACCCAACCGAAACCAATTCACCGGCCACCGCGGCGACCATAGCGATTGATGCGCACGATGGTCGGTTTCTGGGGCTGCAACTGCCGACCGGACAGCGAGCAGGCAATACTGTTACAAACTGGCTGATCGCCTTGCACGTGACAGCCATTGGCGGTCGCGCGTGGCAGATCGCCGTGTCTGCCTTCGGGATGCTTGTTGTCGGTATATCGGTGACCGGGGTCCTGCTCTGGTGGCGCCGGCGCAAAGCCCGCCAACCAAGAGCGCGCGTGGCACCAAAAGCCCATTTAACAACGAGATTTGCAGAAGGGACTGGTCATCCGAACCGCTAAATGCGGTCAAATATGGCAGCCAAAATATTTATCAGGGAGAATATATTATGCATGATACCAAAAGAAGAATTGCCAGATTGTCGGCCGTTCCGTTGTCCGGGTCAGTACTGCTAAGTCTGGCTTTAGGAGCCACTACGGCGCAAGCTCAGACTGAAATCAAGCAAGAGGCGATCTCGAATGAAATCATCGTCACTGCCCAGAAGCGCGAGGAGCGGCTTAAAGATGTGCCAGTTCCGCTGACAGCAGTTTCGGGTGATGCTTTGCTCCAGCAGAACCAGACGAAGGCACAGGATTTCTTTGCCAGCGTGCCGGGCGTCAATCTGCAGTTTCAGAACAACCGGGCGCAGCTCGCCATTCGCGGCATCACAACCAGCCCGGTAACCGGCAATCCAGTGGTCGGCTTTACGATCGACGGCGTGCCCTACGGTTCTTCTACCGGGCAGGGTGGTCTCTACGGGGCGGCTCCGGATATCGATCCATCAGAGCTGTCCCGGATTGAGGTGCTGCGCGGACCGCAAGGCACGCTCTACGGTGCCAGCAGCATGGGGGGGCTCGTCAAATATGTGACGATCGCTCCGGAATTGAGCGAGTTTAGCGGTTCGATCGGGGGTGGCGTGAACATGATTCGCGGTGGTGGCCAATCGTTCGGCTATAATGTCCGTGGCGCGATCAATGTGCCTCTGGGGGACACAGTGGCGGTCCGGGCCAGTGCCTACACCCGCAAGGAGCCCGGATATATCGACAATGTGCGCACCGGTAAAAATGATGTCAATTCGTCGCGCGTGACAGGCGGTCGCCTGACTGCCTTGTGGGAACCTTCGGACACGTTCTCTCTGACTCTTGGCGCGATGTACCAGGTGCGCGACATTTACGGGTCTTCGAATGTTGATACGCAGACGGGTTCCTTTTATCAGCAGACCGATCAGATTGGTTCCGGTCGCAGCAAGTCCGACCTGCAGATGTACCGGGCGGAGATCAACGCCGATCTGGGCGGCGTGGATCTGACCTCGATCACGTCTTTCTCGCGCTCCGCCAATTATGACAATCAGGATTTTACCGCCTCACCGCTGACGATTTTCCTGTTTCCTGCCATCTTCCCGCCGACAATCCCCGAATTCGGCAATGTGTTGCTGCAGACTTATGATGTCGACAAGGTCTCGCATGAAACGCGACTGTCCGGTACGTTCGGCGACAGTTTCGACTGGATCGTCGGCGGATTTTACACGCATGAAAAGGGCAATTACACGATCGATACATTTGCCATCAATCCCGACAATGGCGACGTTTATGGGGTGCCCGTGGTCTGGCGCGACGATATCAAATATCAAGAATATGCCGCGTTCGCTAATCTGACTGCCAGGCTTTCGGACCAGTTCGATATCCAGTTCGGCGGTCGTTTCAGTGAGAATGACCAGAAAATGAACCATCGTGAATGGTTCCAGGGTGCGCCCTATCCGGCGGATCCGTTCTATAGTACGACCAGTCCAGAGGCCCACGGCAGTTCTTTCACATATCAGATCACGCCGCGCTTCAAGCCCACACCAGACCATATGATTTATGGGCGTCTTGCGACGGGCTATCGGCCGGGCGGACCCAATGCAGGTTGCAGCGAAGATCCTGCCGAGCCGGTACCCTGCCAGTTCAAGCCCGACAAGACCGTGAACTACGAGATTGGTGCAAAGGGCGACCTGCTGGATCGGGCGTTGTCCTATGACGTCTCGCTGTTCAATATCGACTGGACGGACATCCAGATCACCCAGGTGTCTTCGCTTGGCACATTCACCTATAACAGCAATGCGGGCAAGGCGCGCAGCCGGGGTTTTGAAATTGCGCTCGAAGCCAGGCCAGTCGAAGGGCTAACGTTGAAAGCCTGGTGGGCCTATGTCGACGCAACGCTGCGCGAGAGCTTTGCATCCGACGTAATCTTTGCGGCCGCCGGTGATCGGCTTCCCTTCTCCAGCAAGAATTCGGGTCGATTCTCTTTTGATTATCAGGCGCCTGTCTCTGATGGCGATGTCACCGCCTCGTTCGGGGCATCGGCAACCTATGTCGGTGAGCGCAAGGGTGAATTCGTCCCCTCTGCCGCTGATGCGCCACTGCGTGCCAGCTATCCCGGCTATGTCCAGTTCGACCTCCACGCCGGGCTCGATTTCAACAACTGGAACCTCAACGTCTTCGTACAGAATGTGACGAACAAGCATGGCATCATCGGTGGGGGTTTCTACAACCAGAGCACCTTCAACGCCAACTGGTTCAACTATGCCCAGCCGCGCACTGTCGGGCTTAATCTGGGATATCAGTTCTAGGACGAAAGCAGGCCAAAAAATATGCCGCAGCGGATTGGATCCGCTGCGGCTCGACTTTTCCCAACGCGTGTGGGGCTAGGGCACCGACACAGGCTAAGGCCTAATCTTTCTTGGAGGTAAGAGCGCGATCCTGTTCGGATCGTCCATCCAGCATTTTCGAACCGCTGATTTTGCCCGAAGCATCGAGCGTCAAGCGGACCGGTGCCATACTCCGGTTCTGCCAGTGCCACCCATGAATTCCCGAAAACGCTGCCACATAGCGGCCACTCTGGTGGTCAGCCTTATCGATAGCGTAGCTTTCGGTCAGTTCCTCGCCACCGTCGAAGGGATGGGCATGCATGTCAAAGGCAAGAGGGGCGTCGGCGCTCCACGCGAAGGTGATCGGTGCGCCCTTGTCGAGCATATATTTCAGTTCGATCTCTTCGTAGGGATGCAGCACATGCGTCCAGTGATCGCTCACACCCGGCTCGGGCGTGAGCGGGCTGGCGGAGGGCGTGAACACGCCCTCCCGCTTCAGGCCCCGTTCCAGAAACTTGCCGGCCGCAGGATTGGCGATGTTGGTCAGGCCGCTTGTCTCGCCAAAGCCGGTGGGATCGATCCCGGTTTCCGCCGGGAGCACGAACAGGACGCCGATGGCTCCCAATGCGAGAACCGCGCAAGATGCGAGAATGATGGTCTTGCGGTGCTTGCTGCCGCTTACCGGTTGGTGGTTATTCATGTTGCAAAATACTCCCCTGCTTGATTGATGATAATGAGCGAACCGGCGGCGACCAGAAACCAGTTGGTAACTGTCGCGCGTTTTTCGAAACCTGGGCTAGAACGCCAAGCGTTCAGTAGACTGACAACGAAAAGCAAAACGAGGATCTGGCCCAGCTCAACGCCAAGATTGAAACTGAGCAGGTTAAAGATGAGGCCATCAGGAGAGATCGAGAGGCTCATCAGCTTGGTGGCGAGACCCAGGCCGTGGCAAAGGCCAAATATCAGCACCGCCAGGCGTGTGTCGACCGACCAGCCGACTTGTTTTAGCCAACCGAGGTTTTCGGCGCCTTTGTAGACGATTGACAGTCCGATGATCGCATCGACCAGATGACTGTCGGCACCGGTCTTGAAAAGAACGCCCAGCAGCAAGGTCAGCGAATGTCCGATGGTAAACATCGATACATAGAGCACGACATCGCGGGTGCGGCGAAGGAACATGACGACGCCGATGAGAAACAGGATATGGTCATAGCCCGTAACCATATGCTTTGCACCGAGGTACAGAAACGGGAAGAATGCCGGACCCTTGGTTGCCTCGACAAACGCGCGGTCTCCTTGCGCCACATCATGGGCAAGTGCCACGCCCGACCATACCAGAATCACAAGCGATGCAGCCGTAATCCAGGCGAGGCGAGTGGCTGGCTTCATTCGGATGTTGACGGCGTGCTCTGGTCCGTGGGAGCCAGACCACTGGGGACCGGCATATAGACTTCATGACAGGCGCTGCAGACATTATAAACAGTGCCGCCCGCTTCGAGCACCTTGTCCGGACTATGGGCCTTGGCCGCTTGCTCGGCTTGACCGGCCGCATCGACGAGACCCTGCGCAAAATCTTTCCAGTCCGAGCCTCTGTTGGCCGCATATTCCGGAAGCTTCAGATCTTCACCGAGCTTCTTCAGTTTTTGGGCAGCCTGCTCGGTGCGTTGCCATTCCGCTTCGCTTTCCGGGACGATTTCCCGCGAACCATTTTCGTCGCTGATATATTGGACCGCATTCCAGTAAACCTCTGCGGTTGGCTGAACATGATCTGCCATCATTGTCTTGGCAGAGGCTTGCGGCGCATCGCCCTCTTCGCTCGCCGTACAACTGGCAAGGCAAAATATCATCACGCTTCCGAGTTTCCAGAGCATCCGCATCTGCTTTTCTCCATCTCAATCGCCCGAAAGACAGTGTAACGGGCCGGGTGCAACCAGTTTGTCACTCTTGTCGCCCGGCTCAAACATATTCGTGGTAACGGACAGGTTACAGTGATGTTACAGATTGCAAATAATGGATGATACTGCATAAGTCCGCAGAGTTACGACGGCAAAGCGACTTTCCTGCTTTGATCATGACAAGACAATTGGCTTCGCTAGGTGATATTGCGAACCGTTCGTAACTTGCCCCCGATGTTCAACCTGCCACCCTCCTGCTCATAACAATATGAGAGGAATGATCATGCCGGGTAAGATGTTTTGCGTCAGGAAACTACGAGAAACAGGCCTGCGCCGGAACGCCAGACTGCTATGGATCCCATGCGGTCTGCTGAGCGGAGCAATGGCAGTGCCAGCTGCTGCCGAAGATCTTGGCAGCGCAGACGAACCCGTGATTGTCGTGACCGCCCGTGGCGAACATCGCATCGGGTCTGCGGTTGCCGCAAGCGAAGGGGCCGTGGCAGGCAATGATCTGGCCGACCGGCCGCTGCTTCGCCCGGCGGAACTGCTGGAGGCCGTTCCGGGACTGATCGCCACGCAACATTCCGGCGGCGGCAAAGCGAACCAATATTTTCTGCGGGGTTTCAATCTTGATCACGGCACCGATTTTTCGCTCAGCATAGACGGTATGCCGATGAATTTGCGGACCCATGGACATGGGCAGGGATATCTCGATGTCGGCGGCCTGATTCCTGAATCGGTCGAACGGATCGAATATCGCAAAGGGCCCTATCGGGCGGAGGACGGCGATTTTGGGTTTGTCGCTTCGGCACGCATCACGACCAAGGACAGGCTTGAACCCTTCGTCTCGCTTGAGGTTGGCAGCTATGACTATCAGCGGCTGGTCGCAGGGGGGTCGACATCCCTGGCCGGAGGTGATCTGATGTTCATCGGCCAGGCCAAATATAATGACGGTCCATGGGCGTTGCCGGAGGATTTGAAGAGCTATTCGGGACTGGTCAAATATGGGATCGATCTGCCCCTTGGCCGAATAAGTCTGAGCGGGAATGTCTATAGTGCGCGGTGGAATCCGACGGAGCAAATTCCAGAACGCGCGATCGGGACATTGCTTGACGACGCTTATGACACGCTAGATCCGTCTCTGACCGGGAGGACCGACCGGCAAACGCTCACGCTCAATATCGACGGAGCGGAGGATTGGCGGCTGACCCTCTGGGCGCAGCATTATGACTGGAGCCTGTTTTCCAACTTCACCTATTTTCTCGATGATCCGGTAAATGGTGACCAGCTGCGACAATATGAGAAAATGTGGGGCTATGGCGGCAGGGTAGAGAAAGGCTTCAGGCTTGGCGAAGACCTGCGCGTGACGATCGGAGCCGAAGGGCGGGCAGATGATATCTCCCAGGTCGGGCTGGACCACAGCGTAAAGGGAATCGTCGATTTTACCCGCAGCAAATTTGCCGTGCGGGAAGATTCTGCTGCAGTCTATTCCGAGGTGCAATGGAGGCCGGCACCGGCGGTCATGATAACTGGCGGGCTGCGCGGCGATTTCTATCGTTTTGAGACGAAGCCATTGGCTGGTGACGCTTGGGGTGGCGTGGTCAAGGACAGCATTTATTCGCCGCGTATTGGTGCAAATGTCGAAGTCACCGACGGACTGGCCCTCTATGGGAATTATGGCCAGGGTTTTCACAGCAACGATGCCAGGGGGGTCACGGCACCGACCGATGCCGCGCCCGGCCTGGTCAAAGGCAATTTTCGCGAGCTGGGTGTCCGGTTCGAGCGCGGCCGGCTTGTTCTCACCGGAAATTACTGGTGGAGCCGAATTGCCAGCGAGCTGATCTATGTCGGTGATTCCGGAGCGGTTGAACCCAGCGGCGCTGGGCGTCGCCAAGGTTACGAGCTTACCGCATGGTGGAAGCTCAGCGACTGGTTGACCGTCGATGCGGTCTGGACAGCAGCAAAAAGTCGCTATGCCGATTTGCCGGCTGGAGCCAATTATATACCAGGCGCTTTAAGAAATTCAGGCGAGCTGGGCCTCGCCACCCGCTTCGACCGTTTCAACGCCTCGCTGCGTGTTCGCCATCTGGGGCCTCATGCGCTGAACGAGGATTATAGCGCGAAGGGCAGTGCCACCACATTGGTCAACGCCCGTGCTGCCTACACGCCAGGCAAGTGGGCATTTTCAATCGAACTGCTCAATATATTGAACAGCAAGGCCCACGATGTGGATTATTTCTATGCGACGCGATTACCGGGAGAGCCGGCTGGCGGGATTGAAGGATATAATAGCAAGATTACCGAACCGAGACAGGTAAGGTTTGGCGTGAAACGCAGCTTTTGATGCATGTCATGGAGGAAGGTCGCGTTCAATACCCTGTTTTAGAACGATTTTATTCAAAAAAACCGCTACCGCACGCAGTGCGACCGGCGTCTCAGAACAGCGAGTTGTACCGGTATCGTACCGTTTCACCACTAGGAACCGGCCTTTGGACCTGTAGGGTCAGGGCAACAAATACCGACAGGCGATGTCCGTCGGCCGCCCTCCCGGCAGAGAGGGGAAAACTCAGAAAGAGGGGAAATAACAATGTCCATATCCACATTTGGTGATTGGCTCTATGCCACTTCGGTTTCGACCGAGTTGCGACAAATCACCTGGATCATACCGAACATCCAGACGATCCACATTCTTGCGATTGCCGTAGTAATCGGATCCGCACTTCTGACCGAACTTCGTTTTGCGGGCGTCCTTGCAACGGACCGCCCGGCAGCGGATCTGCTCCGCCGCTACCTGCCCTGGATGAAAGTTGCACTGATCGTCCTGCTATTGACCGGCCTGGTACTCGTGGTGGCCGAACCTGCGCGGACCTTGGGCAACACGATATTCTGGACGAAGATGGCGTTGGTCGCGGGAGCGAGCCTTGTCACCTTGAAGGCTCGCAAGTCGCTTCTTCAAAACGATGGTGTAACCGAAGGGGAAAATCCTCCCGAGGCGTCCAAGGCGCTCGGGTGGCTGATGATCCTGATCTGGTGCGCCATAATCTTCTGCGGTCGGTTCATCGCTTACACCTGATCGCCATGTCTGCGGCATAGGTCGCCTTCCTCGAATCAACGGAATTTTTCATCATGAATCTTGAATCAGTTCTGCAACAAATAAATGATATGTCGATATCCTCGACCATTCGCGAAAACGTCAATGCCTTTCCGATCCTGGAATCCCTTCATGTACTGGGACTTGCAGTCGTGTTTGGCACCATTCTGATCGTCGATCTCAGGCTATTTGGCGTGGCTGCGCATCGTCCAAGCGCCAAGCGACTGACGGCCGAGCTTTTGCCCTACACCTGGGTGGCCTTCGTGCTGGTGGCGATTACCGGAACGCTGATGTTCATGTCGAATCCCGTCTCCTACGCCAACAATACCCAGTTTCTACTCAAGCTGGTGTTTATCGCGTTAGCCGGGCTCAACATGGTCTGGTTCCACAGCACGGCCTATCGCAGAATTGCCGACTGGGACGAAGATATGCCGCCGCCGACCGCAGCGCGTGTGTCCGGTGCCTTGTCGTTCATTCTCTGGGTTACCGTGATATTCCTTGGTCGCTGGATCGGGTTCACGCTGGAAACGCTGTTCTTCTGATCATTTGACTAACTGGCGACTGGAAGGAGACGAGATGCGCAAAGCCATATTCTGGCGGACCATTTTCGCAGCTGCGTTGCTGGCCGGGCATATTGTCCCAGTCGCCGCGCAATCTCTTGGTCTTCCGGTTGCGGTTCCGGTACCGGCGTCATCCCAGCCACCCTTGTCGTCGGCAAACCGGAGTGGGACCGAATATAGCGACCTTGCCGAGGCTGAATATGTCGAAGAGGAATTTTATCTTTCGGGGATTGGTCCGGCGATTACCGCCAAGGGCGATGTCCTTTTCGATGCCCCCTATATCACGAGAATCCTAGTGCGCCGGCCAGCCGACCCCGCCAAGTTCAATGGGACCGTGGTGATCGAACCCTTTAGCTGGTTTGGGGAACGGGGAGCAGGCTGGATTCTCACGCGCGACTATTTGTTGCGCAAGGGCTACGCCTATGTCGGCTACACTCTCAACATCAATAAACCGGCGGAGGACCCTAAATTTCCGCCTGAAGAGGGCGAAGCGGACGCCAACGCACCCGATCCGAACCAGCTTTATACTGGCATCGTGAACTTCGACTTCATGCGCGAATTCGATTATGCACGCTATGCGCCACTGGGCTCCTATTACGACCCGGAGCGTTTTACGCGCGGCGGTGCGCCTGATCCCTTCGTGCCGCAGTCTCAGGCCATCGGCGCGCAGCTCGCTCTGCTTTTGAAATCCAATCTGCCTGACGGCCCGATGGGTCGGCTTCAGGTCGAACGGGTTTATGTCAATAGCTGGGCGGTGACCGCGCAGGTGTGGATGGACTATCTCGACCAGGGGCGGCATCAGAGCTGGCGCATGCCTGATGGCAGGCCGTTGATCGATGCCTACATGACCGGGAAGATGGCCTTTGGGGAAGTGGGTGGTGATGTTGTGCGGGTTCCCCGCAAAATGCCCGCCGACGTACCTTTTGTGACGGTCTATAGCCAATCCGAACTGATGCATGACATATTGGAGGGGATCGATCTGCCGGCAGACACGGATCACCCGATGTTGCGCTATTATGAGGTGACGGGCATGCCTCATCTGCGCACGGCTGATCTGGGGACCCGGCACCGCGAATTTTTCGCCGATGATGTCGGAAAGGGCGATGACCCCCGGTGTCAGACCCTTTACGACGAGCCATCAGAAGTGGTCACCGCCGCATTGCTGGACTCGATGGACAAGTGGGTTCGCACTGGACAGCCCATGCCAAAGGCCCCCCGTGTTGTTCGGAACGGAAATGCCGTGGTCAGGGATGCGGCAAGCCGCAATATGGTCGGCGGTGTTCGACCGCCCTGGATAATGGTTCCCTCCGCGACATATCTGACCGAACAGGAAACGAATTGCGGCCTGGTCTATGACACCAAGCTTGCCTTGCCAGCCGAACAGCTGCGGCAGTTATACGGCTCATACCGCGGTTACGCGAAAAAGTTCGAGGCAGCGAAGCGCACGGCATTAAAGCAGGGATATTTGCTGGAGGCAGATGCGGACAAAGTGCAACCGATTGCGAAACCGTCTGACTTCTGAGGTTCATCAGTTGCGTCAGTGGCAGGTTGGCTCAATCTGCGATCTTATGTGGAAATCGGCCGGGTGAAACGCCCGTCCATTCCTTGAACGCCCGTGAAAAGGCGGCCGTGTCCGAATAGCCGAGCTGTTCGGCCGCGACCGCCAGCGACATTCCCGGTTTGGACAATATCGTCTTGGCGCGTTCCTTGCGGGCTTCCTGCAGAAGTTCGCGAAACGAGGTCCCTTCGTCGGTCAGGCGGCGTCTCAGCGACCGGTCCGAGAGTTTGAGTTCCGCTGCGACAGACGCGCAGTCTATATGGGTGCGCCCCAGCCAGCGGCCGATGATATCCCTTGTCAGGGACACGAAGCTCTCGCTTGGCGTAGCTCCGGGTCCCATCAGGTCGAGCAGGTGCCATTCCAAAATCCTGCGCAATTTCAGATCTTCGGAAGGCAGCGTGCTGGCTAGACCCTTGTCAAGATCCTCGTTCCGGATCACCAGTGCGTTGTTTAGCTGATTGCCCAGCACGGGTGCGCGAAAATATTGCGACAGACGGTCTTCGCGTCCGCTAATCGAATGTTCAAAATGAACCGAAACCGGAGCCCATCGGGCCGAAATCAGCTGCCTGATCAGAGTGGCATATCCGCCGATTGCAAACTCCGAGTCCTGCGTGCGCGGCCAGATACGCTCATCCTCGATCCGATAAAAATAGGTGGTTGTCTGTTGCTCCATCTTGCTGTCGAAAAGAGTGCGGGTCTGCAGGCGGGACTGGAACAGAACGAGATAGTTCAACGCCCCCCTCAGATTGCCAGATGCGCGGAGCAGCGCATATAAGGGGCCCATCTCGGCAAGGCCGAAGCTCGCCCCCATTTCAAGGCCCAGATAGGGGCGGTCGAATTTTTCCGCCGCTGCTTCAACCAGTGCAACATAGCGGTGCAGCGGGACGAATTCATAGGGAGTGTCCATTTGTGAGCGGAACATGCCATATTCGCGCAAAATAGGATCGATCCGCTTCCCGACGTCGGCCAAGGCATCAATCAAAGCGCCGAGGAACAATAGTCTGATCGTCCCCAGGTTGCCCTTTGCAGCATCGCGCGACGATAAATCGGTGCTAGGTTCGGACATCACCGGAAAAAAGATATGGCCGATTATGCAAAAGGTCAATCCCTAGCTGCAATATACATCCCTCCCGTGATCGCCGAAACCTGACCTTTGAGCCTTTTCCCGCGCTAATGCTCGAGAACTGTGGTGTTAAACTTTGATTTGAGGTGGATGAGTGTCTGAATCGATTGGCAATTTGGAAGGTGAACGACAGCGAGAGCAAGGAGCCAAGCTGTCCGTAAATGACAAAGGTCAATCCGATGTCATGCAAGATCTGCCAAAGATCGATTTTCTATATTTGTCCGAACCGGACATGATCCGCGCCGGTGTCACGGATATGGCAAAGTGCGTAGATGCGATGGAAGAGATGTTCCATCTGCTCCACATCGGCGATTATCGGATGGCCGGCGGGAATAACAATTCCCATGGAGCGGTTGTCATGTTTCCTGATGAGTCTCCTTTTCCGGAGATGCCGAAGAACACTACGGACCGGCGCTTCATGGCGATGCCGGCATATCTGGGCGGCTCGTTTCGCGCGGCGGGAATGAAGTGGTACGGTTCCAACGTCGGCAACCGGGAAAAGGGGCTGCCGCGCTCTATCCTGACATTCATGCTCAACGATGCCGATACCGGCGCGCCTTTGGCCCTGATGTCTGCCAATCTGTTGTCGGCCTATCGCACTGGCGCGATACCGGGTGTGGGCGCGCGCCATCTTGCGCGCAAGGATTCGCGCGTCGTCGGCATTGTCGGTCCCGGCGTCATGGCACGCACATCGCTTGCGGCTTTTATGGCCACTTGTCCCATGATCGATACCGTCAAGATCAAGGGCAGAGGCAAGACCAATCTGGACGCGTTTACCGGATGGGTGGCCGAAAACTATCCCCAGATATCGAATGTACGTGTGGTCGATACGGATGAAGAAGTGGTGCGCGACTCCGATATCGTCACGTTCTGTGCCTCCGTCGCTACCGGCGACCCCTCACTATATCCCACCATATATCGCGAATGGGTGCGGCCGGGAACATTTCTGTCGATGCCCGCCCCCTGCAATATCGACGAAGGCATGATCGGTAGCGACATCCGCAAGATACTGGATTTTTCCGGACTCTACGAAGCCTATCTCGAAGAGCTGCCCGCACCACGGCACATTCATATTCCGGCCGTCGGCGTGAAATATTTTGACCTGATCGAAGAAGGCAAGCTCGCGCGTGACGCGCTGGAAGATCTGAGCGCGATTGTTTCAGGTGACGTGCCCGGTCGCCGCAATGACGAAGAAATCATCATCCTTTCGGTGGGCGGCATGGCCGTCGAGGACGTCGCCTGGGGAACGATGGTTTACCGTAACGCCATTGCCAACGGCATCGGTGTCAAACTCAATCTTTGGGAGGAGCCCGCCCTGAAATAGGCGCTCTTCCTCTATCCCTTCCTTTATCTGAAAAGAGAGATTCATGCCCCAAGTTATCAAGGTCAAAACCGGCAACAAATTTGAAGAACATGGTTCTTATTCGCGTGTCGTCGCGGTCGACAATATGATTTTTGTGTCGAACACTGCCGGGCGCAATCCGGCTACCAAACTGATCCCCGAAGACCTGACCGAGCAGACCAACCAGGTACTCGACAACCTGTCTTCTGCTTTGAAGGCGGTCGATTCGGGGCTGGGGGATGTTGTCTCCGCTCGCGTGTTTGTGCAATTTCCGGAAGATGTCGAAACGGTGATGACCGCCTACGGCCTCCGTATGCGCGGTATAAATCCGACGCTGACGATGACCTGTCCGCCGTTGGGATCGACCCAGTATAAGGTCGAAATTGACGTGGTCGCGATACGCGGCGTTTCGATGGCAGAGGTCAAGGAACTGCTGATTTCGCTCTGATACTGGGCGTGGCGGGAGCCGCGCTTGTCTTCGCATTTCAAGGATTTCACTGATGGCACCGCAGATCGTTCCCGTTGAGACCTCCGGCACTCTGCCCAAGAAAACCACGGTGGTGGTGATTGGGGCGGGGATTGTGGGACTGTCGACGGCTCTGTGCCTCGCCGAGCAGGGCGTGCCGGTTGTGGTTATCGAAAAGGGACGACTTGCCGGCGAGCAGTCTTCGCGCAATCTCGGCTGGGTACGCAAGGTAATGCGTCCGCCGGTCGATCTGCCGATGGCGCAGCTGGCCGAACGGCTGTGGGCTGAAATGCCCGAACGGGTGGGAGACGATTGCGGTTTCCGTCAGGCGGGAATCGCCTATGTCTCGCGTACGGAGACGGAGCAGGCCGTGTATGAAACATGGCTGGATTCGGTCAAAGGCTCGGGCCTTGACTCGCAGCTTTTGACACCCGCCCAGATTGCAGATCTGGTCCCCGGCAGCAGCGGCAGCTGGGTCGGAGGAATCTATACCCCTTCAGACGGCCGGGCCGAACCGACCATGGCATGCAGCGCGATCGCCAAGGCCGCGATGGCCAAGGGCGCGGTGATAGTGGAAAACTGTGCGGTTCGTAAGCTTGTGACCACCGGCGGGGCGGTCAGCGGGGTCGTGACCGAGCAAGGCGAAATCGATTGTGAACAGGTGGTGCTGGCGGGCGGTGTCTGGTCGCGCCGGTTTCTGGCCAACCATGGTGTCCGGTTGCTCACCCTGCCACTGGTCGCTGCGGTTTTGCGCACCGAACCTATGGAAGGCCCCACTGACTGTGCGGTCGGTGGCGCCGATTTTTCATTCCGCAAGCGGCTCGATGGCGGCTACACGATTACCCAGCGCGGCGCGCTATTTGCACCACTGACGCTCGATCATCTGTTGATTGGCCTCAAATATTTGCCGACATTAATGGCGCAATGGCATAATCTGCGGGTGTCATTGGGACGGGAATTTCTTGATGACCTGGCGCTGCAGCGCCGCTGGAAGGCGGAGCAGATATCGCCATTTGAAAAGGTGCGGACCATGGACCCGCCCGTCAACCAGTCGCTGAATGACGAGGCGATGCGCAATTTGATCGCGGCCTGGCCGGAGTTCGCCAAAGCCAAAATCGCTCAGCAATGGGGCGGCATGATCGACGTAACGCCGGATTCCATGCCGGTTATCGGCAACGTCAAAAAGCTGCCGAACCTGACCCTCGCGACCGGATTTTCCGGACATGGTTTTGGCACCGGACCAGCCGCAGGAGCGCTGGTGGCGGATATGCTCATGGGGAACAAGCCGGTCATCGATCCCACGCCCTATCGGCTGGATCGCTTCTGACGCCAACCAAATCAGGATGGGCGGACTCCCTGCTGCCCCTCATGGCCGTCATTCTATGGGGCGGCAACGCGGTCGTGGCCAAACTGTCGGCCGCCGTGATCAGTCCGGCCGACGTGACCTTCTTCCGCTGGCTGGTTGCGGCTTTGCTGCTCGCCCCGTTCGCTGCGGGACCGATGTTCCGCCACCGGGCAACGCTGGGACCCCAACTGTCCCGGATGATTGTGCTCGGATTGCTCGGCTGCGCATTGTTTCCCTTTCTGATGTATGTGGCCGCAGGGCATACCACGGCTACCAACATTGGCATCATCCAGACGCTAATGCCGCTTATGGCGATCGGCTTGTCCGGCGTCCTCTTTGGCTTCGCGATCAGCATCGGGAGTATCGCTGGTGCCCTGATATCCTTGCTCGGGGTCGTCATCGTGGTTTGCCAGGGAAGTTTTGATCAGCTGGTTTCCCATCCGCCGAACAGGGGTGATCTGATGATGCTGGCCGCGACCGTTTGCTTTGCATTATACAGCGTCCTGCTGGCCCGGTGGCGCAGTTTGCTCCCGCTGACCGTATCGTTGTTCGTGCAATCGTGCACGGCAGTCGTTGCGCTGCTCCCGGTGATCCTCCTGGCACCTCATGCGGCAATGGAGCCGGAGGCGCTGCCATTGATCGCCTACGCCGGTGCTCTCGGTTCTGTAGCGGCACCGCTGCTGTGGATGGGCGGCATTGCCCGGATCGGCTCTGCAAGGGCGTCCATTTTCTTCAACCTGCTGCCGCTGGTTACGGCCGCTCTGGCCATCATATTGTTGGGCGAGCCACTCACGCTGCCGCTGATGTTTGGCGGCCTGCTGGCGTTACTCGGTGTCGTGATGGCCGAGCGCGCTGCCAAAAGCGCAGCGGCTCGCTCCGTCAGCCTCTGATCAGCCGAATGCATCGGCCCCTTCGAGCCGCATGCATACCGCCTTCGGTTCCGTAAAGGCGTGCACCGCCTCGGTACCGAATTCGCGGCCTAGCCCGGACATCTTGCTGCCTCCAAAAGGCATGGCAAGGTCGAGTATATTATGCGTGTTGAGCCAAACCGTGCCAGCGTCGATCCGTTCGGCGAGAATATGCGCACGATCAAGATTGCTGGTCCAGATGCTAGCCGCCAGGCCGAACGGCGTGTCGTTCGCCAGCGCTACGAAATCGGCCGGATCTTCTACCCGCATCGCGCAGACCACTGGTCCAAAGATTTCTTCGCGCATCACGGTCATGTCACGGCTGACACCGGCCAGCACCGTCGGCCGATAGAACCAGCCATCACCGTCGCCGGACGTGCCACCGGACAGCGCTGTGGCGCCTTCCTTCTTGCCGGTCTCGACCAACGAGCTCACGCGATCTCGCTGCCGGCTGGAGATCAGGGGGCCGATCTGTGTCGCGGGATCAAATTGTGATCCCAGCTGCAAATCATCAGCGATCCGGCAAATGCCCTCCATCACCTGATCATAGACCGGAGCTTCGACCAGCAGGCGGGAGCCGGCGGTACAAATCTGACCCGAATTGGAAAAAATTGCGGCAGCGGCGCCGGGAATAGCGCGTTCAAGGTCGGCATCGGCCAGAACGATCGTGGGGGACTTCCCGCCGAGTTCCAGCGTAACGCGCTTCATGGTGGTGGCAGAGGCAGCAAGGATGCGCTGGCCGGTCGCTGTCGAGCCGGTAAAGGCAATTTTGCTGACCTGCGGGTGATCGACCAGGGCCGATCCGGCCTCGGCACCGTAACCTGTGATAATGTTGACCGCGCCGGCGGGAAAGCCTGCCTCGGCAATCAGTTCGCCGAGCCGCAACGTGGTGAGAGAGGATTCTTCCGAAGGCTTGAGCACAACGGTGCAGCCAAAAGCGATCGCCGGAGCAAGCTTCTGGATGGCCTGTCCGATGGGGAAGTTCCACGGCGTAATGCCGCCGATCACGCCAACGGGGCGCCGCTGTGTATAGGCGCGATAGATGGCATCTTCAGGGACCAGCGGATTGTGGGTAACATATTCACCGTTGATCTTCGAAGCCCAGCCACCGAAATAGCGAAGCCCGTCAATCGTGAACTGCAGATCGATCGCGTTGGTGACCGCATGCAGCTTGCCGCTGTCCAGCGATTCGAGCGCCGCCAGTTCGTCGCGGTGCTCTTCGACGAGCAGGGCGAGTTTTTCCAGCAGACGTCCCCGGTCGAGCGGACGCATCGATTGCCAGGCGCGGCTTTCGAAACAGGCACGCGCAGCCTTTACAGCGCGATCAACATCGTCGGAACCGCATCCGGCAAAGGACATGATAGTGCGTCCGGTGGCGGGATCAATCGCGTCGATCATGTTCGCCGAGCCAAGCGGTTCAACCAGCTCTCCGTTGATCAGCAGTTTTCCGCTGGGCAGTTTCACCGAGGATGCGGCGAGGCTGTGTGTTGTCATATTTTCGGCCATAGTCATGAGTGTTTCTCTGTTGATTTGGCATCGTGCGAAATGGGTTCGTTCGCGACTGTATCCGAGACGGGTACATCACCCTCCACATGGGTCGATCCGACGCGGGCGTGGATTTCGGGATGATATTTGCGCAGGTAGAGGCCGTGCAGCAGGCCAATCGTTACAAGCCCCAGAAAAAGGAACGGAAGCCGGTTCACAATCGTAAGGTCGGTCCCGGTCAGCGCTGAATAATTGTCCAGCGAAAGATAGGTGATCACCGCGATGATCAGGCCTCCCACAAGCGGCGCGACCGTCTTGCCGAATGAAAATTCCCCGCGCCGGGCGAAGAACAGCGGAATCGACAACGAAGTCGCCGTGATCAGAATTTCCAGGCCGACCGCACCCATTGACGACAGGCTGGTGGCAAGGCTGAGCAAGGGGTCCAGTCCGGCTAAGGCAAAAGCCCCGACCACGACCGTCAGAACCACAGTCAGCAGAAGGCATGCGATATAGGGCGAGCCGTGAACAAGGTGGATGCGGCCCAGAGGTTTCGGAATCAGGCCGTCGCGGGAAAGCGCGTACAAGTAACGGGCAATATTGTTGAAAAAGCCAAGTGTGGCGGCAAACAGACTGGTCACGGTCAGAAGGCTGAATACATCCCGGCCAAGCACGCCAAGATATTCTGCCGCGATCCCGGTCATCAAGCGTCCGGGATCCGCGGCGGCGACTTCCTGAACCTTGTCTGGAGAAATCGCGAGGACGAGGCACCATGAGGAAAGGACATAAAAAGTGCCCAGAACCAATACTGCGCCATAGGTCGCGCGCGGAATTGTGCGCTGCGGATCGCGAGCCTCTTCTTGATAAATGGCAGAGGCCTCGAAGCCGATGCAGCCGTTAATGGCATAGATCAGCGCGATCCCGAGACCGGGCGCGAAAATCGTGCTGGGCTCGAAGCTGGTAAAATCCAGACCCGAGAAACCAACATTGTAGAGAATGAGCACGTCAATCAGCAGGATCAGGCCAACTTCTAGCAATAGAGCGATAGTCAGGACCTTCGCTGCCATGGTGATCTTATGGTAGCCGAGCCAAGAGATGATAGCGATGCTGATGCCAGCCCAGATTTCCCATCGTGTCGATACACCGAAGAGACTCTGGAGCAGGTCCGACGCGAAAAATGCCATCGCTCCGAGTACGGAGGCGGCGGCGCAAATATAGGCAATCACGGCGACATAGGCCGCGGCAATCCCGGCCTCCTTGTTCAGGCTGAGCGCGATATAGGCATAAAATGCCCCGGCATTGCGCACATGCGGAGTCATCCGCACATAACCCATGGCGAACAACATCATGACGGCACAGACCAGAAGCTGGGTTCCCGGCATGCCCGCGCCATTCCCGAACGCCAGCGCGAGGGGAATGATGCCGGCCAGAACCCCCATCGGCGCAGCACAGGCTAGGATCATGAAGATGATGTCGCCGGTGCCGAGGGTACGGCGAAGCGAACTGTCGGCCGATGAATTTTCTTGTCGATAAGTGGTCATGAGTTTGGCGTTATCCTCCTGTGTCCATCGGCAATGGATTCTCAATGATAACCAATGGCAATATCTTCGTCAGGCGGTATTGCGCTTGTAGCATCATAATTTGTATTTTCGGCCAGACATGACGGACTGCAGCCCCCTTTCTTGCATTGCCAAAGGGTAACGGCAAGGATGGCAGGATAGAGAAGCTCGAGCAATTTCGATGTCAGGCGACCTTCGCCCGCAGATTTATGGCAGCACGAACTATCATTGCGAAATCGGACAGTGCACAAGGTACTGGCGTTCCGGGATGGAACGGGAATTTCTGAAATACAGAAAGGCTTCAAACCATATTCCGGCAAGTTATTTGCCAGCCACCCTTGTGCGGCTCCTGGGTGACGAGCTGCCTGAAGATCCCGGTAAGGCAGCTTTGGCTCAGTCTTTGTGCGGTGCCAAGGCGATAACTCGCAGCGGGCTGCCCGAGCCGCCCTTGATCTTCAGGGGTGTCGCCACGATGACGGATCCGAAAACCGGCAGCTGATCGAGATTGGTCAGGCATTGCAGGCCGAAGCGACCATTGCCATGCAGGATCGAGTGTGCAGGCAGCGGCTCATCGAACAGCGATGCCTGTCCCGCGTCCGTGCCCACCGTTTCGACGCCAAGGCCGATACAGTCGCGCTCGTGAACCAGAAAGCGCATCGCATCCGCATCGGGTCCGGGCGAATGGGCACCGTCATCCTTGAGATTGAGATAGGATAAGGTGCCGACCCGCTTTGACCAGTCGGACCGAAGCAGGACCCAGTGACGGTTGGGGATCGGGCCGTTCTGCTTTTCCCAGTCCTCCAGGAATCCGCGGGTAATGATGAAGTCATCATCTGCGGCCGATTCAGCGGTGATGTCGATCACCACAGCAGGATGAATGAAGTCCTGTGCAGGGATGGCGTCGACCGTACCATTGGGGATATCCCGACCGGTAATCCAGTGCGCAGGGGCATCGAAATGTGTGCCGGTATGCTCGTTCATCGAGATATTGTTCCAGTACCAGGCTGGTCCGTTGCCGTCATAGCGCGAGACGGTTTCCATCCGGAATGGTTCGCACTGGCCGAACTCCGATGGCAGAACGATAACCGGAAAATCGCTCGATAATATATTGGTAAGATCGATCACGCGAATGGCACCACTGGCGATGTCACCAAGCATCGCGGCGAGCGCAGGATTGGTAGCGGTATTCATAGATTCTTCTCCCGGGCATAGAGCATTGGATCAGCAAGCCAGCGCGCCATGGCGTCGCTGGCCACGTCGCCGACGCAGCTTTGTTCGCGGCCCTGATGCAACGCGTCGATAATCGCTGCTGCCAAGCGGGCGGGAGCGACCTTGGGCGGTGGCACGGGCTGATGATGTTCGTCCTCGACCGGGCCGGTAAAGACCGAGAGAACCCGCACGCCGGCGCTGCGCATTTCATGACGGAATGACTGAAGCAGGGACAATCTGGCTGCTTCCGCCGCTGCAAAAGCCGCATTGTCTGTAGCACCGGCCAGAGCATCGCTTGAGATCACGTCTACAAAGGCGCCGTGGGATCGTCCCGCCAGCATCGGCGCGCAGGCCTGTGCCAGCCGGGTAAACCCGATTGCGGACACATCAAAGGCGCGGCGTTGCTCGACGATATTGGCCTGATCACTGACGCCGCCGCCACGCACATGGCGCGCGGTGTTAATAACAATATCCAGCGGACCACCAACCTTGCTCAGCGCCTCGGTCAGGCTCACCTGGTCGACGATGTCGAGCGGTACGGGCTGGACGCCGTCGAGGTTGAGTATCGGATGGTTCTGATCGGTCAGGCGTTCGGGTGGCAGCATTCCGGCAACGATCAAGCCCGCCCCGGCATCGTGCAGGGCCTTGACCACAGCCAGGCCAATCGCGCTGCTGGCATCGCTGACGAGCACGGTCTTGCCCGCGACGGGCACTATGAATTCGCGCAACTGCGGGTCGGTCATATCAATTTCTCCAGTGGGGGGCAGGGCGAACAGCGCCGCGTTTCCGCCCCGATCCAGCATCAGACGCACCGCAGCCCGGTCATTCACGCCAAGATCCCGATGCAGGTGCACGAGGGCTACCGGTCCGGCATCAAGCGCGACCTTGCCCATCCGCCATGGCAGGTGATCCCGGAAATACAGGTCGGTGGATGTACGGATGATCGTCTCGCATAATATTGTCGCCCCATTGGGACGGTCCTGCCAGACGAGTTCGCCCCAGCAATGGGGGCAGGCGTCGCGTGGTGGATAGGTGGCCTGGTCGCAGTCGGTGCAGACTTGCAGAACGAAACGGCCCTGTGCGGCGCGGGCCGACATCGCATGCATGGCGCGGCTGCGGGTTGCCGGCGAAATATGGCGGGCCTTTTTGCGCGCCACCGGATCGCGCTTTTCGCGAGGGACCCGCTCAGTCATTTCATTGCCCTCAGTGCAGCGGCACCGGTGCAGACGCCGCGATCATAGTTGACCAGCCCAAAGCCGGATACGACCGCGATTTCGGCTTCAGGAACCTGATCGCCCAGCGGTTGCCCGATAATCTGGCGCAAGCCTTCGGTCATGTTCTGAAAACCTCCGGCTGCCCCAGCCTGGCCTGCAGACAACTGGCCGCCGTTGGTATTCAGCGGCAGGTCGCCGTCGATGTCAAAACTCGTGCTCCGTATAAAGTC
>CAWUKF010000013.1:0-21946 GCA_963922745.1 uncultured Sphingomonadales bacterium
GCTGGAGCGGCCGCCGCCGCGATAGTCGCGAAAGCCGTATTTCTGGTCATAGGCATAGTCGGCATGACCTGGACGATAGGCCTTGGCGACATCACCATAGTCTTTGGACCGCTGATCGACATTCTCGATCATCAATGAAATTGGCGTGCCGGTCGTCCTGCCTTCAAACACGCCGGAGAGGATTTTGACCTGATCCGGTTCCTGTCGCTGGGTCGTATATTTTGACTGTCCGGGTCGTCGCGCGTCGAGAAACGGCTGGATATCAGCCTCGCTCAGCTCCAGCCCCGGCGGGCAGCCATCGACCACAGCGCCGAGCGCGGGACCGTGGCTTTCTCCCCAGGTGGAAAAGCGAAAAGCATGACCGAATGTGTTGAAGCTCAAAACTGGCTCTCCGCGTTGATAGATTCGATTTTATTTTCAAATGGATCATTCACCAAAACAGGGGAATGATCAATCCAGCGCGATATCGGGCGCGTCTTCCTGTTTCATGCCGACAACATGATAGCCGCCATCGACATGGTGGGTTTCCCCGGTCACACCGGATGACAGGTCACTGCAGAAATAGAGGCCGGCACCGCCGACATCGTCTATCGTCACATTGCGGCGCAGCGGGGAATTATACTCATTCCATTTCAGGATATAGCGAAAATCGCCGATGCCGCTCGCCGCCAGCGTCTTGATTGGGCCGGCCGAAATGGCATTCACCCGGATATTATCCGGACCCAGGTCATTGGCGAGATATTTCACGCTGGTCTCCAGCGCCGCCTTCGCCACGCCCATCACATTATAGTGCGGGATAACCTTTTCGGCACCATAATAGCTCAAGGTGAGAATGCTTCCCCCTTCGGGCATCATCGCCGCCGCGCGTTGCGCCACGGCAACAAGCGAATAAGCGGAAATATTCATGGTCATGAGGAAATTGTCGAGGCTGGTGTCGACATATTTGCCCCTGAGTTCGTTCTTGTCTGAAAAACCGATCGCATGAACCACGAAATCCAGCGTGTCCCAGCGGGCCTTGATCTGATCGAAGGCTGCATCGAGCGCCGCCATGTCGGACACGTCGCAATCGATAAGAAAGTCGCTGCCCAGTTCCGCCGCGAGCGGCCGGACCCGCTTGGCCAGCGCTTCGCCCTGATAGGAAAATGCCAATTCTGCTCCCGCGCCAGCGAGCTTCCGGGCGATGCCCCAGGCAAGTGACTTGTTGTTGGCAAGCCCCATGATCAAGCCGCGCTTGCCCTTCATTAACTCAGTCATTGCGCCGGTCTCCCTGAAATAAGATGATCGTCAGTGATAAACGCTATCTGGATGATTTTCCAGCGTATCATTCGCTATTTCCGTTTCTCCAGGGCCGGTCGGCGAGTGCTGCATTGATCTCCGCGCCGATAACCATGCCCAGCCCGACCAGATAGAAAAAAACCAGAGTGATGATCACGCCCGCAAGGCTGCCATAGGTCAGCTGATAATTGGCCGCATATTTGAGAAATACCGGCAGCAGGCCGGTGATCAACAGCCACCAGCCACTGATGAACACGGCACCGGGCCATTTGGGATATTGGCGCGGCCGATATTGCCGGGGGGTCAGCAGGCGGAACAAAAGGTAAAGCGTCGCGAACAGAACAAAAAACGGCACCGCACTGGACAGGGAGAGCCACAGCGCACTGGTCAGGATCGCCTGAAAATAGGCACCCAGAAACCCGCTAATCCCAGCAAGGACAAATTGCGCGCTGAGCGCGAACATTGCCACAAATACCGATACCAGTATGAGCAGGATCGAACTGAGCCGATATTCCCAGAACGGGCGTTGCGCCTGGACGCCATAGGCGCGGTGGAGAATCTCGCGGATGGTCTCGATCAGGCTGGTGGTGGTCCACAGGCCGACGATCGCACTGAGCCAGAGCAACGGTCCGGTTCTTGCTGTCATCGCCTCTCTTATCGGATCATGCAGCGCGCCCGCGACGGAGGGCGGAACGGTTACTAGGAACGCCTCCACAAATTCCGTGCCGACATCGGTCTGGCCAAAGCCGCCGACGATTGCAGCCGCGATAATGAAGAAGGAAAATACCGCGAGCAGCGACATATAGGCAAAATTGCCGGCAAAGGTAAAACCGTCGTGATAAACACCCACGGCGGTACGCTCGATCACGATGAAGGCGCGACGAGCCGGACTTTCACCAGCTAGGTCTTCGCTGGCGCGGTTGAGCGGCAGGCCCGCTTCGCCCTTGTCGTGATGTCGGGCTTCGGGTGAAAGTTCGGACAGATTACTCCGAGCCAAGCCTACACACCCATGCTGGCACGAGGATTATCGTTCGGGTTCCAGTCTTTGACAAATTCGGCGAGTTTTTCATCCTTTTCCGGCAGGACAATCATCAGCGAGACCAGCTGGTTGCCGCGGATTCCGGATTTGCCATGAAAGCCCCTGTTCTTCAGCCGCAGCGTCTTGCCGGAGCTCGACCCCGCGGGAATCGACAACATCACCGGTCCATCCACGGTCGGGACCTTGATCTTTGCCCCTTCCACTGCCTCCTTCAGGCTGATCGGCAGTTCCAGCGCGATATTGTCGCCATCGCGCTTGTAAAAGGGATGCGGGTTGATGTGAATCGTTACGATCGCATCGCCATTGCCGCCCGGACCCGGACGCCCCTTGCCGCTGAGCCGCATCTGCGTGCCTTCTTCAACACCCTTGGGCAGGCTGAGATCGATGGTCTTGCCGTCTTCCAGGGTGATGCGCTGCTTCTGCAGTGTCGCAGCGGCCGCAAATTCCACTTTCAGACGATAGGCGACATTGGCGCCCTTTGGAGGCGGAGCGCTGCGCTGCCGCGTGCCGAACGGGGAGCCGCCCGCGCCCCCGCCAAAAAGGCCTTCAAAAATATCCCCGAAATCCGCCCCGGCATTGCCGAAATCATGTTGCTGGCCGGCAGGACGACGCTGATACCCTCCCCCGCCGCCAAATCCGAACGGTGCGGTAGGATTGCCTTCCGCATCAATCTCGCCGCGATCAAATTGCGCCCGCTTCTCCTTGTCCAGCAGCAGGTCATAGGCCTTGGTAACGTCGGAAAACCGCTCCGTGGCCTTTGGATTATCCTTGTTCTTATCGGGATGCAGTTCTTTTGCGAGCTTGCGATAAGCGCTCTTGATTTCCTTGTCGGTTGCGCCCTTGGCAACACCCAAAGCTTGATAGGGATCGATCATTATTTAGCCTTTTTCAAATCCTTATCATGCAGAGATTGGGATTTTCTGCTTATTTTCAACACCACTGTTTTATTCGGGTAAAACGGCATCTGCAACCTTGTTATATCGGGTAAAACGCAGCAGCAGATAGAGAGTCAAACCTAGTGGCCCGAGCATCAGGACAAATAGCAGAACCGGTATCTGCAACCAGCGTGCAAACCCGCATTTGTCCGCATTGCGCGCAACCCACAGTCCTACAAACAGATCAAAGGCGAGATAGTGGATCCAGCCCACGGTCGCCCCACCAGAGCTGGAGAGCAACTGCTGGACGCCTGCGAGAGTCGTGAAATCGGGCGCGGCACCACTTCCGCCATTGATCAGGCCGGTCATCAACGGGATGATGATCACGGCATAGGTCGCGGCCAGTAGTCCGACTCCGCCGTAGAACAGGCCGTTCAGTATCGATGTCCGTCGCGGCCCGAACGCAAGAATCAACCACATCAGCAAGGCGTAATTGTTGGCGACGGTAAAAATCAGGTCCCAGTTCATGATGCCCCTTTCCTGCTCGACCGCTTTTAGCAGAAAGTCGCGGCTTGTCGTGGAACAAAATTTTGTTTGTTTGCCGGCCCGGCTCACGATGTTAAGGACGCTCCATGACCAACCCCTTTGCCCTGTTCGATCAATGGTTTGTCGAAGCCCGCGCGAGCGAGATCAATGACAGCAATGCCATGACCCTTGCCACAGCCGACGCCAGCGGACAGCCGTCTGCTCGCATGGTGCTGCTGAAGAGTCACGGGCCCGACGGGTTCGTCTTTTACACCAATCAGCAAAGCCGCAAGGCCGGGGACATCGCCGAGAACCCGCAAGCCGCGATATTGTTTCACTGGAAGAGCCTGCGCCGCCAGATTCGCATCGAGGGCAAACTCGCTCCCGTATCCGACGACATCGCTGATGAATATTTCGCGACGCGCAGCCGGGATTCGCAACTCGGGGCCTGGGCTTCCGACCAGTCCCGTCCGCTCGACAGCAGGGAAACGTTCGAGGCTCGCTTCCAGGATATAAGCGAGCGCTTCGTGGGCGGCGACGTGCCGCGGCCGCCGCACTGGTCGGGTTATTGCCTGGTGCCAGCGCGGTTCGAGTTCTGGCAGGATCGCGAACACCGGCTGCACGAGCGGAGGGCCTTTGTCCGCAGCGGCGATGACTGGACCGAAGGACTACTATATCCATGACGAATTTGCCCTATTTTCACATCGACGCCTTTGCCGATCGGCCGTTTACCGGCAACCAGGCAGCGGTCATGCCGCTCGAATCTTGGCTCGACGACGATATCCTGCAAGCAATCGGCGAGGAAAATAATTTCGCCGAGACCGCCTTTTACCTGCCCGATGAACGCGGCGAGGCGGACTATGAGCTGCGCTGGTTCACGCCAGCCGTCGAAATCGCTCTTTGCGGCCATGCGACGCTCGCCACCGGCCATCTCGTCCTTTCGCGAACCCCCGATCGGCAGCAGGTGACCTTCAGGACCCGCAAGGCGGGTATATTGACGGTGAAGCGCGATGGCGACGGCTATGCACTGGACCTCCCGGCTTATCCGCCTGCTCCCAAGGCGATGCCGGAGATAGTCGCTCTGGTCGGCGGCAGCCCGGTAGAGACGCAGTTTCATGCAGGGCGCTACCATGTCCTGCGCTATGCCAGTGCCGGTGACGTTCTGGCGCTAACCCCGGATCTCAAGGCGCTGGCTGCGCTTGGCAATGCCCAATTTATCTGCACCGCGCCAGGGACGGACACCGACGTGCTGAGCCGGGTTTTTGTGCCCGGCGGCGGCGTGGACGAAGACAGCGTGACGGGTTCGGCCCATGCCGTCCTGACCCCCTATTGGGCCGCTCAACTCGAGCGTGAAGCCTTTACCGCCTATCAGGCAAGCCAGCGCGGCGGCTATGTCAATTGCCGCCTCGACGGAGACCGCGCCTGGCTCGGCGGGAAATGTGTTACCGTTGTTGAGGGCACATTTCACCTCTAGCGTTTCTTCGCCCCTGAAAGACTAACCCCTTATCGGGAACAGCACCATGATCCGGCCGATCTGCGCGCTCATCGGTGCCAGCACATCATCCTGGGTCTTGCCAAGCCGCACCACCGTCAGCTGCTGGTCGGGCGATACCACGATCTGCTGGCCCAGATGGCCCAGCGCGGCAAAAATTGTTTCCGGGCCGTTGTCGGGAAACAGCACCTGGTTGCGGCCTTCCGGGCGTCTCTTGTTGAGCCACAGATGGCCTCCATAGGCCGGATCGTTTTTCGAAGAGGACGTCATGAACCGGACCCAGCTGACCGGCAGATGCTGGGCACCTTTGCGGGCCCCTCTGTGACGCAAAAACTCGCCGAATTTTGCATAGTCACGCGCAGTCGCCTGAACAAAACTGCCCCCTAAAAACGTGCCATTCGGATCAAATTCCGGATAGGTGCTGTCCATTCCCAGAGGTTCCAGCAGCCGTCCGCGGATGAAGCGCAGGGTGACGTCGTGCCGGACCTGCGGATCGGCGCTTCTGGTCAGCGTGCGGGTGATGATGTCAGAGAGAATCATGCTGGTCGCGGTGCTATATTCGAACTTCTCGCCCGGCATCGCCTCCATCGGGCGCGCTTCGGCATAGGCGGCCACATCCTGGGCCCCGTCGAGGAACAGCATACGGTTGGTGTCAGCTTCGAAAAGGGTCTTGCCGCCTTCTTCAGCGGTCTCGGTATGGTCGAGACCCGAAGACATCTGGAGCAGTTGCCTCAGGGTGATTTCGCCGCGCGGGTCGCCACTTCTTTGCCAGGCCGGGACCGGTGCGGGATCATCAAGCACCAGCCGTCCGTCGGCCACCAGAAACCCAATCAACGCGCCGGTGATGCTTTTCGCCATGGACCAGCTGATGAATCGGCTGTCCTCGTCATAGCCGTCCCCATAGCGTTCGGCGATGATTTTTCCCTGATACATCACCAGAAAAGCGCGCGTTTCCGCCATCGCTGGATCTTCGAATAACGGCGTGATGGCCGCATCGAGCCGGGCCTTGGCAACCGGACTGGAGTCGGAGATATAGGCCAGCTCCGCCGCACTTTTCTGAGGGGGGGTGGTCGAATCGCCGCTCGCGCCGCAGCCAGAGAGGCCGATTGTCAGCGCCGATAGCAAAGCGAGTTTAATCTTGTGCATGGCGTGCCGTTGCACCAATAGACGCGGTCATGGCAACCGTAAAAACCACATCGAAGGCGCCGCTGACCAAAAGACGGGCCCTGTTATATCTCGCGGCGCTGCTGCTGGTCATCCTTGTCGCCCTGCTGGCCTATAATTATGCCTTCATCAAGGGGCAGCTGAATGTCGGCACAGCTTATGGCGCACGCGTGGCCTGCTCTTGCCATTATATCGGTGGGCGAGACATCGGCGATTGCGAGAAGGATTTCGAACCCGGCATGGAACTCATTGGGCTGAGCGTCGACAATGACCGGAAAAGGGTCACCGCCTCTGTCCCGATGCTGGCGTCGGCAACGGCTGAATTTCGCGAGGGGTGGGGCTGCGCCTTGCTCAGCGAGGCCGAGTTGGCCAAAGAATAGACTAGACCTCGACGCCAGCGAGCCATTGCTGTTCCACGGCAGCGGTACTGTCGATCCAGCCGCCGCCCAGCACCCGTTCCTTGTGATAGAATACTGCTGCCTGTCCGGGAGAGACGCCAAATTCCGGGTTGTGAAACTGCAATTCCTGTCCTTCCAGCCGGGCCAGGGTCGGCTTGGCCATCGAGCGGACCTTGACCTCCACCGGACCGAAATAGTCACCACCAATCCAGTTGATGTCCCTGAGTGTGGCCGAGGCAACCGCCAGAGCCGCTTTCGGACCGACAATCACGCGCTTGGCCTCCGGTTCCAGCCGGATCACATAGAGCGGCTCTGCCTGACCGCCGATTTCGAGCCCCTTGCGCTGACCCACGGTATAATGGATCAACCCCTTGTGCCGCCCCATAGTCCGGCCGTCGATGTGGACAATCTCGCCATCATCGTCGGCTTCCGGTCGCAATTTGCGAACGACGCTGGCATAGTCGCCATTGGGTACGAAGCAGATATCCTGGCTGTCGGGCTTGAACGCCACCGCCAGGCCCATTTCCTCAGCGATCTCGCGTACCTGTGTCTTGGGCATGTCGCCGAGCGGAAAGCGCAGATAGTCGAGCTGATCCTGGGTTGTAGCGAACAGGAAGTAGCTCTGGTCGCGGGCAGGATCGAGCGCGCGGTGAAGCTGAGCGCCCTCCGGGGTCGCGACACGCCGGACATAGTGACCGGTGGCAAGACAATCCGCTCCCAGTTCGCGGGACAGTTGCAGCAGATCGGTAAACTTCACGCCCATATTGCACTGCACGCAGGGAATCGGTGTCCGGCCAGCCATATATTCATCGGCAAAGACATCCATGACCGAATCCTTGAACCTGCTGGCATGATCAAAAACATAATGGGCGATGCCAAGCCGGTCCGCAACCGCCCGGGCGTCCCGGATATCCTGCCCGGCACAGCAGCTACCCACGCGCCCGACGGCTTCGCCATGGTCGTACAGCTGCAACGTGATACCGATCGTTTCCGCACCGCTTCGCGCCGCCAATGCCGCCACCACAGACGAATCCACGCCGCCCGACATCGCTACCACGATACGCTTGCCCGCCAGGTCATCGCCCAGCTGAAAATTTCCGTTGATTCTGTCTGTCATTTCAATTGTCGTCCTTAACGACATCCCGCCGCCAGCGCCAGCGCAGCGAACATATGCGCCAAAAGGATCCAAGATGCTTCATTCTGGCACGAATGCCCTCGGCCTGGGCAAGGAATGCTTAACCTGTCCTAAGGCCGCGTGAACACCCCTTTTACACTAGCTTATTCCTTCCCTGCTAGATCAATGTCCATGGACATGAATTTTCCTCACCGGCACCGCAAGAAGATCGCGGCTGATGACAGCGCGGCTGGCAACAGCACGCGTGGGGATCGTCAGTCGTTGCTCGCTCGTGCGATCGCCCGGCAGGCTTCAAGCCAGTCGGCAAAGGATTATGGCGCGGCCCGCCGAGGCAGGCACGGCGTCAAGAAGGCTACGGGGTCTTCTTTCATGGATGAGCGGATGGCATTTTTTGCCGGTCGCATAGGGTCGAACGTGACCGCCCACGGGGAGGCGGCATTTTTCAAAACCGGCTGTTTTCGACCGGATTTGGTTCAACGGGAAACGGGTAAAATACATAGAGAATCGAATTTATAAACGCGACGTTTACCTTGGCAGTTCAGGTAATCGAAAATCTCTGCCGGTACGGTGGCCAGACGTAACGGGAACGGGGCAAAAAATGCCGAAAGGCAAAATTGAGGGTAGTATGATTGAAAACCAAAAAATAAAACCAGCGCAAGTTGTCGGGCCCCTGGGTGAACCGCTGACCATTAACGATTTGCCGAAACCAGGCACGACTCGCTGGGTAGTCCGGCGGAAGGCTGAAGTCGTTGCGGCGGTCAACGGTGGCTTGCTCTCCGTTGATGAAGTCTGTGATCGCTATGACCTGTCCCTGGAAGAATTTGCATCCTGGCAACGGGCGGTCGACCGGTCGGGAATGCCCGGCTTGCGGGTCACCCGGATCCAGCATTACCGCGACTTGTACGAGCGTCAGCAGAAATATTGACGGTTCTTTTCCCGACTTTCCGATTTAACTGATTAAAAAAGGGCCACTGGACCAGTTCCAGTGGCCCTTTTTAGTTCTTCAAGTAGCACCCGTAATCCTGTATGTAGCTGAATTCCCAAGCGAAGGATTTTAACCTTTGCACAAAGCAGGAGGATTATATGGGTTGGATTATTGCATTGATTGTTGGCGGCATCGCTGGCTGGCTTGCCAGCATGGTCATGGGACGTGATGCGTCCATGGGCGTTTTCCTGAACATCGTTGTCGGCATTATCGGCTCGTTCATCGGCAATTTTGTTGGCCGTTATTTGGGCTTTGGTGGCAGTATACAGGAATTTTCGATTATCGGCTTGTTCACGGCATTCGTCGGGGCAGTTGTCCTGTTGCTGATCCTCAACCTCATTCAGCGCGGCCGAGTGCGTTAATAGCTGCTATTCGGCAAGACGTTCATTCAGAGGAAGGGCCGGTTCGGTAGCAATCGGCCCTTTCGTGCGATTTTGTCGGTTGTTGATCGAACCGGGGCTTGCCACAAGGCTCCAGTCCTGTTCCCGCTTGCCGGCGGTGCCATATTTATGTAACACAGCTAGTGGAAAACCAATCTGAACGGGAAATCAGCGATTCTTTTGTGTATTGCCGCATGAAATTACGATAAGAGACCGACCGAAGAGTAAAAATAATGAACTATGAATCTACCATCCCCGGCGAAGATGTCGAAATTCTGGATGATGCTGAAACGCGTGCCACGAACCGGCGGCGCCTGATCATCGTGGCGGCAGTGGCTGTCGCACTTCTGCTCGCCTATATCGGCTATAATTATTTCGCGGGCGGCGCGGGCGCAGACGACGAGGATGCGGCAAGCCAGGCACCGACGGTCACGGTCATGGCTCCCGGCAAGCAGCAGGTCGTGAGAACCATCAATGCCACCGGAACGCTGGCCGCACGGCACAAGATTGCGGTCAGCGTGGTTGGTGAAGGCGGCCGGGTAACCAATGTCTATGTCGATGCTGGTGACTGGGTCAAGCAAGGCCAGATCATGGCCAGTATCGACCGGTCGGTGCAATCCCAGCAGGCGGCGGGCCTCGAAGCGTCGGTCGGCGTCTCTCGCGCCGATCTCAATCTGGCACAGGCCAATCTCGATCGTGCAACCCAGTTGGTCGACCGGGGATTTATCTCCAAAGCCGATATCGATCGGCTGACGGCAACGCGCGATTCTGCCGCGGCCCGCCTCCGGGTTGCACAAGCTCAGCTTAACGAGACCCGTGCGCGCAACAACCGCCTGAACATTGTCGCCCCCAAGGCCGGCTTTGTTCTGGAACGCAATGTCGAACCAGGACAAACGGTCACCCAGGGCAGCGGAACTTTATTCCTGTTGGCACAGAATGGTGAAATGGAATTGCAAGCACTGTTGGGCGAAGACGATCTGGCGAACGTTTCTGTCGGAACCACGACGCAGGTAACGCCGGTCGGTGGCGACAAGACATTGACCGGCCAGATCTGGCAGATTTCTCCTGTAATCGATCCGCAAACCCGCCAGGGAATCGCTCGCATCGCGCTTGGCTATGACCGCGCGCTGCGGCCGGGCGGCTTCGCCAATGCCCGTATCGAAAGCGGCACTTCGGAGGCGGCCGTCCTGCCCGAATCGGCAGTGCTGAACGACAGCAAGGGAAGCTTTGTCTACATCGTCGGGCCGGATAACAAGGCGGTTCGGCGGGATGTGGTCATAGGCTCGGTATCCAGTTCAGGGCTGTCCATCACGTCGGGACTGACCGGGAACGAGAAGGTGGTCCTGCGTGCCGGCGGCTTCCTGAATCCGGGCGAAACCGTCCGTCCGGAAGTTCAGAAAAAAACGGGCGGCGCGTGATCCGTGCGGAAATTTGAGGCCTGATCAATGAATCTTCGTAATATTTCCGCCTGGAGCACGCGCAATCCGGTCGTGCCGCTGGTGTTGTTCGCGGGGCTGTTGTTCGCGGGCCTGCTTAGCTTCAACCGCATGGATGTGGTGAACAATCCCGATGTCGAGTTTCCGGCCGTCTCCGTGAATATCTCGCAGCCGGGCGCTGCGCCAACGGAAATTGAAAACCAGATTACCCAGCGAGTCGAAGCGGCTGTACGGTCGATCAGCGGCGTCAAGAATATCAGCTCGACAGCGAGCGAAGGCAGCAGCCGTACCTTTGTCGAGTTTGAAATTGGCGAGGACGTCAATGACAGTGTCAACGAAGTAAAGAATGCCGTCGACCAGATTCGGGGATCCCTGCCCGAAGGCATATTGGAACCGCAGGTATCCAAGGTCGATGCCGTGGGCGGCCCGATCGGCTATTTTGCCGTCAAGGCAGACGACATGACGGTGGAACAACTCAGTTGGTTCGTCGATGACACGGTGGCCAAGCGGCTGCTGACCGTAAACGGCATGGCAGAGGTCGACCGCTTTGGCGGAGTCGACCGCGAGATTCGCGTCATCCTGCGACCGGAGCGCATGCAGGCGCTGGGCGTCACCGCAAATCAGATCAATAGCACCTTGCGTCAGGTGAACATCAATGCCGCCGGCGGACGGGCCGAAGTGGGAGGGACCCGCCAATCGGTTCGCGTTCTCGGCAATGCCACTGATGCATACGCGCTGTCCCAGACGCAAATATCCTTGGGTAACGGCGAAACGATCAAACTGAGCGACGTTGCCGATGTAAATGACTCCTTTGGCGAACGCAGTTCGATCTCCAAGGTCAAGGGCGTCGAGGTCGTCAATTTCTCGATGACGCGCGCGCGCGGAGCGTCCGACGTGACGGTCTATGACGAAGCGCGGGAAATCATGAAAAAGATCGAAGCGGAAAATCCGGGGATCGAATTCATTCCGCTCGGCACCAGCGTAGAATATACCCGTTCGCAATATAAGAGTTCGATGCTGGCGATGATCGAAGGGGCCATCCTGGCCGTGGTCGTGGTCTTCATCTTCCTCCGCGACTGGCGCGCTACGGTCATCTCTGCCATCGCCATCCCGCTTTCGGCCATCCCGACCTTCTGGTTCATGGATCTGCTCGGCTTCAATCTCAACTTCCTGTCGCTGCTCGCGCTCGGTCTGGTGGCCGGTGTCCTTGTCGATGACGCCATCGTCGAGATCGAGAATATCGTGCGCCATATGCGTATGGGGAAAACCGCCTATCAGGCGTCGATTGACGCAGCCGATGAAATCGGGCTTGCGGTTGTCGCGACCTCTTTCTGTATCGTCGCCGTCTTCCTGCCGGTAGGATTGATGCCCGGCATTTCCGGTCAGTTCTTCAAGAATTTCGGGATCACCGTGGTGGTTTCGGTGCTGATGAGTCTCGCCGTGGCGCGCATGATCACGCCGATGATCGCGGCCTATTTCCTCAAGGCCAAAGGCCATGCAGAACATGGTGGCGGGGTCTGGATGGATCGCTACATAGTATTGCTGCAATGGGTATTGGACCGTTCGCAGGCGGACCGGATGCGCGAGACGCTGGTTCCGGCCAAGGCGGCATGGTGGCAATATCTGATCGGTTTCGTGTTGTTCGCTTTGATCTTCGCCGCATTTGCCGGGATTGCATCGTTCGTCGGCTTCACGATCAATGGTGTGCTGCTCCCAGTCATACCCAGCGATTTTCTGCGGGCGATCTTGAGCCTGATATTCGGCATTGTCGCGGGCACAATCGGGGCGCTACTGCTGGCCACGATCATAAAGTGGGTCGTCGGAGCGATCGATGGACGCTTTGCGCTTTGGTATGCCTATCGTTCGGGCCGCTTCCGTGCCCGGGGCTATGACCATCGGATATGGATGATGGGCGTAGGCCTGGTGGCCTTTGGCCTCACCGTGATATTGTTCGCAATTACCCCCGCCCAGTTCCAGCCGACCATCAACGAAGACAATAGTCGAGTCCAGATCGAGGTGGTGCCCGGCACGACTCTGGAGCAGACCGAGAAAATCGCGGATCGCGTATCGGCATTGATGTATGCCCAGCCCGAGGTTGATCGGGCCCTGACACGCGTCCGGGAAACCAATGCAACGGTATTCGTGTCGCTGAAAGACGACCGCAAGAAGACCTCCGTCGAATTCGAGCGTGGCCTTCTGCCGGAACTGCAGAAAATTCCGGATGCGCGGATTTCTTTCCAGTCGCAAAGCGGTGGCGGTGGCACCGGTCGGGACATCTCGATCATGCTAACCGGGTCCGATCCCGATTTGCTGGAGAAAACCGCTGCCCAGCTGGTTGAACAGATGAAGGGCATCGATCTGGTTCGGGCCCCGCGGATCGCAGCCGACCTGAGCCGTCCCGAAATCATCATTACCCCTTATATGAATCTGGCCTCGCAACTGGGCGTTACCACAGCGTCGCTCAGCCAGACGATCCGGATCGCGACGCTTGGGGAGATCGATCAGAATGCCGCGAAATTCTCTCTGTCCGATCGGCAAATTCCGATTCGGGTGATGCTGCCGCTCGCATCGAGGAACGATCTGACAACCATTCAGAATCTGCCGATCCCGATCGCCGGCGGTGGCACCGTGCCGCTCAGCCGGGTGGCATCGGTGAGCTTCGGTTCGGGGCCAACCTCGATTCAGCGCTATAACCAGAACCGGCGGACATTTGTCGGTGCCGACCTGGCTCCCGACGTGATCAAGGGCGAGGCAATGGAAAAAATCTATGCGCTGCCGATCATGAAAAACCTGCCTACCGGCGTCTCAAACGAGGCCTTCGGCGAAGACGAGTGGCAGCAGGAACTGGCGGTCAATTTCGTGATTGCCCTGATCGCCGGCATCCTGCTGGTCTTTGCGACCCTTGTCCTGCTCTACAAGCGCGTGATGTCGCCTCTGGTCAACATGGGCTCGCTGGCGCTGGCTCCGTTGGGCGGTATTTTCCTGGTCTGGATGACTGGTCAGTCGCTTTCGATGCCGGTCCTGATCGGCGTCCTCATGCTGTTGGGCATCGTCAGTAAGAACTCCATTCTGCTGATCGACTTTGCCATCGAGGAAATGAAAAAGGGCGTGCCCAAGTTCGAGGCAATCATGGATGCCGGACACAAGCGTGCCCAGCCGATTGTGATGACCACGGTCGCGATGACCGCCGGCATGGTGCCCACCGCGCTGTCGCTGTCCGGTGATGGTGCCTGGCGTGCGCCAATGGGTATCGTGGTCATCGGTGGCCTGATCGTTTCCACTCTCCTGACCCTCGTTATCGTCCCGGCGGGCTTCAGTCTGGCAGACGGATTTGAACGTCGGGCCGGCCCCTGGCTGCGGAGCAGGCTGTTGACCTACAAGAGCGGGGACAACAGCACTGACCGGCCCGATGCCGAGGTCCAGCCCGCCGAGTGAAGCCAATATCGTCACAGAAAAGCAATAGTGGTGGAGCAGGCTCTGCCGCCAGATCCAGTAATGCCGGCCTGGACATGAAGATCATCGCCACCGGTATGCTGGTGGTAATGGCGATTATCTACGTCACTTCGAAAAGCTATGAAGCCGTGCATCCGGCATTCGGATTTGTACGTGCCTTTGCCGAAGCGGCGATGGTCGGTGGTCTGGCAGACTGGTTCGCGGTAACGGCGCTGTTCCGGCACCCGATGGGACTGCCCATCCCCCATACCGCCATCATCCCACGGAACAAGGACCGCATCGGCGACACGCTGGCCAATTTCCTGAAGGACAATTTCCTGATTTCGCGGCTGGTCGCCCAGCGCATGCGGCATGTCGACCTGGCCAGCGGCATCGGTCGCTTCCTGCAATCTCCGAGCGGCGGCGAAGGCCGACTCAAATTCGGGGCCTCGCGACTGTTGGGCGATGCCATAGCCTCGCTCGACAAGGATCGTCTCGGAACCATGTTCAAGGGCGCGGTCAAGAAACAGGCCGTCAATCTGGATATTGCGACCCCCATGGGGCAGATTCTCGAAGCGGTGATGGCTGAAAACCGCCATGGTCCGTTGATCGATTCCACCATCCGCTGGGCCTATCGGACGCTGGATACCAACGAGATGGTGATCCGCAACATCGTGACCGACCGCGCCAATGCAGTAATGCGCTGGACTGGTCTGGACGACCGGGTCGCCAACGAAGTGCTCGACGGTCTCTACAAGCTGCTCGCAGACATGGCTGCCGATCCCGATCATCCGGTACGGGCAAAGACCGAAGAGAGCCTGGTACAGCTGGCAGCCGAATTGCGTCATGACCCGGAACTGCGCGAAAAGGTCAACGAATGGAAGCTGGAGCTGATCGAGAATCCAGCCATTGCGTCCTGGCTCGACGGTATCTGGGAACAGGGCCGGGAGGCGCTGTTGCGGGCGGCCCGTGACCCCGATGCGGCGCTGGCTGGCCAGTTCGGCGACGCGTTGATTCAGCTGGGCAACAGCCTCCAGCAGGATGAGCAGCTTAATCGCCAGATCAACCGCTTCGGCCGCCGCGCCGTCATTGGCGTAGTCGACAGCTATGGTGACAATATCGTGAAGCTGGTGTCAGAGACGATCCGCAGCTGGGATACACAGACCATAACCGACCGGGTGGAAAATGCCGTCGGGCGTGACCTGCAGTTCATCCGGGTCAACGGCACACTCGTCGGCGGGCTGGTGGGCCTCCTACTGCATCTGCTGGGCTACTGGATCTAGCGCGACAGCAGCAGCCGAGCCTGCCCGGCAATTTGCGCGAGCATCGCAATCGACGGCTTCGGCGTTTGCTGCGCCCGGTCCATGATCTTTCTGAACTGCGCCACGCGATCGATATTGCGATCGGCCCAGCTGTCGACAAATTGCTGCATGTCCTTGCCCCGGGTTCGGCGGAGGAAATCCAGTCGCATCTGCTGAAAATCACGTGCCAGCCCGGCGACCAGCAGACGATCCCAGGGATCGGAAGGATTGATCCGGGTCGCCGTCATTTGCGCCCAGTCCAGACCAAGCTGACTGCCGAGATTGGTAAAGGCAAGCGCCACATCCAGCGGATCAATGTCCCGGCTGTGGGCAAGGAAGGCAATGCCGGCGGCACCATCGTTCATGTAGATATTGGCAATTTTGTCGGCGATGTCCGGAGTTGCCCCTGCCTTGACCAGATCCTTCACCTGTTTGGCGGCCTGCAGGCGACCTTCTGCGGTAATCAGTTTCTGGACATGTTTGTTGAGCAGATTGACGCCAGGGGCCAGCATATCGACCGTGTCATTGATCCGGTCATCCGACACCCCGACCCGCATCAGGTCTGCCATGTGCGAGCGCAGCACATAGGCCAAACGGTCAAACAGCGTTATCCTGATATCTTCTGAAATATCGGCGACTTCCAGATCACGCCATATGCGGTCGGCGTCGAACAGACGTTCGGCCATCACGAAGGCGCGCGCGACTTCTCCCAGCGAGCAGCCTTCTTCTTCGGCCAGTTCGAACGGATCGATAAGACCCAGCCGGTTGATCATCCGGTTGGCCAGTTTCGTGGCGATGATCTCGCACCGCAACTGGTGATTGAGAATGGCCGATTCGTGGCCCTCCTGCATTGCCGCCGGAAAGGCCGCAAGCAGTTCGCTGTCCAGCCCGGGATCGCCGCCGAGATCGCTATTTTCGATCGCATCCTGCAACACCAGCTTGGCCGTCGAGATCAGCACGGCCAGTTCCGGCCGATAAAGCCCCTTGTTTTCCTGACCGCGCCGGATCAGGTCCTCGTTGCTCGCGAGTCCCTCGACAGCCCGGTTCAGCTGGCCCTGGTCTTCGAACTGATCGATCAGACGGACATAGGATGGCAGGGTTTTCGCTCCGCCCTTTTCGGCGATCGAGAGGCCCAGTGCCTGCAGCCGGTTGTCCTCAAGGACCAGCGCACCGACCTCGTCGGTCATCGACTCCAGCAGGACATTTCTTTGATCCGGTTCCAACCGGCCGCTGGCCAGTTCGGCATTCAGCGCGATCTTGATATTGACTTCATTGTCCGAGCAGTCGACCCCGGCGCTATTGTCGATAAAATCGGTGTTGATCCTGCCACCCTTGTCAGCAAAGGCGATCCGCGCTGCCTGGGTAATGCCCAGATTTGCGCCTTCACCGACGACTTTCACCCGCAATTGCTCGGCATTGACGCGGATCCTGTCATTGGCCGGATCGCCGACCTCGATGTGATTTTCCGATGCCGCCTTCACATAGGTTCCGATGCCGCCGAACCACAACAGGTCCGCGTTGCAGGCCAATATCGCAGTCATCAGCCTTGCCGGCGTCGTCTCTCCGTCGTCCGGCAGATCCAGAAGTGTCGCAATCTGCTTGGAAATCTTGATCGTTTTCGAACTGCGCGAAAAAACGCCACCGCCCTTGGAGATCAATTTCTTGTCATAATCATCCCAACTCGACCGGGGCAGGTCGAACAGTCTCTTGCGTTCGTCCCAGCTCTTGGCCGGATCCGGATTGGGGTCGATAAAGATATGACGATGGTCAAAGGCAGCCACGATCTTGAGGCTCTTGGACAGCAGCATGCCGTTGCCGAAAACGTCGCCGGACATGTCACCGACACCGACGACACGGACCGGGGCAGTCTGCACGTCGATACCCGATTCCGCAAAATGACGCTGGACCGAGACCCAGGCACCACGCGCGGTGATCCCCATCGCCTTGTGGTCATAGCCGTTGCTGCCGCCGCTTGCGAAAGCGTCGCCAAGCCAGAAACCGCGATCGACCGCAATCTTGTTGGCGATATCCGAAAAGCTCGCCGTGCCCTTGTCCGCTGCGACGACGAAATAGGGGTCGTCCTCGTCGAGACGTTCGACCCGCGGCGGGGGGACAACCTTGCCCTCGACGATATTGTCGGTCACCGACAGCAGCGCGGAAATGAAAATCTTGTAGGCTTCGACGCCCTCGGCGAGAAACGCATCGCGATCGTCGCCGGAAGGCAGTTGCTTGGCAAAAAAGCCGCCCTTCGCGCCGGTCGGCACGATCACAGCATTCTTGACCCGCTGCGCTTTCATCAGGCCGAGTATCTCGGTGCGGAAATCATCGCGACGATCCGACCAGCGCAGGCCGCCGCGGGCTACTGGCCCGGCGCGCAGATGGATGCCTTCGACGCGCGGGCTGTAAACGAATATTTCCCGCCATGGCAACGGAGCCGGCAGTTCTGGAATCTTCGCGCTCTCGATCTTGAAGGCGAGCGCCTCACCGGCCCGATAGACGAAGGCGTTGGTCCGCAGGATCGATTCGATGACCGCCCGGAAAAGCCGCAGGATCCGATCGTCGTCGATCGCATGAACGCTGACCAGAGCCGCATCCACATCCTGGGACGCCCTGTTGGCCTCCTGCGCCCGATCACCCCCGAAATCCGGGTCATGCAGCGCGCGGAAAAGCGTAATCATAGCTGCCGTGACGTCGGGCGCTTCGGCCAGGGCCTCGACAACGGTCGCCAGGCCATAGCTGAGCCCAGTCTGGCGCAAGTAGCGGAACCATGCCCGCATCCATACGGTCGAGCGCGCATCCAGGCCGGCGGAGATGATCAGCTGGTTGAACGCATCATTCTCCGCTTCCCCGTCCAGCACGCTGGTAATCGCGGCTTCGATCTCTTCTGACCGGGCGATCAGGCTGTCGCATTTTTCTTCCGACCGGAGCTCCAGCAGAAAATCATGAATATAGCCCAACCGGCCGCCATCCAGCGGCGTCGGAACGGACTCGAGCACGGTAAACCCGAAATTCTCGAGCGTCGGCACAGCATCCGAGAGCGGCAGCGCACCGCCGAGGTGATAGATTTTCAGCCGCAGCAGATGGTCGGCGTCGCTTGCCAGCCGGTAGAGCCGGGTCGACCGCTGACCACCGCGCTCGAGCCGGAACAGCCGCATGATGTCCTTGGACGCTTCCAGCGCACCATATGTGGACTGATAGGTACCGGGGAAACAGTCGGCATAGCGCTGCGCGAGCACGGCGGCACGGTTTTCCTGACCGGCTTCGCGGAGATTGTGCTCGACTTCCGGCTTCCACCCGCGGACCATATTCTCCAGTTCCTGGTCGAGCAGGTCAGGGTCCGGAATTTTCCCGTCGGCCCCCATGTCGAGCGTATATCGCAAGGAGGACACGCCGCCCTCTTCCAGGGTGTTGGACCAGCTCAATATTTTGGCACCGGTCGCATCCGTCAGCATTTTTTCGACATTCTGCCGACGTTCCGTCGAAAGCTGCTCGCGCGGCAGCCAGACGAAGGCAAACAAATGCCGCGCCAGTGGCGAGATCACGCTGTGCAATTTGGGGCGCGGACGGTCGATCAGCGACATTGAAATAAGGGCGAGCTTTTCCAGATCGTCCTGGGCAAAGGTGATCAGCAGATCATGCGGCAAAGAGGTCAGCGCATGGGTCAGGCTTTTCCCGGCATGACCAGCGACGGAAAATTCGAACTTGTCCAGCAATCGGGAATGCTGGGTACGCAACACCGGTATAGATTCCGGCGGCGCGGCCAGCGCGGCGCTTGTCCACATGCCGGAGGTGATCGACAGACCGGTGATCTTGCCTTGGTCCACGACCGGTATGATGATCAGATCCATAAGAACATGGCGATGCACCGTCGAAAGCTGGTTGGATTTGATGGTCAGCGGCGCTTTGCCGCCTTTCTCGAACCATGCAAAGGCGCGCCTTCGGCTTTCTTCGGAAAGGATCGGTTGCGACCGCATCCGTGCAATGCCGAGCCGGCGGGTGCGTTCGCCCTGCGGATCGACGATTTCGTGGCCAAGCAATGTGAGGTTGCGCTCAAGAAACCAGCGCAACAGGGACGCCCCCTCTCCTTCGGGCAAGGCGACAGCCTGCTCAGCCAGTATATTTTCAAGCGCTCGCCAGTCGGTAACGGCCGCAGCAACATCCTTGAGATTCGCCCTTAGCGCCTTGACCAGTTCCCTGCGAACACGGGCGTCCGTCCGTTCGAGCTCGATATAGATGACAGATTCCCGGTCTGTGTCATCCTTTGCCTGCTCATTGATCTCGATCAACCGACCGCTGGCGTCGCGCCTTGCCGCAACAACCGGATGGATCAGCCGTTCGACCGTCAGGCCAAAGCCGGCAATGGTCGCACAGACCGAATCGACCAGGAACGGCATGTCGGTATTGACGATCGCAAGCCGCAAATGGCGGTGACTTTGAGAACCGCTGACGCTTTCCAGAGCTAGGTTTGCCTTGCCCTCTTCCCGTTCCAGTGCGCATCGCAACGTAAAGCGCGCAGCTTCTTCGCACGCCTTTTGGTCAAAGCCGATATTTTCACCCGGCAGTGCGCTTTCCCGGAAAGCAGCAACCAGCTCCTTCTCGAGTTTTCCTGCATTAGCCGTGGTTCGCGTGGATTTCTTGTCGCGGTTGACCGCCATTTTGCCCCCAAGTGGATCAAGACGAGTCAGACGCTCGTCAGCATCCTGACGCTATGCGCTTATTCGGGCACGCGCTCAAGGGGCTAGCCGGTGCATTTCGGAAAGGCACTGGTGAATATTGCCGATAGTGATATTTTCGTTACATATGCAACTATAGCCGGAACATCGGCCGAACCAAACGGACGGTTGGCGCCGTCAGATCTGAGTATGCCTGAGCGCCTGGCTGGTCAGCTTGTCACTGCCGCGTACTGCGCCGACAATGGCCAGCTCCCCGTCGCCATCCTTGCGTGCGACCAGCACGACAAATTCCGACTCGCCCGCGTCAATCTCGTGCAGGCTCCGCGATGGTGCTGACCGCAATTTGCTGATCAGCTGCGCGTCGACACCGCCGGTCCTGGCTTGCGTCCCGACCGGACGCGCTGCCTTGCGCTCGGCCGCAACAACCGCCTTCAGTCCACCCTCGTACTGACCAAGGAAATCGGCCAGGTCACCCTGTCCGATCGCGTTGCGCGCTGCGTATTTAAGCGCGGTCGCATATTCCGTGAGGCGTGTCTTGTCGTACCCTGCGCCGAACACAAGCTTGACAATAGGGGTCATCGGCGCACGTTTTTGCACCTTCAGGCCGGAATCTGCCAGCAACAGCCGATAATCCTCTGGATGCTGCTCGGTCATCAGATAGAAATCATAGGCATTGCCGATTGCGGCATATAGGGCCGCACGGCCACGCTGCTCGCGATGGCTGGCATTGTCCGCGCTGCTGCGGGCAAGAGACAGCCAATCGGCCAAACTGGCATCTTCGGACAGCTGAACGGAAAGGGCCATTTCCTGCTCGTCCGACTTTATCTGGAATGCCTCGGATAGCTCCAGCTGTCCCGGTTCCTCTTCATCAAGAATGGCCGAATTCGGACCATCTTCCCATATCGGACCGGTCGCGGTGCGCACCGGAGCGGACAGCATCGCTTCCGACACCTCGTCTTCGATCTCCCGCTGAACCGTATCGGCGGCGATTTCTTTCCAGTTGATCACGCCATAGATAAAATCGATGGTTTCATCGTCGGTGGAAAATGGCAGGAGGATGCCGCGATACATGATCGTGATGCCGCGCTGATTGACGAATTCGGCTTCAAAGCCGATCGGCGACTGGTTGGCGATAATCTGCAGATAATGGTCGGTAATGCGCGAAAGCAGGGAACGAGCCGGTACATCGGCTACTGCGGTGATCGACGAATCAATACCGCACTCTTCCCGCAACGACCGGCCGAGAAACTGGATGGTCGGATTTTCGATCCCGTCGGTGAAATCCAGCAACACGCTGTTCGGACCAAAATCATCGTCCGTTTCGGGGGACAGGTCCTCGACGCTCGGGAACAACCGGTCGCCCAGCAAGCCGGCCCAGAAATTATAGGCGCGCACGTGCATGCGGCGTTCGTCCTGGCCAATCGCTGGCGGTGCCTCAACGGCACCGTCATCATCGGGATAAGCGACATAATCAGGAACCGAACTCAGATCCTGGTCGCTAATTTCGCCGTAATTCTGTAGGTTTTCCATGCTGTCCCGCTGCGTTTGCTGCTATTCCACACTGGTTTGCACTGCTCATGGTAAATATCCGGTAAATTTTTCGAGAAAGCCCGCCACGCTGCTTTGCCGGCAGGGTCTCCGCGGGCGGCCAGAGCCCCGCAGAAATAACGATCACGCGGACTTGTCACGGCAGAGCTGTGCTGGTAATGGCCCGCGATCAGTGAAAAGGCATGACCTCGTCGTTCGTCCATTTCATCGATGCCGCTTTAGCTCAGTTGGTAGAGCATCGCATTCGTAATGCGGGGGTCAGAGGTTCGAATCCTCTAAGCGGCACCA
>CAWUKF010000014.1:0-21457 GCA_963922745.1 uncultured Sphingomonadales bacterium
CGCGCAGGGCGTCGCCCATATCGAATCCGTCACCGGCAAGACCTTCGGCGATGCCGCCGATCCGCTGCTGGTTTCGGTACGCTCCGGCGCCCGCGCCTCGATGCCGGGGATGATGGATACGGTGCTCAATCTCGGCCTGAATGACGAGACCGTTGAAGGCCTGGCCAAAACCTCGGGCGACGAACGCTTTGCCTGGGACAGCTATCGCCGCTTCATCCAGATGTATTCCGACGTGGTGCTCGATCTCGATCATGACGCCTTCGAGGAAGCACTGGAAATCATCAAGGAAGACAATGGCTTCTTCACCGATACGGAGATGGAGTCTAAGCATTGGAAGGCTTTGGTCGCCGAATATAAGAGCCTGGTCGAGAAACTCTGGGGCAAGCCATTCCCGCAGGATGTGAATGATCAGCTATGGGGCGCGGTCAGTGCCGTCTTTGGCAGCTGGCAGGCCGAACGGGCCAAGGTTTACCGGCGGCTCAACGATATCCCTTCCGAATGGGGCACCGCGGTCAATGTTCAGGCGATGGTGTTCGGCAATATGGGCGAAACCAGCGCCACCGGCGTTGCCTTCACCCGCAATCCGTCGACCGGCGAGAGCCTCTATTATGGCGAATGGCTGATCAACGCGCAGGGCGAGGATGTCGTCGCCGGCATCCGCACCCCGCAATATCTCTCGAAAGCCGCCCGCGAGGAGGCCAATGCCAAGCCGCTGTCGATGGAAGAGGCAATGCCGGAAACCTACCAGGAACTGGCCGCCGTCTTCGACCTGCTCGAACGCCATTATCGCGATATGCAGGATATCGAATTCACCGTCGAGCGCGGCAAATTGTGGATGCTGCAGACCCGCAACGGCAAGCGCACCGCCAAGGCGGCGCTGAAAATCGCCGTCGACATGGCCCATGACGGCCTGATCAGCGAGGAAGAAGCCGTCCTGCGCGTCGATCCGATGGCGCTCGACCAGCTGCTCCACCCGACGCTTGATCCCGAAGCCACGCGGGATATCCTGACGACCGGCTTGCCGGCCTCTCCGGGAGCCGCCAGCGGCCTGATCGTGTTCGACAGCGATACCGCCGAACGGCGCACCGAGATGGGCGATGACGTCATCCTGGTCCGGGTCGAAACCTCGCCCGAGGATATCCACGGCATGCATGCCGCCAAGGGCATCTTGACGGCGCGTGGCGGCATGACGTCACATGCGGCCGTGGTCGCCCGGGGCATGGGCAGACCCTGCGTTTCCGGGGCGGGTACGATCTCGATCAACAATGCCACCAAGACCATGAAGGTCGGCGATCGCGAGCTCAAGGAAGGCGATCTGCTGACCATTGACGGCAGCAACGGCCAGGTGATGGCCGGCCGCGTCGCCACCATCCAGCCGGAACTGGTCGGCGACTTTGGCGTGCTGATGGTCTGGGCCGACAAGGTCCGCCGTCTCGGCGTCCGCACCAATGCGGAAACGCCGTTCGACTGCCAGGTGGCGCGCGATTTCGGTGCCGAAGGCATCGGCCTATGCCGCACAGAACATATGTTCTTCGATGCCGCCCGGATCACCGCCGTGCGCCAGATGATTCTCGCGCCCGACGAAAAGGGCCGCCGCGAGGCGCTGACCAAGCTGTTGCCCGAACAGCGCGACGATTTCCGCCAGATATTCGAGGTCATGGTCGGTCTGCCGGTCACCATCCGGCTGCTCGACCCGCCGCTGCACGAATTTCTGCCGCATCATCAGTCGGAATTCGAGGAAGTCGCGAAAGCCGCCGATGTCGGCGTCGAGACGCTGAAACAGCGGGCCAATGAGCTGCACGAATTCAACCCGATGCTTGGCCACCGCGGTTGCCGTCTTGGCGTCACTTATCCGGAAATCTACGAAATGCAGGCGCGGGCGATCTTTGAAGCCGCCTGCGAAGTCGCGGAAAAGAGCGGCGAGGCACCGATTCCCGAAGTCATGATCCCGCTGGTCGCGACGGCGCGCGAACTGGAATTGATGAAGGCTGTGGTCGACCGGGTGGCGAAGGAAGTGTTCGCCGAAAAGGGCCGCGAGATAAAATATCTGGTCGGCACGATGATCGAACTGCCACGGGCGGCGCTGATGGCCGGCGAGATCGCCGAACATGGCGAGTTTTTCAGCTTCGGCACCAATGACCTGACCCAGACCACTTTGGGCGTCTCCCGCGACGATGCGGGCCGATTCCTGACCCAATATGTCGACAAGGGCATTTTCCCGCGCGATCCGTTCGTCAGTCTGGATATCGAGGGCGTCGGCCAGCTTATTGAACTGGCCGCCGAACGGGGCAGGGCGGCGCGCTCCGGCATCAAGCTGGGCATCTGCGGCGAGCATGGCGGCGATCCCGCCTCGATTGCCTTTTGCGAGAAAACCGGCCTCGATTATGTCAGCGCCTCGCCCTATCGGGTTCCGATCGCCAGGCTGGCGGCGGCGCAGGCGGCTTTGTCGCAACGGAAAAACCCGCAAGGAGAATGATGATCAGGCCTTTGCTGGCAATCTTCGGCGCGTTCTTGCTCATGATATCGGGGTCGGCCGACGCCCGGAAAGTTGCGCTGATCGTCGGCAATTCGGCTTATGCGAATACCAGTAGCCTGGCCAATCCGGTGCGGGATGCAAGGCTCATCGCGACGGCGGCGAACAGCGCCGGTTTTGACGATGTGACGGTGGCGCTGGACCTTTCCACGCAGGATTTTCAGCTGGTTCTGCGCGATTTCCGCAAAAAGGCCAATGGCGCGGATGTCGCCATGGTCTATTATGCCGGACACGGGATCGAGGGGCAGGGCAGGAACTGGCTCATACCGGTCGATGCAGAGCTGAAATCGGATCTGGACCTGCCCTATGAGGCGATCGAGATGGACCGGGTGATGGAATCCCTGTCGGGCGCCCAAATCCGGATGGTCGTGCTCGATGCCTGCCGCAACAATCCTTTTGCACGGTCCTGGCGATCCGGCACGCGCGCGATCAATCGCGGCCTGATCGGCGTGGATGCGGATGATGTGCTTGTCATCTATGCCGCTGCGCCCGGGCAGACGGCTATGGACGGTGACGGCGACAATTCTCCCTTTGCGGCCTCGTTCGCGCAACGATTGCCACAAGCAGGGCTTCCGGTGCAATTGCTGGGCGGGATGGTGCGCGACGACGTGCTGACCGAAACCGGCGGGATGCAGCGCCCCTTTGTCAGCGCCAGTATCACCGGAACCCCGGTCTATCTGGTCGAATCAGCCGGTGCCGCCTCGCCGGTCGCCGTGCCGGCAATGGCCTCGCTTGATGAATCGGCTCTCGACGCGCTGGCATGGCAGGGCGCGCTGACGGCGAATAGCGCGGCCGCCTTCCGGACCTATCTCGATGATTTTCCGGCAGGCCGGTTCGCCGAACTGGCCAGCGACAATATTGCAAAACTGACCGGGACGGGCGGCGCCGGTGATGGCTCCGCCGCCGGGCTCATCGACGGATTCCTGCCTTACCAACATGATGTGGCAGAGCAGGACGCGCTTCCGATTGACGGAATCTGGAAAATCTCGACGATCGGGAAACGCATCCGGATCCGCAAGGGGCGGGCCTATGCGGTCGATGGCTGGACTCACGCGCTGGTCTTGAAAATATTGCCGGAAATGGTGGTTTTACGGGATATGAAGCGGGTCGCGCCGGGCAAATATGAAGCGGCTGATCTGCCGCTCGCTGCCAGCGCCGACATGGAGCTGCGCGCAAATGGCAGCATCCTGGTGACCGCAAAAAGCTTCCCGTTTCCGGTCAAATATACACTGCTCCGGGAAACGCTGGATGATGCCGAGGGCATGGCAGCCGAACAGACGCTGATCGGATCAGAAAAATAGCAAAAACCGGTTGCCAGCGGGGACTTCACCCCCTATCTGCACCGTCTGGTTAGCGCCCATAGCTCAGCTGGATAGAGTACTTGACTACGAATCAAGGGGTCGGGAGTTCGAATCTCTCTGGGCGCACCACTTTCCTCCATTGCAGATATGGCCCAAGGTGCACTTGCGCCGGGGTCCCGGCTGGCCTATTTTGTCAGCATTACATGTCGTGAACCGAAGGACCTGATTTGGCCGATTATTCAAATTCCATTGCTGACGCGCTTGCCGAGCGCGAAGCCGGTAAAATTCCCGTGCCCGAGGAGGTTCAGGAAGCGGTGCGGACCTTGCTGCGATGGACCGGCGACGATCCCGAGCGCGAGGGCCTCGTCGACACCCCGAAACGCGTAGCGCGGGCGTGGAAGGAATATTGCGAAGGCTATGGCGAAAATCCGGCGATGCATCTGGCGCGCACCTTCGAGGAAGTGGGCGGCTATGACGAGCTGGTGCTGCTCAAGGACATCCCGTTCCACTCGCATTGCGAACATCATATGGCGCCGATCATCGGCAAGGCTAGCATCGCCTATATGCCGACCGACAAGGTCGTTGGCATTTCCAAGCTCGCCCGCGTTCTCCATGGCTTTGCCCGCCGCCTGCAGGTGCAGGAACGGCTGACCGCCGAAGTCGCGGAATGTATCTGGGATAATTTGAAGCCCGCCGGTGTCGCCGTTGTCATTGAGGCGAGCCACAGCTGCATGACCGCACGCGGCGTCCGTACGCCCGGTGTCGGAATGGTCACCAGCCGCTTGCTGGGCTGTTTCCTCGATGACGCCCGCAGCCGCGAGGAAGTCATGAGCCTGATGGGCTATTGATCGAAAAGCTGATCAACGCATCCATTTGCGCATCAGATTATACTGGACCGCTTGCAGCCGCGTATAATTTTCATGCGCCATGTTGAGTCCTTCCAGCGCCGCTATTTCATTCAGTTCATAGAGCAGATTACGTTTGGTGACGTCGGGAAGCTTGCTCTCGATAAAGGTGATCGCGACCATGCGTTCGCCTTCTGTAACCGGTTCCACCTCGTGCAGCGTGTAGGAAGGGTAGACTATCGCCGTGCCGGGCAGGCCCTTGAAGCGCATGCCCGCTTCGCCCTGAGTAACATGAAGTGCGCCGCCCTTGCACTCGTTGACGCCGCTCAGGAAAATCGTACAGCTGAGGTCTGAGCGAAGCGGCCCGTCGGGCAGGGGAATGATCGCGCTGTCGGCGTGCAGCCCGTAGTTCATGCCCGGCTTGTAGCGGGTGATCAGCGGGGGAGCCACGCGAGCGGGAAAGGCGAAGTCGACAAATTCGCGGTTGCCCATCAGCGCGTCGTGCAGGATTTTCGAGGACTTCTTGTAGCCTTCGACATCATGCAGCTGCAGATTGTTCTTCACCTTGCTGTACGGATTGCTGATCTTGCCGTCGACAAATTGCGCCGCGTCGGCAATTTTCTTCAGTTCGTTGACCTGACTCTGGTCGAGTAGGCTGAGTTGCTTGAACATGATCGCCTCTATTCCGCTTGAGCTCGTGCCGCGGCCACTTCCGGAAAGCGCTGCGCCAGTTGGTCAACCCATAGCAAGGTCTGCCGGATATCGTCAGCATGAATTTGCGCCGCCTCGGCCAGAAGCTGCTCGCGCAGCGAGGGACTATAATCATGTTCGGGAGCCTTGGAATAACGGGTCATGATCGGGCTCGAAATCAGCGCGCGGGCGCTTTCGGCGGAAAGCTCCTGTTCAAAATGACGGGCCGCGGCCTGCAGCTGCTCAACCGGGCGTTTCAGGAAAGCATCGAAATCCATCCAGGCAATATGCGCCTCGGGACAATGGCCTGCGGCATCGGAGAGCGTGACCATCTCACACAGCCAGCCGAGCGCGGCGGTCCGCGCCAGCGAGAGGCGGTCCTTTTGCTCGACAGGCGCGCCGCAATGCTGTTCCAGCCTTTGCAGGCGGATATCGGCCAGCGCAGCGGCCTCCTGTTTTGACGCCTCTCCGGCCAATATCGTCTGCAAATAGCGTTCGAGCGAGGTGGACAGGAACAGCGCGGTGCCGCCGGCGGCCAGCAGTGGTCGCGCCAGCGGACTGACAAAGCTGCTGGCCTTGATTATCACCCGCTGGTCGTCATGAAATACGCGCGAGAGCCATTGTTCGACCTGCTCGAGCCGCTTGATATGCTCCGCATCGGTCCAGCCAATCCCGGCTTCCTTGTTAACCCGAGCCTCGGCGAGCTGCCGCAGGATCGCCGGCTCGCGCAGCGCCAGAACGCTGTCCAGCTCCCCCAGAAGGCGCGAAATCAGGGTTGAGCCGACATGACCGACATGGAAGATATACTGGGGCTTTTGGAGCGGCGGCAGAGGCACCGATGCAACATCCTGCCAGGCTACGATCTGGCGTGGAAGGTCGGGCGTGAACAGGCGCTGGTCGAGAAAGCTGGCCTCGCGGAAGCCCGTCTCGCTGAATGTCGAGAGAAGGACCTGGTCCTTCTTCAGATCGGCCAGATGCGGGAATAGCGAGGCGTCCCTTGCAAAAGCCGATTGCCAGTCCTGGTTCAAACCATCCTCCAAAGAAAAAGCCCGGATCTGGAGCCCCGTTTTGCAACGGTCCGGATCCGGGCTTTCTGTAGCATATTCAGGTCAGGACTATTCCTTCGATTCGGTATCGTCCTGATCGTCTGTTTCGGTGGCTTCCGGTGCCGCATCTTCCGCTGCATCACCTGAATCCTGGGCTGCTTCTTCACCTTCGTCTTCGCTTTCGGGAGACAGGGCAGCAGCAGCGAGTTCAGCCTGATCTTCTTCGAACATCTGGGCGATCACATCAATGCCGTCCTTCTGCAGATCGGCTTCGTCATCCGAACGGGCGACATTCGCCTGAATGGTGACGCTGACTTCCGGGTGCAGGCGGATGCGGACATCAAAAACGCCGAGCGTCTTGATCGGCTTTTCCATGATGACCATGCTCTTTTCGACGACGGTGCTCTTGCCATCGGCGTTCAGGGCTTCGACAATGTCACGGACCGAAACCGAACCGTAAAGCTGGCCGCTGGCCGACGATGCGCGGATCAGAACGATCTGCTTGCCATCGATGCTGCCGGAAGCCTCTTCGGCTTCCTTGCGCTTCGCTTCATTGTCCGCTTCGATCTGCTTGCGGTTGGCTTCGAAAACCTTCTTGTTCGCCGCATTGGCGCGCAGGGCCTTCTTGTTCGGCAACAGGAAGTTGCGGGCATAGCCGTTCTTGACAGTGACGACATCGCCAATGCTTCCGAGATTTTCTACGCGTTCGAGCAAAATAATATCCATTGTTTCGCTCCTACTTCACGAGATACGGCAGCAGGCCGAGATGGCGAGCGCGTTTGATGGCTTTGGAAAGCTCGCGCTGCTTCTTGGCGGATACTGCGGTGATACGACTTGGTACGATCTTGCCGCGTTCGGAAATGAATCCGGACAGCGTCTTCACGTCTTTATAGTCGATGGGCTTTGCGTTCTTGCCGGAAAAGGGGCAGCTTTTGCGGCGACGGAAAAATGGACGTCCCATGTTTTAACTCCTTCTCTGGCTTAATTATCGTCGCGGCGCGGTTTGCGTTCACGCTCGCGTTCGGGTTTGCGCATCATCACGGACGGGCCTTCTTCATGCTCGTCAACGCGGATGGTGAGAAAACGGATGACATCTTCGTTGATCCGGGTCTGGCGTTCGAGCTCGAGGACAACGCTGCCCGGTGCATCGAGACGCAGCATGACATAATGGGCCTTGCGGTTCTTCTGGATCTTGTAGGCGAGCGTACGCAGGCCCCAAGTTTCGGTCAGCACGACCTTGCCTTCATTCGATTCAACAATTTTGGTGGCTTCCTGCGCAAGAGCATCAACCTGAGACTGGCTCAGATCCTGTCGCGCAAGGAAGACATGCTCATACATTGGCATGCAATCATTCCTTCATTTACCGCCGATCGCTGACGCCGCACCATGCAGACACGCCCCTCCGGCTTTCTTCGTTTTCCCGGTGATTCGGACAGGTCCGGTCACGCGGAAGCGGCGCCTATGGCGGAATTGAACCGCAATTGCAAGCGCGGTGTCATGGCAGAGGGGACCAACAACTGCTTGGCGCCAATAGCTCGGGCCGGGCAGCGCGGCGGCTGTTTACGAATCCGCAAGGAGTCGGCGCTAACGGTAATCGTGGAACAGTAAAACGAAATGAAACAACTCATGGAAGCGAATTCACCCGTGGGGAGTGAAGGCCCAGCTGGGTCAGGAATCCTTCAGGAAGGGCGGGGTTTTTTTGGAAAGATAGGATCGCGTGTTGGGGTGCCAGCACCGGTCGGATCCCGCAATATCAAGCCGGCCGAGGCGCTGCTGCTCCTGCAAAATTACGAGGAGAGCGGGCAGGGCTGGTTTTGGTCCACGGATGCGGCGGGCAACCTGACCTATATAACCGAGTCCATATCCCAGATACTGGACAGCAAATCGGTCGATCTGATTGGCAAGCCGATGGCTGCCCTGTTCCTCGCCCCTGTCGATAGCACTGCCGGTGCCAGGACTTTACCCTTCATCCTTACCAAAAAAATGAAGTTCAACGGACTGGAAATACAGCCTGCAAATGCACAGGAAGAATGCTGGCTGTCCATCACTGGTCGGCCGCACCATGACAAATCGGGCAATTTCCTCGGTTTTCTTGGCAGTGGTATCGATGTAACGGCGCAGCGCCGGATGGCGCAGGATAAGTCTCGCATGGCGACGATTGATCCGCTTACCGGCCTGGCCAATCGTGCCAGCATGACCAAGAAGCTTGAAAACACGCTGACCCTTTGCCGCCAGCAGAAACGAACCTGCGCTGTGATGCTGGTCGATCTTGACCGGTTCAAGCAGATCAACGACACGTTGGGTCGCCCTACCGGGGACGCATTGCTTAAGCAGGTTGCCGAGCGAATCGTGAAAGCCGTGGGAAAAAGCGGCGAAGTGAGCCGGCTCGGCGGTGATGAATTTCAGATCATGCTGCCAGACATAGACGACCGCGGGGTACTGGGGGATCTGGCGAGTAAAATCATCAGCTCTCTTTCGCAGCCCTATTCGGTGGAAGGCAATCGCTGCATCGTCGGCGCGTCAATCGGGGTCGCAATCAGTCCATTTGACGGGCTGACCCCCGGCGACCTGATGAAAGGCGCTGATCTGGCCCTTCATGAAGCCAAAGGCAATGGCAGGGGCCGGTTCCGCTTCTATTCCAAGGGACTTCAGCAGTCCGCAGAAGACCGGCGGGTGCTGGAAGAACATTTGCGCGATGCCATCGCCAAGGGCGAACTGGAACTTGCCTATCAGCCGATCGTCAAGGCGAAGACCAACATTGTTGAGGGTTTTGAGGCGCTTATGCGCTGGCCGCATCCCGAACGCGGATATATTTCTCCAGCTTTGTTCATCCCGATTGCCGAAGAAGCCAATTTGATCTGGGAACTGGGCCAATGGGCCATTCGACAGGCATGCATGGAAGCCGCCAAATGGCCGGGCAGAGCAAGGGTGGCGGTAAACGTCTCGCCGATCCAGTTTGCCAACGAACTGTTGCCCGGCGTGATCGACGAGGCGCTGCACGCGTCAGGCCTGGCTGCCGAGCGCCTGGAACTGGAGATTACCGAAGGCGTGTTCATGGCCGAAACCGATGAAACCAACGCAATGTTTCAGGCACTCAAGAGCCGGGGCGTGCGTCTGGCGCTCGACGATTTCGGGACCGGCTATTCCTCCCTCAGCTACCTGAGAACCGCGCCGTTCGACAAGATCAAGATAGATCAGAGCTTCGTGCGCGGGGCGACGGAACCCGGTTCGCGCAACAAGGCGATCATCGCCGCTATCGTAGCGCTTGGGGACGCCTTGGGAATGGAAACCACGGCCGAGGGCATCGAAACCATGGATGAATTCGATCTCATCAAGGCGCTGAACGTCAGCCACGTCCAGGGATATGTCTACAGCAAGCCGGTGAACAACGAGACACTCTGCGAGAATTTGGAGGGCGGAAACTGGATGATCGAGCCGACCGGCCCCGCCCATCATCGCAACGAACGGCTGTCGATGTACCGCAAAGTGCGGATGATTCACGATAATCATGTTTATTCCATCGTCATTCGCAACCTGTCCAAGACCGGCGCATTGGTCGATGGGCTGTACGACGTGCCGATCGGAACGAAATTTGTGATTGATTTTGGCGAGGGGCAGCTTGCCGTCGCCACCGTCGCCCGATCCGATGGAAATCGGCAGGGGGTCACGTTCGAGACCCGACTGGTCAGTGACGGCAATGGCGGTCTGTGCACCAGCCGTCGCGTGTCACCCTATTTGATTGCCGAAGCAGGACTCGACGTGCCCAATCTTCCTTCAGGCCATGTGCCGACCGCCAAGATCGACAGGGACTTCGTGTCGCTGCCCGCGTTCAGCACGGTGGCCGACTGGAAGGCGACCCAGGTCAAGAAGAAATAGTCAGCGCGGCCAGGCGGCACCCGCCGATTGGCACCCGGTCGTGAAAAAAGAGGGCGCTCCCCGAATGGGAAGCGCCCTCAAACGGTAGCAGACGCGATCGGGTCGCAATTATCGCAAGTCTTCCACCGAAACCCATCCCTTGGTGCCATATTTGTCGCTGACCTCGACAAACAGCCCGGCCTTGCTGCCCGTCGGCACCAGTTCCGTGTCCGCACGCAGGGCGCGGACCGTCTTGGCATTGGCATCGGCGCTGGCGTAAAGATTCGTATCGACCGCGACCGTGTAGGTTGTGCTTTCGCGGGCAGCAGGCGCAGCGGTCTGGACCGCTGACAGGGCACCAGCCTGGGAAACCACCTGGTTGAAGGCGAGTATGAACGCTTCGGTCAGCATTTTGCCGTTCTTGGAAGCACCATAGCCGGCGGCATCGGCACCCGCGACCCACGGCGTCCCGCCAGCAAAGGAAAGGGTCGATTTCTTCACCTCACCGGTGCCGGCAACGAGGGTCTGGCCGTTTGCCGGGCTGACCACGCGAATGCCGGCTGCAACGGTCTTTTTCTTTCCGCCGAGACCACCGAACATGCCCATCAGGGCACCCGCCCCCGGTACCCGGCCAAGAACCTGTCCAGCCGCGCCCGACCGGACGAATGCATCTGTGGCCAGCCCCTTGGCTGCCTGAACGCCCTGATCAACCTCTTCCTTGTCACCCGCGATCACATTGACCAGAAAATTGGCGGGTGTTCCGCTGGCCGCGTTGTGGACTTCAAAGCAACCGGACTCCCGCGCGATGGAGGCGACCAGTTCGCGAGGGCTGCCGAGACCGAATTTGCTCCAGCCCTGAGTGTCGCCGTCAACGACGGCGATCGAGCCGTAGCTTGCCTCGCATCGGGTGAGTTCGACCGGTTCGCTCTTGGCTGCACTGGCGGGCGATCCTGCAGCGACCGTGGCGGCCAGGGCGATTGCGGATGCGGTAAAGATTTGTGGCTTGATCATGATATTCTTGCTCCCATTGCGATTGAAACAGTTTTTCAAGTTGAAACGGGGTCCTCCGAAGAGGAACCGTGAGACTGTTTATGTGCGGGGTGCTTTGCCGTTTCATCATTCAAATGAATGATGTCCGGCCACTTTTTTTATCAGAACTGGATGCGGAAGCGGGGTGTGCGATATTATGCGGCGGACTGCGGCGGCTCAGCTGGCCTCGGTCGCTTCGCCCTGGCCGAGCGCGATATTGGCAAGCAGCCCGACCAGTTCGGCCTGGCGCCCGCATCCGGTTTTTTCCAGCACGCTGGCGAGCTGCGAGCGGACGGTAGCGATCGACACATTGCCGTCCGAAGCAATTTCCTTGAGCGTCCGGCCTTTCATCAGCCCTTTCGCGATGCGGGTTTCGGCGACCGTCATGTCGAACAGGCTTCTCATCAGGGCGGTTGACGGCGCCCGGTTCTGGTCGAGTGGAGTGAAGAACAGCAAGGCATAGCTGTTCGCGAAAATATCATGGGCGGCCAGCTTTATCGGCATGACGTGACCAACGAAAACGGCATTGCCGTCCTCATTACGGATCGGGAAGGAAAGACTGTCGGTGGATTCCACCTGGCCCAGCGTTTCCAGAGCGCTGGTAAGGAAAGCCGCCGACCGTCGGTCCGAAAACATCACCGGCTTGCCGGTCTCGTTGAATTTTACATGATCGCCTACCGATGCGGCCCGCTCGTTGGCTTCGACAAAATTGCCGCGCGCATCCAGAACGAGAGCGGGGAGGCCGAACTTGGCCAGCGTTTCGCCCGCACCCTGGGCACGCTGCAGGCCAAGTCTCGTCGATACAAAGGCACTGCGTAAAAGATGCGGGCGCAGGTCGTTCAGCCGGGCGACGTGATTTCGCTCGATTGGACCCTGGTCCAGCTGGCGCTCGATGCTGAACACGATATTGTCGCCGGTCGGCATTTGCAGCAGCGTGCCCGCCGACCACCCGAGGCCGCGGGGATGAAAGAAATCGCGATAGAAAGGATTGTTCGCCAGTTCCTCTTCGCTGAAGAAATCCTGTTCGACAAAGAAGGTCGGCTCGGATTTGCCCATCATGCAGGTCCGGCGCGGACATTTGTGAAACCAGCCATCTTTGACATAGGCATCAAACGCATCGAACACGCTTTCCGTGGCCGTCCAGTTGACCGCCTTCCGCGCCGAAAACAGCATGCCGCCGATCGAGTCGGTCATCTCGGCCAGTTCATTCAGAACGTCGGGCCAAAGCTCCGGCACGACGGAACATTCGTATATGCGATCGATCAACTGTTCCTGCATCGTCTCAACTACCTGATTCTTTGAAGGACTCTTGGGTCAATTGTGAATTACCAGTCTAGCGGTCGGTCGGCAGAATGCTAGTTTTTTCGGTTCAGGAATCCGAACATGTCGCCGCCGATCTTGCGCATCTGGATCTCTTCGGCACCCTCGGTGATCCGGTAACGGCGGTGGTGGCGATAGATATGCTCGAACGGCTTGTGCCGGGAATAGCCCATGCCGCCGTGGACCTGCATCGCCCGGTCGGCAGCGTCGCAGCACAGCCGGTTTGCGCGATAGTTGCACATCGATACTTGGGCGGAGAGATATTTGGCGACGTCCGGTTTGGGCATCGTGTCCATCTTGGCCGCCGTTGCGTAGATCAGCTGGCGCAGCATCGCCGCCTCGGTATGCAATTCGACCAGCGGAAACTGGATCCCCTGATTGACCGAGAGCGGCTTGCCGAACGGCTTGCGCTCGCCGGCATATTTTACCGACTCGTCGATGCAATATTGCGCGGCTCCCAGCGAGGAGGCGGCTTGCCGAATCCGGTTCTCGTGGACGAAATGCTGCGCGCAGGCGAGGCCCATGTCGAGATCGCCGAGTACCGCATCGGCGGGAATCCAGACATTGGTGTAGGAACATTTCGGATGATCCGTGGGCATGTTGAAGGTCCACATATATTCGCCGATCTCGAAGCCCTCGGTATCCACCGGTACGATGAAGCAGCCGATCCCCTTGGCGTCGCCATCCTTGCCGCTGTGCCGGGCAAAGGTCATCACATGTGAAGCCTTGTGCAGGCCGGTGGTCCACATCTTGTTGCCGTTGATCAGCCAGCCGTCGACCCCGTCGCGGGTTTCGCGCACGGCCGTTGTGTCCATCCAGGTCGCATCCGAGCCGTGATCCTTTTCGGTCAGGCCAAAACACCAGCCCATGCGCCCGGCCAGCATTTCGGGAATATAATCCTGCTTTTGCTGCTCCGTGCCGAAATCGCGCAGCATCAGCGGCTGTACCAGATTGCCGACGATCGAATTTTCATTCTGCAGGTCGTTGTGCAGACCAAGCCCCTTGTGCGCCAGATGCTCGCGGATGCGGGCCATGCCGAGATTGGTGCCATCCTGGCCGCCGAATTCCTTGGGCAGGGCGTAGCGATAGTGGCCCGCGGCGTCCGAGGTCTTTCGCATCTCGACCAATAACGCTTCCCATTCCTCGGTCGGCAGGCCCTGGTTGTCCCAGTTGGTCCGCGCGTCCTCGCGCCGGTGATCGAAGAAGCGGATATTGTCATCGCGCTGTTCGATCGGCTTGATCTCCGCCTCGATAAAGGCATCCAGCACATCCAGATAGTCTTCGATCTCCTGCGGAATTTCAAAACTGGTCATGTGCTTCTCCATTTGTTGAGTGCGACCTGGAGGCCGGCATATCTGGGTTGATCGATCGACAGTCGTTCCAGCGCCGACAGCCTCAGATGGTCCCATATCGCCGCATCGGTTATCGCGATCTCGCCTTTTGAAAGGCCTTCGCAAAGCTGTCGATGATCATAACCGATAGCGGCCAGCCGGGCTCTGACGGCATCCCGGTAGCGCGGTCCCCATTCCGCCTGTCGCCGCGCGATGCCGAGCGCATTGCCGGCGACCCGCGCCTGGAATTTGTCATGCCCGCCAAGCCCGGGCAGAACGTGGCCGGAGTTCCACTCCTCCAGCGCCATCAGCAGTTCGCCATAGCCGGTTTCGCCGGTGACGCTCTCCTCTTCAGGCATGGACCAGTCAAGCGGCGTGACCGCCGCATTGGGCAAAAGTTCCTCGAACAGCAGAGCCAGATCAATTTCCACTTCGGAGACCCGACGGCCGATGACTGTGCGCTCGAGCGAGCGGTCGCCGTGGCTGCGCCAGATCTGCCCCATGACCATACAGGCCACGCCCCACCAGAGGGTCGAATAAACCAGCCAGAAGCGAAAGCGGTCCGGGTCTACGGCTGTCCCGCTGGCTTCGGCATAGGCGGCCAGAAAGGATTGGGCGCTGTCGAAACCGCCTGCTTCCTTCTCATAATGGCCGAAGCGCCAGCTCGGCGTGCACAGATAGGCCAGATCCTGCACCGGATCGCCCAGCCGGACCAGCTCCCAGTCGAGTACCGCCGTGAGTCCTTCATGGTCGATCATCAGATTGCCCATCCGGAAATCGCCGTGCACCAAATATTTGTCGCTGGCATCGGGCGCATTCTGCTCAAGCCAGTGGAAGGCATATTCGTAGATCGGAATGGCGCTGCCAATTTCGTGATATTTGTCCTTCTGGACACGGATCAGTTCGGCGGGTGAAAAATATTCCAGCGACCGGAGCAGCGGATTCATTGGAATCCGGTGAATGGCGGCCAGCTCCCGGGCGCATTGCTCCGTCAGTCGGCTTTCTGCCCCGGCAAATTGGGGATTGCCGAGAATCTTGTTGGGTAAAGTCTCTCCCTCGGCCCTCGTCATGATAAAGCCTTCGCCCAGGCCATCTTCCGGTGTCAGCCGTCCGCGAACTTCGGGGGCGGTGACGCCGGCGTCCCGGGCCAGATCAATGATATCCGCCTGCGTTGCCAGCGGAACCCCGCGCAGTCCGTCATCATTGGGCGAGAGGCCTACGGGTAGCCGGCGCAGGACATAATCTTCATTGCCATAAGAGAAGGCCCAGCTTTCCATGCTGGCACCGCCCGACAGCCGCTGAACTTCGGCAAGCTCGCCGCCGTCCGCAAAGCTTTTGGCGCAATACGCTGCAAGCTTGTCTTCGAATGTCTCGTCGATCATTCAACGGGTTTAATCGGACGATTAATATTACGCAATGGCTTTGCTGCGCGATGGCGACGCTTGCATGACCGGCCAATCATCCCTAATTCCGCTGCATAAATTGCAATGGGGATCATCATGCGCGCATTTATTTTTCCGGGACAGGGCAGCCAGGCGGTTGGCATGGGCAAAGCGCTCGCCGAGGCCAGCAGTACTGCTCGCGAAGTATTTGAGGAAGTCGATCACGCGCTGGAGCAGAATCTGTTCAAGCTGATGTGCGAGGGACCAGCCGATGAGCTGACCCTGACGGAAAACGCGCAGCCGGCGATCATGGCCAACGCCATCGCCACCCTGCGGGTCATGGAAAAGGACGGCGGCAAGTCGCTCGAGGATCTGTGCAGTTATGTCGCTGGCCACAGCCTCGGTGAATATAGCGCGCTATGTGCAGCGGGCGCGCTGAATCTGACGACGACCGCCGAGCTGCTGAAGCTGCGCGGGCTGTCAATGCAGAAGGCAGTGCCGGTTGGTGAGGGCGGTATGGCAGCCCTGCTCGGGGCGGACATCAAGAAGGCATCGGCGCTTGCCAATGCCTCGGCCCAGGGTGAAATCTGCACCGTGGCCAATGACAATGATCCGACCCAGGTCGTCATTTCGGGCCATATGGGGGCGATCGAGCGCGCCATAGCAGCCGCAAAGGATCATGGCATCAAGCGGGGTTTGCTGCTGCCGGTGTCGGCACCGTTTCACTGTTCGCTGATGGCGCCTGCGGCCGAAGCGATGGAGGAAGCTCTGGCCGAGGCGACGATCCTGTCGCCGGAGGTGCCGGTCTTTGCCAATGTCACCGCCGCCCCGGTCTCGGACGTGGACGAAATTCGCAATCTTCTGGTCCAGCAGGTCACCGGAACCGTGCGCTGGCGGGAATCGGTCGGCAATATGGCGGAAGCGGGCGTCGAACAATTTGTCGAATTTGGCGGCAAGGTGCTGACCGGCATGGTCGGGCGGATCGCCCCCGAAGCGGAGACCGTCAGTCTCGTGTCGCTGGACGATATCGAGGCCTTTCTGAAGACGCTCTAGTCGCGATCATATTCCATCTGTATCATCTTGTTTTTTGAAGGAGCCTGCCATGTTTGATTTAAGCGGAAAGACCGCCCTGGTCACCGGAGCGTCGGGCGGTATCGGCTCTGCCATCGCCAAGTCCCTGGCCGAGCGCGGTGCCACCATCGCGCTGTCGGGAACGCGCAAGCATGTCTTGATGGAAATGATACCGCAAATGGCAGGCGATGGCCATGTTGTCATGCCCTGCGATCTGTCCAAGGCGGAAGAGGTCGATGCGCTGGTCCCGAATACGGTTGAAAAGCTGGGCAAGCTCGACATCCTGGTCAACAACGCCGGCATCACCCGCGACGGACTGGTGATGCGGATGTCGGACGAGGATTTTGACGACGTTATACGCGTCAATCTGGAGTCTGCTTTTCGCCTTATTCGGGCTGCCGCAAGACCGATGATGAAGGCTCGCCATGGCCGGATCATCTCGATTAGTTCGGTAGTCGGCGCCACCGGCAATCCCGGCCAGGCCAATTATGTCGCGTCCAAGGCAGGACTCGTCGGCATGTCCAAGGCGTTGGCGCAGGAACTGGCTTCGCGCGGCATCACCGTGAATTGCGTGGCGCCCGGATTCATTGAATCGCCGATGACCGATGCGCTGACCGATGCCCAGAAGGACGAGATCAATCGCAAGATTCCAGCGGGGAAAATGGGTAGTGGTGACGATATTGGTGCTGCCGTGGTCTATCTCGCCAGTCAGGAGGCCGGCTATGTCACCGGCCAGACCCTGCACGTGAATGGCGGTATGGCGATGATTTCATAGGCCTTCTGCCAAAAATATCATTTCCGGTGCGATTTCGACTTCACGGACACTTGCAAGGCGCGCGCCACCGCACTAGGACGAAATTGAAATTCAATCCTAACAAAAAGGACCTCTCATGAGTGAGACTGCAGACCGCGTAAAGAAGATCGTTGTTGAGCATCTGGGTGTTGAAGCCGACAAAGTGACCGAAGAAGCTGCTTTCATCGATGATCTGGGCGCAGACAGCCTCGACATCGTTGAGCTGGTAATGGCGTTTGAAGAAGAATTCAGCGTCGAAATTCCTGATGATGCAGCCGAGAAAATCGCCACTGTCAAAGACGCCATCGATTTCATCGACAAAAACAAGGGCTAATTGATTTTGAGGTGCTGCCAGGGAAATGGGCGCGCCTCGGGGCCAATGATCGCTAAAAAACAGCAAAGCGGCTCACCGGCCCGGGAGGAATGTCCTGAACCGGTGGCCGTTTTTGATTTAGGGCAGGGGAAGTCCGCAAGGAGAGGCATGATATGCGCCGTGTAGTTGTAACCGGAATGGGCCTGGTAACGCCGCTGGGCGGGGACGTAGAAACGACCTGGAGCAATATCCTGGCGTCCAAGTCGGGTGCGGGGAAAATTACCCGGTTTGATGCGTCCGATCAGAAATGCCACATCGCTTGCGAGGTCAAGCCTGCCGACCATGAATATGGTTTCGACCCCAATCTGCGCGTCGATCACAAGGTCCAGCGACAGGTCGACCCGTTCATCATCTACGGCATCGATGCCGCCGGTCAGGCGCTCGAGGACGCCGGTCTCACCGATATGTCCGACGAAGCCAAATTGCGCGCCGGCTGTTCGATCGGCTCCGGCATTGGCGGATTGCCGGGGATCGAGAAAGAATCGATCGTGTTGCACGAGCGGGGCCCCAGCCGGGTCAGCCCGCATTTTGTCCACGGTCGCCTGATCAACCTGATTTCCGGTCAGGTTTCGATCAAATACGGCCTCATGGGTCCGAACCACGCCGTCGTGACCGCCTGTTCGACCGGTGCCCACAGCATTGGCGATGCGGCGCGAATGATTGCGCTTGACGATGCCGACGTGATGCTCGCTGGCGGTGCGGAAGCAACCATTTGCCCCATTGGCATCGCGGGTTTTGCGCAGGCCAAGGCCTTGTCGACCAAGCGCAATGATGATCCGACCGCCGCGTCCCGTCCCTATGACAAGGACCGTGACGGCTTCGTGATGGGCGAGGGCGCCGGTGTCGTCGTTCTCGAGGAATATGAACATGCCAAGGCGCGCGGTGCCAAAATCTATTGCGAAGTAATCGGCTATGGCATGTCCGGCGATGCCTATCATGTCACAGCCCCCCATCCCGACGGCATCGGTGCCTATCGCTCGATGGAAATGGCGCTCAAGCGGTCCGGCCTGACCACCGCTGACATCGATTATGTCAACGCGCACGGCACCTCGACGATGGCCGACACCATCGAATTGGCAGCGGTAAAGCGGCTGTTTGGCGATGATCTCAAGACGATGTCGATGAGCTCGACCAAATCGGCGATCGGCCATCTGCTCGGCGGTGCTGGCGCCGTGGAAGGCATTTTCTGCATTCTCGCTCTGCGCGATCAGATCGTGCCACCGACGCTCAATCTCGACGATCCGGATGAAGGCTGCGAAGGCGTCGATCTGGTACCGCATTTCGCGAAGAAGCGGGAAGTAAAAGCCGTCCTCAGCAACAGTTTCGGTTTCGGCGGCACCAACGCCAGCATCATCATGAAAGCCATCTGATAGCGTGCGCCGCCTCGGTTGCCTGATATTGGTGGTCGCGGCGGTCATCGCAGTCCTGGTGGCGGGCAACTTCCTCTATGGCTGGAACGCCAGCGGACCGCTGGAGAACCAGCGCACGATCGTGATCAAATCCGGCTCAAGCCTCGCCATGGCCGCCGAAGCCATGGAATCCGAAGGCGTGATCAAATCCGCCGACGCCTTTCTGACAAGAGCGAAGATTCTCGGTGGTTCGGAGCCGATCAAGGCCGGCGAATTCGAAATCCCTGCGGGGGCGAGCAACGCCCTGATCCTGGATATCCTGCAGGGCGGCAAGTCGGTGCAACGGTTGATCACTATTCCTGAAGGAATGCCGTCAATCCTCGTCTATGAAAAGCTGATGGATGAGAAATTGCTCAAGGGCGATATTCCGGTGCCTGCCGAAGGATCGATCCTGCCCGACAGCTACAGTTTCGAGCGCGGCGAGCCGAGGGCGGCGGTGCTGCTGCGCATGCAGAAAGCCATGAAGGACACGATTGCGGAACTGTGGCCAAAACGCTCGTCCAAGACGATTGCGAAGACGCCGCAAGAGGCAATCACCCTGGCCTCGATCGTCGAGAAGGAAACGGCGCTGGCGCGGGAAAGACGAACAGTGGCGGGCGTTTACAGCAACCGGCTGCGCAAGAATATGATGTTGCAGGCCGACCCGACGATCATCTATCCGATTACCAAAGGCAAGCCTCTGGGGCGCCGGATACGGCAGTCGGAAATAGCGCAGGTCAACGACTATAATACTTATGCGATGATCGGCCTGCCCAGGGGGCCAATCGCCAATCCCGGTCGCGCCTCGATCGCGGCGGTCTTGAACCCCGCCGAGACCAAGGCCCTCTATTTCGTCGCCGACGGCAAGGGCGGCCATGTTTTCGCGGAAACGCTGGAGCAGCATAACCGCAACGTCGAGAAATGGTTCGCGCTACGCCGTGAGCGGGGCGAGATGTAGCCAGCGCCGTTCGATGCCGGGCAGGATATGCCGACCCCGGCGAAGCGGACCTATGCCCCCTGCAGCAGGTTCCTTGCCTGCTGGTCAATCCTTGCAATCACGTCCGCTGCGGGCCGAATGTCGTTGATCATCCCGATGCCCTGACCGACGGTGATATGCGCCCGGTCATAATCTTCTTCAGCGACGCCCTGCTGATAGTCCCGGATGGCGGGGTCCGGATCGGCCTGCAGGTTTGTGACGTGATTTTCCCATTTCCTGTGCAGCTGGTTTCTGATCGCGCGAAAGTCGAAAGGAGCGGGCCAGTTCTTGCCGCGCATGATGTCGAATATCCGGCTTCGTGCTGTCTCGTCGCCGCTCGCCAGCGCGGCTATCTGCTGGGCTTTTTCCGGTGCGAGCGACTCTTCGGTGGCCCAAAGGCGCGACCCGATCAGGGCACCATCGGCGCCCAGCATCATTGCTGCGGCAAGACCGCGACCATCGGCGATTCCGCCCGCGGCCAGCAACAGGGTCTGCGGGGCATGACCGGCAAGCCAGTCGGCCATTTCCGGCACCAGAGTGAAGGTGCTGCGTCCCTCGAGATCAGACATTCCGTGGCCGCCCGCTTCTGTGCCCTGCGCGACCACCACTGCAGCACCAGCATCGATCGCCTCCGGCAGCTGCGCCATCGTCTGGATCTGGCAGATGACCGGGATGGCATGGTCCCGTAACAGGCTGGCGAACGGCGTCGGATCGCCGAAGGACAGCATCACCGCTGCCGGCTTGTGCGGCTGATCCAGCAGCCAGTCGAGCGCGCTCCGGTCTTCCGCGAGTTTCCAGCTTATGAAACCACAGCCCAGGCGAGCCAGCGCTTCCTGATCGTCGTCGATCAGCGAAACCGCCATGTCATATTCCCGCCGTGTCCAGTCGATGTCGCCATAGCCGCCACCGACCAGTCCCAGCGCACCCGCCCTGGCACAGGCTGCCGCCAGTTTGCCCCCGGTGACCAGCGCCATCGGCGCGAGCGCGATCGGGGACGATAGCGAAAAGCTGTCGGTGAATCTGTTGTCTGACCAGACGATCGGCATTTCCCGGGATTGCGTTCTAATAGTTGAACCGTTCCTTCAGGCTTTCCCGCGCTTCCCGATACTCGCGGCTGAACTGGTCGACCATATCCTGCACGCTCATCACATCGTTGATCAGCCCGATGCCCTGGCCGCAGCCCCAGATGTCTTTCCAGGCCTTTTTCTCGGTATTGCCACCGGAGCCGAAGTTCATCGTCTTATAGTCGCCCTGCGGCAGATTGTCGGGGTCGAGACCGGCATTTTCGATCGACTGGCGCAGATAATTGCCCTTCACGCCGGTGAACAGGTCGGAATAGACGATATCCGAGGCCTTGCCCTCGACAATACCTTCCTTGTAGCCCTGATCGGCATTGGCTTCCTTGGTGGCGATAAAGGCGGAGCCGGCATAGCCGAGGTCGGCGCCCATCGCCTGCGCCGCCAGGATCGACGCGCCATTGCCAATCGAGCCAGATAGCGCCACCGGACCGTCAAACCATTCGCG
>CAWUKF010000015.1:0-21168 GCA_963922745.1 uncultured Sphingomonadales bacterium
GCGCTTTGCCGCTGCGCCGCTTTCACCGGTGCGCGGCCAGCGCATCACCTCGCCGCGCGCGATCGACATCCGGTCGAGCAGCAATTTCATGTGATATTGCGGATGGGTTTCCTGCGCCCGCCGCGCCTGACCTGTTTCCGGGTCCGGCTTGAACGGGCCGAGCAGGTCCCATTCCTGATCCGGCATGATCAGGTCGAGATCGGGCAGGACCACCATGCCCGATGGCATGAAGGCTATGGTCTGCAGAAAGCGGGCGATCGCCGGTGCCGAAGTGGTTACGCCGGCGGCCACGACGAAATGCGGGGGCGACGATGATTTCCAGCTTTGCGCGATATGATCGAACAGGGAATTGCGGCGCATTGCCTGGTCCACCCGCTGCCATTTTTCCAGCTGCTGGCGCCATTTTTCCGCGATGACCAGAAAGAAACGGTAGGAATCCTGCCAGTGGCTGGACAGATCGAGGCTTTCGGGCTCGGTTGTCTTGAGATCGGCCAGCGAGATTTCCTCGATCGTCAGCTGGTCGAGCGTGCGGGCGAATTCGCGGGCCAGGCGCAGCGCATCCTTGGCCAATATGGCCTGCTCGCGCAGCCGGATTTCCGTCTGGATCAGCTTTGCCAGAGTGAGCAGTCGGTCCATCGGATCGACGGCGGGCGCGATATCGAGCGCCAGTTCGCCGGAATCGAGCGCGACACCGATTGATTCATCCAGATCGAGGTCGCCGATTACCGCCATTTGCGGCAGCAGCAGCCCGTCTTCGCTCAGCCGGACGAATGCTTCCTGGAGCGCGCGCTGGGCGCGGTTGTTGGGCAATATGACGAGACCGCGAGCCAGTCCGAAACTGTCGCTGGCAAAGCGATCAATCAGACCTTGCGCCAGCGCGTCAGCAAAACCGCCGTGCGCGGCAATATTATAAATCGATGGCCGGCGGCGCTCAGACACGCGCCAGCGCCGCTTCCGTCGGCGCTATCGCTTCGGGTGAACCAACCTCAAACCATTCACCCTGGTGCACCAATCCAAACAGGCGGCCTTCGCCGATCGCCCGTTCCCACAAGACCATGGTCGAAAAAGCGCCGCTGGGCGCGTCGCGCAACAGGCGCTTGGAAACCAGCTGGATACCGGAGTAAATCAATGGGGCCGATTGCCCCGGACGCTTGCGCGAAATTCGGTTCTCGTCATCGAGATGGAAATCGCCTGTGCCTTGATAATTGTGCGCCGAGGCTCGTGGAACCAGCAGCAGCAGGGCATCCATCCTGTCCTCATCCCATGCTTGCGCCAATTGATGCAGGCTGTTGGCCTGCTCATCAGTCCACAGATTGTCGCTGTTGATGCAATAGAAATTGTCTTCCTCGATCAGGGATTCAGCTCGTACCAATCCTCCCCCCGTCTCCATCAATTGCGTCCGCTCGTCGGACACCTGAATTTCGATCGGATAGGACAAGGCGGCGAGATGCGCTTCCATCATGTCCGCAAGATAATGCACGTTGACCACGGCCTTTGCGATTCCCGCTTCGACGAGCTTGTCGAAACAATGGTCGATCATTGCCTTGCCGGCCACTTCCACCAGGGGTTTCGGCCGGGTGTCGGTCAGCGGGCGCATGCGCGTGCCCAGCCCGGCGGCCATGATCATTGCCGTTTCGACCTTGATCACTGGCCTGCTTTCGCAGTCACTATCGGTCGGCTGCGCACCTCTTCAGGGATATTCCGGTCGAACCAGTCCGCCATGGGGGCAAGCACCGGGTGCCGAAGGTCCTTTTCCAGCAGCCGCCACATCCGGGGCAGGAAATCGAGATAGCGCAGCTTGCCGTCGCGCACCGCGAGACGGGTGAAGATGCCGATGATCTTGGTGTTCCGCTGCGCACCCAGCAAGGCGTAATGGCCCAGAAAATTCTCGGCCGCCGCGTCGTCATGATCGGCGAGATAATAAGCCAGCATGCGCTGCTCCAGATCGTCCGATACGTCGCGGCGCGCATCCTGAAGCATCGACACCAGATCATAGCCGGGGTGGCCGACCAGCGCGTCCTGAAAATCGAGCAGGCCGAAACTGCCATCTTCGAGCAGCATGATATTCTCGGCATGATAGTCACGCATCACCGTCACCGGCGGTTCCTGCGCCGCGATCACAGGTTTCAGAATGTCGCGCCAGATCGCCGCAAAACCCTCTCCGTCGACCTCCAGCTGCTGGGCCGGGCAATACCATTCGGTCAGCAGTTTCGCTTCCCGCAGATATTGCGTTTCGTCATAAGCGCCGATCGGAGCGGCCGGCACCTTGTGGAGGTCGCGCAGCAGATCGACCGTCTGGCGATAGATGGCGTCTTCATCCTCCGGATGATAGTCGAGATGCTCGCGCATCCGCTGGTCGCCGAAATCCTCGAGCAGGACCAGACCGCGGTCAAGATCGCGGGCATAAATCTTCGGCGCAGCAAAGCCGGAGTCCTTCAGATATTCGGCCATATCGATAAAGGGACGCGGATCTTCGTGCGGTGGCGGCGCATCCATCAATATCGCCCGACGATCGCGGTCGCGGACCCGGAAATAGCGGCGGAAGGAGGCATCGCCGGCGACCGGCGACAGCTCGGCCTCTCTCCAGCCGTGCTGATCCAAAAATTCTGCCGCAGCTGCGGGCGGTTTCATGTCAATGGCCATCGGTCGTTCCAAGCGCTCCCCGCCCGCCAAGTCAACCGGCGATTGCCCTCGCCGGTTATTTCCAGCGTCAGGTTGAGCGCGTCCTGCCAGAAACGCTCCGGCATCCGGTCCGGCCATTCGACGATCATCGCCCCGTCGATGAGCATATCTTCGAGACCCAACTCAGGAATTTCCTCCGGATTCTCGATCCGGTAAAGGTCAATATGCGCAACCGGAATCCGGGTCTCGGGCGGCTCGTAGGGCTGGACAATCGCGAAAGTCGGACTGGGCACTTCGCCGCCATAGCCAAGCCCCTTCAATATGCCTCGCGCGAGCGTCGTCTTGCCTGCGCCCAGCGTTCCGGTGAGTGCGATCTTGTCACCCGCACGGATCACGGCACCCAGTTTGCGCCCGATCGCCAGCGTCGCCTCTTCATTGTCGATTATCTTCATGGCATCATTGCCTGGGCAGCGTGAGAGTCACCAGCGTGCCCTGCCCCGGTTCGGAGGTCAGCGTGAGGTCGCCACCATGGGCGCGGACAAGTTGCCGCGCCAGCGGCAGACCGAGACCGCCGGATTTCTCGCTGGCCTTCTGATCGCGCGACCGCGCGAAACTGTCGAACACCTTGGACTGCTCGCCGGCGGTCATGCCGGGGCCATTGTCCGAGATATGGATCAGGGCCTGCTTCACATTGCCCGATCCGTGGATCAGCACGCGGCCGCCTTCACCGGTATATTTGATCGCATTGTCGACGATCTGCGAAATCGCCTGGCTGAGCCGTTTCTTGTCGGCCATGGCCGATCCGAGCTTTTCGTCCAGCTGAAGCTCGACGCCAATTGATTTTTCGCTGGCATCACCGGCGAAATGACCGGCAATGTCTTCGATCATCTTGTTCAGATTGACCTTGTCCTTGGCTATCGGCAGCGCACCGGCCTCGCTCTGGCTGAGGTCGAGAACATTCTCGATCTGGTTGCCCAGCCGTTTCACCGACTGCAGGATAGCGCGCACATATTCATGGCCCTGGTCGGTCAGCGGCCCGGCAATGCCCTGGTCTAGCAGTTCGGCAAACCCCCCGATGGACGTCAGCGGAGTCCGGAATTCGTAGCTCATGTTGGACAGGAACCGGCCCTTGATCGAGTCCGCTTCAACCAGCGCCTCGTTGCGTTCGCGCAGCGCCTGTTCGATCCGGTAGCTGTCGGAAATATCCAGCATGGTGAACAGCGCGTTGCCGTCGGGGAGCGGAATCGCCGCAAATTCGTAGCGCCGGCCGTCGGCAAAATTTAGCCGCCCGCCCCTCTGCTCGCGCTCGGTGGTCGCGCTGCGCACCATTTCGCGAACTTCCGAGATGCGCGAGGGCTGTTTCAGCTGGCCCGCCATTTTCTGCATCAGCGAATCCACCCGCGGATGCTTGCCGAGATCGGCTTCTTCCAGACCCCAATTATTGGCAAATTGGTGGTTCCAGATATTGAGTTTTCCGTCGGCGGCGAACACCGCGAGCGATTCGAACAGATTGTCGAAGGTCGCGGTCCGGACCCGCAACAAAGTGTCCCGCGCACTTGCCAGCTGCACCTGCTCGGTCCGGTCCTCGAATATCACCAGCAGCCCGCCGTCCGGGGTCGGGTTGGCCAACACTCTCAAATGGGTTCCGTCAGGCAGCAGCCAGTTCTCCTCGCTTGCCCGTGTTGCCTGGAACCAGCCGGTGCGTTCCTCGCGCCATTCGGGAAAGTCGCGAACTTCCGGGATCCGGTTCATCTCGCGCATCCGGTCGAGTACCCGCGGGAATTCCGGCCGGTCCGCTATCCATTGCTGCCGCAGGGAGAAAATCCTCTGGAACGGAAGATTGCAGAATTTCATCGACTTGTCTGGATCGAACTGGGCAACACCGGCGGAAATCCGGTCGAGCATGTCGCGCTGAGATTCTCCGAACCGGCGCTGTTCCCGCCGAGCATCTTCCAGTTCCTGGATGTCGATAGCATAACCGGCGATACCGGATTTTCCCAGCGGCACATCGACGACCTGGGTCATGCGCCGCTCCCCTCCGACGGTGGTCGCCACCACCCGCTCTAACGGCGCGCCTTTTTCTTTTGCCCGAGCCGCTGCATCCACCGGGCTGAAACCGTCGATCGTTTCCACCAGCTCGATGCCGTCGGCAATCACCTGTTCGCCATCTTTGGCATCCACCGCCGCGACATAGGCACTGTTGACAAGGGTCAGGCGCAGGTCCGGCGAGCGGTGCCACATCGGCACGGGCGCAGCTTCGATCAGCGCCGACAGCGCATCAAATGCCGCACGCGCCGCTTCGTTTTCGTCACGCAATTTGGCGATCTGCCCTTCGCTGTCCGTCGCGTCGAACACCCATAGCAGGGCGCTGCCGTTGGGAGCGATTTTCTGATCCGCCATCCCCCCACGGATCAGCAGGGCCTTGTCCGAACCACCGACCTTGATCGCACGCACAAAGCTGCTTCCGGTTTTCTGGGCCAGCGTGACATCCTGCATCAGCGCGTCGAGGTCCGATCGGACCATGCCCCGCGATTCCTCGTGCAGTTCTGAAATATGGGCAGGAAGATGGTCGAAGCCGAGCCAGTGCATCAGCCGCTGCGACGCTTCGAGCTTGCCATCGGAACGCACCAGCAATGGCAGCGCCGGTGAGGTTTCGAGCAATCGGCCCAGTCTGCCCGATTGCCGCAAGACGGTCTCCGCCCTGCTCTTCATCGCCAGACCGGACCAGATAGCCCATGCGGCCGCACCCAGCCACGCGGCGAGAATGAGGCCCAATATCAAGGCAGTGAGATCCGGGACGTTCGACATTGACCAATGCGATTAGACCGATAGTTAACCTACGAAAACCCCTATTCTTTATGACTTGGAAAAGCAGTGAAGGCTAAGCTATTCCCGCTGTCGCGACAAACTGGAGAGCCGTGATGCCCATTGACGAGAGCCGAACCTTCAAACCGATCAATATCGCCCTGTTGACCGTGTCCGACACACGCAGCCGAAAAGAGGATACGTCGGGCGACATTCTGGCCGGACGGATCGAGCAGAAAGGACACCAGCTACTCTATCGCAATCTGCTGCGGGACGACAAGTCGGTGCTGGTCGCACAGCTCCACCAATGGATTGATGACGAGCAGGTCGACGTCATCATCACAACCGGCGGTACCGGCCTCACTGGTCGCGATATCACCCCGGAAGCGCTGGACGCCGTCAAGGACAAGGACATCCCGGGGTTCGGCGAACTGTTCCGCTATCTCAGCATCGCCAATATCGGCACATCGACCGTGCAATCTCGCGCCTGCGCCGTGGTTGCGCGAGGCACCTATATATTCGCGCTGCCGGGATCGAATGGCGCGGTGAAGGATGGCTGGGACGGCATATTGGATACCCAGCTCGACAGCCGGCATCGCCCCTGCAATTTTGTCGAGCTGATCCCGAGACTGCTTGAAAAATAGCGATTCAATCCGTTTGTTCTTTTTATGTTCTCATAGTATGACGAGACTATGCAGTCCAAAAGCAATCAATATCCGGAGGCTCGTAGCGGTCGCGGTGCGCCGACCAATACGGTGCCGCAACGGTTCAACCTGCAGGATCGTGAAATGGATGGCGACTGGCTGGATGAACGCGACCGGATCGACGATGTGGCTGCCAGACTGCGGACCGAGGTGACGATCGAATTTCCCAAGTCGATCATCAGCTACAACAGTTCGCCCGACCTCCCTTTCGACCGCTCGATCAACGCCTATCGCGGCTGCGAACATGGCTGTGTCTATTGCTATGCACGCCCGACCCATGCCTATCACGACCTGTCTCCCGGACTGGATTTCGAAAGCAAGCTGTTCGCCAAACCCAATGCTGCAGAGCTGCTCCGCCAGACATTGGCCAAGCCCAATTACCGGCCCGCCAGCCTTGCCATCGGGACCAATACCGATCCCTATCAGCCGATCGAGAAAAGCTACAGGATCACGCGACAGATATTGGAAGTGATGCTGGAAACCCAGCATCCGGTGGTCATCACCACCAAATCCAACCGCGTGGTCGAGGATATTGATATACTGGCGCAACTGGCAGAGCTTGAACTCACTGCCGTGGCGATTTCCGTGACCTCTCTTCAGCCGGAGACGGCACGGCTGCTGGAGCCTCGGGCACCGACGCCGCGGCGCCGGCTCGATGCGGTCCGGCAACTGAGCGAAGCGGGCATCTATACCCATGTCAATATCGCGCCCGTCGTCCCCGGAATAACGGATCACGAAATTGAAGCGATCGTGGCAGCAGCGGCCGAGCACGGGGCCAGCAGCGTTTCCTTCATTCCCATGCGCCTGCCGCACGAGGTCGCTCCCCTCTTCGAGCAATGGCTTGAAAACCACTATCCGGACCGCAAGGCCAAGGTGATGAGCATTATCAAGCAACTGCGCGGTGGCAGACGCAACGATCCGGAATTCCACAGTCGGATGCGGGGCCAAGGACCGTGGGCAGAGTTGATCCGCACCCGGCTGGCCATCGCAACGCGCAAGGCAGGCCTGAAAAAGTCCAAGCTGAACCTCAGGACCGACCTTTTCCGGCGCCCGCTGATCCGCGGCAGCCAGATGGAGCTATTCTAGGCCTCGACCAGGCTTTTCAGCTGATATTCCTTATATTCGTCGCGCAAGGCCCGCTTGAGAATCTTGCCGGTGGCGGTGTGCGGCAGTTCATTGACAAACTTGACTTCATCCGGCAGCCACCATTTCGCGACCTTGTCGCCAAGATAACCGATCACGTCGGCTTCGGAAATATCGCTGCCCGGCTTGCGAACCACAAGCAGCAGCGGCCGTTCATCCCATTTCGGATGATAGACGCCAACCGCGGCCGCTTCCGCCACACCGGGGCAGCCCACTGCGGCATTTTCCAGCTCGATCGAGCTGATCCATTCACCGCCGGACTTGATCACGTCCTTGGCGCGGTCGGTGATCTGCATCGTGCCGTCGGGGTACAGTACGGCGACATCGCCGGTATCGAACCAGCCGTCATCCTCTACCGCGTCCTCGTCGGCGCGATAATAGCGCTTGATGATCCAGGGGCCGCGGACCTCAAGCGTGCCGCTGGTCTTGCCGTCGCGCGGCGCGATCTTGCCATCCTCGTCGATGACGCGCAGTTCGACGCCAAACGGGGGGCGACCCTGTTTGCAGATCACATCGACCTTCTGTTCGAAATTCAGCTCGTCCCAGTCGGCGGGCAGCGCTCCGGTGGTACCGATCGGCGAGGTTTCGGTCATGCCCCAGGCGTGGGCGACGCGGATACCGTTCTTCATCAGCCGCTCGATCATCGACCGCGGACAGGCCGAGCCGCCAATCACCACCACGCCGAGCTTACCATAGTCTCCGCCATTGGCGTCCATGTCAGCAAACATCGACAGCCAGACCGTCGGCACGCCGGCGCTGTGGGTCACCCCTTCCTCGCGGATCAGCTTCCACAGGACCTGGGCGTCGTTGCTCGCCGAGAACACCATCTTGGAACCGACCGCCGCACAAGCGTAAGGCAGTCCCCACGCATTGGCGTGGAACATCGGCACCACCGGCAGCATCACCGAGCGGGTGGACAGGTCCATCACATCGGGCTGGACCTCGGTAATCGCGTGCAGCACGTTGGAGCGGTGCTCGTAGAGCACACCTTTCGGATTCCCCGTCGTTCCGCTGGTATAGCAAAGGCCGCAGGGGTCATTCTCGTCGACCTCGACCCATTCAAAATCACCGTCTTCCGCTTCGATCAGCTCGCGGAATGTCGGATAGTCGCCTTTTTCGCCATCAAACTGGATATAATGCTCGATCGTCTTCAGCTGCGGCTTGAGCATTTCGATGATCGGGGTGAACATCTTGTCGAACAGCAATACCCGGTCTTCGGCGTGGTTGAGGATATAGACCAGCTGCTCCTCGAACAGCCGCGGATTGACCGTATGCAGGATGCCGCCGATACCGGCCGATCCGTACCAGCTGATCAGATGATGCGCGTGGTTCATCGCGATGGTCGCGATCCGGTCACCCTTTTTCATGCCGAGGCGTTGCATCGCCTGGGAGAATTTCCGAGATTCCAGACCGATTTCGGCCCAGTTGCTACGCGAGATGGTGCCGTCGGCCCAGTAGCTGATAATTTCGCGGACGCCATGCTCGCGCGCGGCATGATCGATCAGATTGGTGATCCTGAGCGAAGTCGCTTGCATTGCACCGGCCATCATATCTCTCCAAACAATTACTATTTGGCCAGTTTCTTGGTTTGTTTCTGTCTAGCTGACAAGCCTTAATTTGGGTTTCGCCACCCGCATCGGTCGCGCCGGCCCCAGCCGGACGGCAGATATTCCGTTAACGCGTTCCAGCATCTCGACCGTTTCCGCGTCCAGCCGGAAAGACCGTCCGAGGCAGACCCTGACCGGCTCGCCTTCGGGTCCGGCCATCATCGCCACCAGCTCGCTCTGCCCACCGACCAGCGGTGCCACGAGATTGGTCAGTTCGTGCAATCCGTCAATATCGTGAACCTCAAGCTCCATCCGCGTTCGGGTCGTTTTTTCCAGCCCCTCGAGCGGCTGCACCCGGCGGATTGCGACGCGCGGGCTCTCGTCATCGGACCGCTGGTCGAGCTCGACATTGAGCAGCGCACAGCCACCATGGCTTGCCAGTTCCTCCATGATCTTGCACTGGTCTTCTTCAAAGCAGCTGGCCGAAAACTGCCCGCTGCTGTCCGAGAGATCAGCGAGCGCGAAACGGTTGCCTCGGCGGCTGTCGCGCCAGCGGACCTTCTCGATCAGCGCTGCCATCACGGCCGGCTTGCGAACGCCTTCCCCGATCGGGCCTTCGCTGCACAGAGCCGCATGGGTCAGCGCGCCAAGCGATGCGGTCACTGCCTGGAACTGGGAAACCGGGTGGGCGGAAAAATAGAAGCCGAAGGCGTCCCGTTCGTGCACCATGATTTCGCCGAGCGACCAGTTGCTGTTCTCCGGCAAGCGGATCGCCTGCATCTCGCCGCCGGCGCTGCCTTCCCCAAACAGACCGCCCTGCCCGCTTTCTCGCGCATCGGCAGCGCTGTTGGCGACCGACAGGACCATGTCCGCGCCATCGTGGACCGCCGCACGATTGGGCTCCAGCTCGTCAAAGGCTCCGGCCGCGGCCAGACTTTCCAGCTGGCGCTTGTTCAGGCCGCGCGGATCAATCCGATTTGCAAAATCCTCGATGGACGAGAACGGGCCTTTCTCGGCACGCTCGGCAACCACCGACTGCATCGCCTTTTCGCCGACGTTTTTCAGGCCTGCCAGAGCATAGCGGACGGCGAACGAGGAATCTTCCTGCTCCTCGACCGAGAAATTGGGCCGGCTTTTGTTGATCGCAGGCCCCAATGCTGTGACACCCAGACGCTTCATATCGTCGACAAAAATACTAAGCTTGTCGGACTGGTGCATATCGAAACACATCGAGGCCGCATAGAATTCGTGCGGATGGTGCGCTTTCAGCCAGGCGGTCTGATAGGCAAGCAGCGCATAGGCGGCTGCGTGGCTCTTGTTGAAACCATAGCCGGCGAACTTGTCGATCAAGTCAAACAGCTCGTTGGCCTGATCACTGTTCAGACCGTTATTGGCCGCGCCCTTTACAAAGATGCTGCGCTGGGCATCCATCTCAGCCTGGATCTTCTTGCCCATAGCACGACGCAGCAAATCTGCTTCGCCAAGCGAGTAGCCTGCGATAACCTGGGCCGCCTGCATCACCTGTTCCTGATAGACGAAAATCCCATAGGTTTCCTTCAGGATATCCTGCAGCAAGGGGTGCGGATAGGCGATCTCGGCGCGCCCGTTCTTGCGATCGCCGAACAGCGGAATATTATCCATCGGGCCAGGCCGATAGAGCGAGACCAGCGCAATGATATCGCCGAAATTGGTTGGTTTCACCGCCGCCAGCGTGCGTCGCATGCCCTCCGATTCCAGCTGGAACACGCCGACCGTCTCGCCGCGCTGCAACAGTTCGAAAACCTTCTCGTCTTCCCAGCTCAGCCCGTCGAGATCGACCTCGATGCCCCGCTCGGAGAGCAGTTCGACCGCCTTCTTCAGCACCGACAGCGTTTTCAAACCGAGAAAGTCAAATTTCACCAGACCGGCTTTTTCGACATATTTCATGTCGAACTGGGTGACCGGCAAATCCGACCTCGGGTCGCGATAGAGCGGCACCAGCTGGTCAAGAGGCCGGTCGCCGATCACGACACCGGCCGCGTGGGTTGAGCTGTGGCGCGGCAGACCTTCCAACTTCATCGCCAGATCGAACAGCCGCTTGACGTCCGCCTGCTTATATTCCTGCGCGAGTTCCGAAATGCCGTTGAGCGACCGTTTCAAATCCCACGGATCGGTGGGATGATTGGGGATCATTTTGGTAAGCCGGTCGACCTGACCATAAGGCATCTGCAGCACCCGGCCGACATCGCGCAGCACCGCACGCGATTTCAGCTTTCCGAAGGTGATGATCTGAGCGACCTGCCGATTGCCGTATTTTTCCTGGACATAGCGAATGACCTCGCCGCGGCGAGTTTCGCAGAAATCGATATCGAAGTCCGGCATCGACACGCGTTCGGGATTGAGGAACCGCTCGAACAGCAGGCCCAGCTTGATCGGATCGAGATCGGTGATGGTCAGCGCCCATGCGACGACCGAGCCAGCGCCCGATCCACGGCCTGGCCCAACCGGTATATCATGGTCCTTCGCCCATTTGATAAAATCGGCAACGATCAGGAAATAGCCCGGGAATCCCATGCTGACGATCACGTCGAGTTCGAATTCCAGCCGGTCGAAATAGATTTTCCGCTCGTCTTCATCGGCGATATCGAGCAGCGTCAGGCGCTGCTCGAGCCCTGCTGCGGCGTCCCTGCGCAACTGCTCGACTTCCCCTGCCAGATCGCCGGCGAGGCTGGGCAGGATCGGATCCCTCTTGGGTGGCGAAAAGGCGCATCTCTGGGCGATTACCAGTGTGTTCTGCAGCGCTTCGGGAATATCCGAAAACAGGTCCTCCATCACCAGCGCGCTTTTCATCCACAGATGTTTGGAGGGTTTCTCGCGGTCATCATTTTCGACATAGGCGGATTGTGCGATACATTTCATCGCATCATGCGCCTCGTGAAAATCGGGCTCGCCAAAGCAGCTCGGATTGGTCGCGACCAGCGGAATATCATGATCCATGGCAAGAGCGATCAGGCCTGCCTCCGCTGCCATCTCAACCGGATCTTCCCGGCGCGACAGTTCGATATAGAGCCGGCCCGGAAAATATTGCTGCAACCGGGAGAGATAGGCTTCCGCGTCGCGCTGCTGTTCTTCCGCAATCAGCCGTGCCAGTGCGCCTTCACCGCCGCCGGTGAGCGCGATCAGCCCGGTGCTGTGTTCGCTCAGAAATTCCATCCCGACATGGGCTTCGAGCTCGCTCGGCCGGTCAAGGTGGGAAGCGGATACCAGCTTGCAAAGATTTTCATAGCCCTCGGCATCCTGGGCATAGAGCGCGAGCCAGTCGAGAACAGGATTCGTGGGATCCGTGCTGCCGGGACGGGCAACCCTCAGAAAACAGCCGGTAATGGGTTGCACGCCATGGGCCCGGCAGCCATCGTCGAATGCCATTGATGCGAACAGGCCGATCCGGTCGCACAGGGCGATCGCGGGAAAACCGCGTTCCTTGGCCGCAGGCCCGATTGCAGCCGGCTCCATCGCGCCATCGAGGATTGTATAGGCCGAAAAGGTGCGGAGATGGACAAAGGGTGTCTGGACCATGGGTCAGACTAGCGCGGGGAAGCGCGTTTGCATATGCCGACCATGGCGAAAATCCAATCTATCGACCGTTTGTCCACAGGCTATTGTGCCGACAGCAAGGATCGCTGCGCCGCGGTGTTGCTAGATCAGCGCTTCGATCTCGTTTTTCAGCTGTTCCGGTTTCACGGCAGGACCGAAACGGCCGACCACATTGCCCTCGCGGTCGACCAGGAACTTGGTAAAATTCCACTTGATCCGGGACCCGAGCAGGCCCGACTTTTCCGTCTTAAGATATTTCCAGAGCGGGTCAGCATCATTGCCATTGACCTCGACCTTCCCCATTAGCGGGAAGCTTACGTCATAGTTGAGCGAACAGAAGTTGCGGATTTCATCGGCATCGCCCGGTTCCTGGTTGCCAAATTGGTTGCAGGGGAAAGCCAGTATTTCCAGGCCCTTGCTCCCATATTCCTGATAAAGTTTCTCGAGCCCCTCATATTGCGGCGTGAAACCGCATTTCGACGCGGTGTTTACAATCAGCAGCACCTTGCCCTTGTGGACAGACAGATCCTGGAGGGAACCGTCCGCTTGCTTAACCTGAAATTCCGTAACCTTCATATGCGCCCCGCCATGTTCAATTTTCTAGGTCGTGCTTGTCGCACAGATTGATACTCGCTGGGAAAAAGTCAAAGCCAATCTTGTTTGGAGTTGAAAAACCTAGGTTAATACGCCGTCGTGGAGCCGGACGACTCGATCCATTTTGGCGGCCAGGCGTTCATTGTGGGTTGCGATCAGGGCGGAACTGCCTTCCTGTCGTACCAGACCGATAAATTCCGCGAGCACCAGATCGGCGGTCGCTTCGTCCAGATTGCCGGTCGGCTCGTCCGCCAGCACCAGTTTTGGCGCGTTGGCCAGCGCCCGGGCGACCGCAACACGCTGTTGTTCGCCACCGGACAATTTGCTCGGCTTGTGGTGCAGCCGTTCGCCCAAGCCGAGGCTGCGCAAAAGCGATTCTGACCTGGCTTCGGCATCCTTCTGGGACACGCCCGAGATCAGTTGCGGCATCACAACATTTTCCAGCGCGGAAAAGTCGGGCAGCAAATGGTGGAATTGATAGACGAAACCCAGCAAGTCGCGCCGGATCCGCGTATGACCGCTGGCCGGCAATTGCGCCGTTTCCTCGCCAGCAAGCTTGATCGATCCTTCAAACCCGCCTTCGAGCAATCCCACCGCCTGCAGCAGCGTCGACTTGCCCGAGCCCGATGGTCCCAGCAGGGCGACGATTTCATTGGCATTGATGTCGAGATTGACCCCGCGCAGCACCTCAATCACGACATCGCCCTGCACAAAGCTGCGCTTTACATCGCGCAATTCGACGGTTTTTCCTGTCATAGGTTCACTCATAGCGCAGCACCTGGACCGGGTCGGTGCTGGCGGCCTTGTAGGCGGGGTAAAGCGTAGCGAGGAAACTGAACAGAAGGGCGAGCCCGGCAATGCCGACCACTTCCATCGGATCGGTACGCGCCGGCAGTTCGGTCAGGAAACGGATCGACGGATCCCAAAGATTTTGCCCGGTAATCATCTGGACGAAATTGATGATATTCTGCCGGAAATAGATAGCGATCAGCCCGAGAATGATGCCGGCCGCAATGCCGAGCATGCCGATCGAGGTACCGACCGTGACAAAAATCCGTAGCAGCGACGCACGCGAAGCACCCATCGTGCGGAGAATCGCGATGTCACGGGTTTTCGCCCTTACCAGCATGATCAGCGACGACAGGATGTTGAACACCGCCACCAGGATGATGATCGACAGGATCACGAACATCACGACGCGCTCGACCTGCAAGGTTTCAAACAGCGAGGCATTCATCGTCTGCCAGTCCGTGATTACCCCGCGATCGGCTACCTTGGGCACCAGCGGGGCAATTATCTTGCCGACATTGTCGGCGTCATCGGTCTTGATTTCGATCATCCCGATCTGATCCCCGAGCAGCAGCAGCGTCTGTGCGTCTTCCATCGGCATGATGACGAAGGCCTTGTCATAATCATAAACGCCGACTTCAAATATCGCGGCGACGTCATAGGCAATTTCGCGCGGGACGGTGCCAAAGGGCGTGGATCGTCCCTGTGGATTGATGATCGTGATCCGGCTACCCACCTGCGCTCCAAGCGTGGTTGCCAGCCGGCTGCCGATGCCGACCCGGCCCGAGCCCGGCTCCAGTCTGGCCAGGTCGCCCGCCACGGTCTTTCCGTCCAGCGTTTCGTTATTCAATATGTCGGGCACCAACATGCCCCGGACCAGCACCGCTTCGACCCGGCCGTTGAAGGTGGTCAGCAAAGGTTGTTCGATAAGCGGCGAGGCCGAAACCACGCCCTTGGTTTCCCGCGTTTCCTCGAGCAGCTCACGCCAATTCGGCAAACGTCCGCCATAGCCCTGGATCACCGCATGACCGTTCAGTCCGACAATCTTGTCGAAAAGCTCGGCGCGGAACCCGTTCATGACGCTCATCACGACGATCAGCGCAGCAACGCCAAGCATGACCGCAACCAGGCTGATACTGGCGACCAGGAAAATGAAACCTTCGCCCTTGCCGGGCAACAGATAGCGTTTTGCGATGACCCATTCATAGCGGGATAGGAGCATGACTTGCGGAAACTTCCTTGAATCGGGTTTCCCTGCCTTTAGGGTTGCTGGTCGGGGCAAGCAAGTGGCATGGCGCGAATATGCTGTTGCCGATATGACACAAGTTTTGACCAATCTTTGGAAAGTGCCAAATTTACCATGACAAATTTATGTCATTCGATCAGACAAGGTTACAGAATCAAACATCTCGATTAACGGGTCATGGTTCAGGGATCCTTTCCGGTTCCGCCAAATGTTGGGGGACAAGCGGCGTTGAATAGGAAGGGAAAACAGGGGACGAATTAGTTCGTCACCATTTTCGCCCGGGTGCTTAGCGGCATCCGGGCGTTTTTTTTGCCAGAAAAAATTTCAAGGCATTGTAAATTCAGCCCTTTCTCTCTCTTGAAAATTGTCCGTTTGATCATATCTTGATCGATGTGAAACGCCTTAAGGGTTTCGCATCGACGAACCGGATGCCGCATATGCGGGTCCAGATTTACATTGCTCAATTGCAGAGGATATAGATATGAATCGTTTTGACTTTACCCCCTACCGCCGCTCAACCGTAGGTTTTGACCGGCTGTTCGACCTTCTTGAAAACAACGCCCGCGCGCAGCAGTCCGAGAACTACCCGCCGTTCAATATCGAACGCAGCGGTGAGGACCAGTACCGGATCACGCTTGCCGTCGCCGGTTTCAAGGATGACGAAATCGAAATTACCGCCCAGCAGAACTTGCTGCTCGTTGCCGGCAACAAACAGGCCGATGACAACGAAGGCAAGCAATTCCTGCACATGGGCATCGCCAACCGCAATTTTGAACGGCGCTTTGAACTCGCCGACTTCGTTCGGGTCGAGAATGCCGCCCTGGCCGATGGCCTGCTGGTGATCGACCTGGTTCGGGAAATTCCTGAAGCCATGCGACCCCAGACGATCGCCATCAACAAGGGCGACAATGTCACGAAGATCGTGGACAAGCGGAAAAAGGAAGAAGACAAGGCTGCCTAAGCCGGATTCTTACTCAAATCATCAGGCAGCCGGAGCGATCTGGCTGCCTTTTTTTCTGAAAAAAAATGGGGCAGCCGGATGAGGATCCGACTGCCCCTGACACCCGCATGGTGTCAATCTCGACGATTTTTAGCCCGGGTCGCAAAAGGCTAAATATCGTCAAGAATCCGCTTCGGCGATGTGAGAGAGCATCGCATGGTCCAGGATCCGGACCTTTCCGCTCTCCACTGCTACTATGCCGCCGTCCGACCAGGCGGAAAGCTGCCGATTTATATGTTCGCGCGACATGCCGGCAAAATTGCCGAGTTCGCTCTGGCTCAGGTCCAGCTTCAGCCGACCTTCCTCCGCGCCGACCACGGACAGCCGGAGCAGATAGCGGGCCAGACGCGGTCCTGATGTATAGGCGCGATCACCCTCGATCATGCTGTTGGCCGAGCGGATTCGCTTGGCCATCACTTTCAGCAGCCGCAGGGCCATGTTCTTGTGCTTCGCGAGAATGTCTTCCAGGGCATCGCGGGTGATCGAAAGCGCCGACGTCGGTTCGATAGCGGTAACGCTGGCGGTCCGCTCGCCGCCGTCGAGCAGCGCGATTTCGCCAAGCACCTGACCGGCTTCAGCATAGTCGAGAACAATTTCGGTACCATTGCTGGCGATCATGCTGGTGCGCGCGTTTCCTGACAGCAAAATCAGGAGCGAGTTTCCAGGATCGCCTTGCATGATCAGTTCGTCCCCCTTTTTATATTGCACAAAATGCCCACGCAATATCAAGTCCGCCAGCTCGGCCTCGTCACAATCAGCAAACAGGCTGTGATCAGCCAGAATCTCTGCCAGTTCGTCAGCTTTCACTGTGTTCGCTCCCCCAGCACCGTTCGAAAGTTTCCCTACTTCGTCTATGCTGCTGAAATGTGACTTTAATCACCTTCTGCAAAATAGATTGGACAGATTCGACATTTGTACGAACTACGCGATTTCGCAGAGCGTGCGGGTCAGACCAAGCGACTCTGCTGCAACGCCGCCGCTATGAAGGATGCGAACAGCGGGTGGGGATCAAAGGGTTTGCTTTTCAGTTCAGGGTGGAACTGAACCCCAAGGAACCAGCTGTGATCCGGCCTCTCGACGGTCTCGGGCAGTTCACCGTCCGGTGACATGCCGGAGAAGATGAGGCCGGTTGCTTCCAGTCGTTCAACATAGCCCTTGTTCACCTCGTACCGGTGACGATGGCGTTCGCTGATTTCCCGCGTGCCATAAATTTCGGCGATCTTTGATCCCTGCTGCAGCACCGCATCATAGGCACCGAGTCGCATCGTCCCGCCCAGATCGCCACCTGCCTCGCGCTTTTGCAGACCTTCTTCGGTCATCCATTCGGTGATCAGGCCGACAACCGGTTCTTCTGTGTCGCCGAATTCGGTGGTAGATGCTGCGTCGATGCCGGCCAGATTGCGGGCCGCCTCGATACAGGCCATCTGCATGCCCAGGCAGATACCGAAAAACGGGATGTCATTCTCGCGGGCGAACTTGACCGAACCGATCTTGCCTTCGCTGCCCCGTTCACCAAAGCCGCCTGGCACCAGGATAGCGTGAAGCGGTTCCAGCTTCGAGGCCAGGTCTTCTTCATTTTCAAAGAGCTCCGCATCAAGCCAGCGGACCTGGACCTTGACCCGATTGGCCAGACCGCCATGGAAAAGGGCCTCCTGCAGCGACTTGTATGCGTCCTGCAGACCGACATATTTGCCGACCACGCCGACGATGACTTCGCCCTCAGGATGCTCGATCCGCTCCATCACGTCATGCCAGCGCGACAGATCGGGTTCCGGCGCGTCATCGATACCAAAGGCACCCAGAACGACGGCATCCAGGCCTTCCTGATGATATTGCAGGGGCACGTTGTAGATATTGCTCGCATCCAGCGCCGGGATCACCGATTCCTTGCTGACATTGCAGAACTGGGCGATCTTTGCCCGTTCCGTCTCGGGCAACGGATGCTCGCAACGGCACAACAGGATATCGGGCTGGATCCCCAGCGAGGTGAGTTCCCGGACGCTATGCTGCGTCGGCTTGGTCTTCAATTCACCGGCAGCGGCAATATAGGGCACAAGGGTGACATGGACGGAAATCGCATTGTCGCGGCCGACCTTGTTGCGCAATTGCCGAATCGCCTCGATAAACGGCAGGCTTTCGATATCGCCCACGGTACCGCCAATCTCGCACAGCACGAAATCGATGCCGTCGAGCTTGTCCTCGGCAAAGGCCTGGATCGCGTCGGTGACATGGGGAATGACCTGCACGGTGGCACCGAGATAGTCGCCGCGGCGTTCCTTGGTGATGATCGACTGGTAGATTCGGCCCGACGTGACATTGTCCGACTGCAGCGACGGAACGCCGGTAAAGCGCTCATAATGGCCCAGATCGAGGTCGGTCTCCGCCCCGTCGTCGGTTACATAGACTTCGCCGTGCTGATAGGGCGACATCGTGCCCGGATCAACGTTGAGATAGGGGTCAAGTTTCCGGATTCGCACGGAATATCCGCGAGCCTGCAGCAGTGCACCGAGGCTTGCCGCCATCAGACCTTTGCCAAGAGAGGAAACCACACCGCCGGTAATGAAAATATATCGCGCCATGGGAGGGAAGGCTTAAGGCGTAATCACCACAAATGGCAATCCCGCGAATCCGGAAAAGCGAAATAAATATTCAGACCGGGTGAACAGAGGCAGGCCAGATTGCCCGATGGCCAGCGCAATTCGATGATTGGCGCCAAATGGTGGCAGGCATAGGATCGGCCTGCTGACCCTAGGAACGTCTATTGGTCGAGTGGAACCGAGCCGGTTGCCGGAGCCTGGTCTTCCGATGCAGCCGTTCCCGCGTCGTCCGAAGCGGCAGTTGCCGCCGCAGCGAGCGGATCGTCACCGACCAGCGGCACTTCATTGGCTGGGGCCGAAACCGGGGCGCTCGTATCACGCTGCAGGCTCTGGTCGATGGTTTCCACCTTGCCTTCCGCAGCCGCCATCACCGCCAGGGTGATCGACAGGGCCACGAACAGCACCGCCAGCACCGACGTCGTGCGGGTCAGCAGATCCGCAGCACCGCGCGCCGTCATCATACCGGACGGGGAACCGCCGACGCCAAGCCCGCCGCCTTCTGATTTCTGCATCAATATGACACCCACCAGCATGGCGGCGACTATGGCTTGAAGGACTGTGACAAAAAGAAACATCGAATTTCCGAACTAATATGACGAGCAAGCGCTCTGACGTGCAGCGCACATAGCGATTGGCCGGTCGGAGTTCAAGCGGTGAAAATAGCCGCCAGAGCTTTCCGGCAAGCGGGCGCTTCGCGGAAATAGTCCGGTCCAGCGGCCATAAGCGCAATCAGGACTGGTATGGCTCCGCGAAAAGCACCTGGCACGCCGCGATCAGACGGCCGCAGCCGCTTCGATAATCGGCCCGAATTTTGCTGCCGTCAGGCTCGCCCCTCCGACAAGTCCGCCATCAACATTGGGAATAGCCAGCAATTCCGCTGCGTTGCTGCCATTCATCGATCCGCCATAGAGAATCCGCACCTCGTCGCTGCCCTGCCCCATTAATTCCGCCAGTTTCGTGCGGATCGCCAGGTGCATCTCCGCGACATCGTCGGCGTCAGGAACCCTGCCGGTACCGATGGCCCAGACCGGTTCATAGGCGATCGTGAGCCAGTCGGCGCTGGCACTGGCGGGAAAGGACCGCGAAAGCTGCACAGTGACGATTTCTATCGCCTGTCCGGCGTCGCGCTCCTCCTCGGTCTCACCGACGCAAATGATTGCACCCATGCCCGCAGCATGAACCGCTTCCGCCTTGGCCTTCACCTCGGCATCTCCTTCCTGCTGGTCGGCACGCCGCTCGCTGTGCCCGAGAATCGAATATGTAGCCCCGGCCTCCTTGAGCATCGCCGCCGAAAGACAGCCCGTATGCGCGCCGCTTTCGGCAAAGTGGCAGTCCTGGGCTCCAATGGCAAAGCCGGGATTGGCCTGAGCGGCCGCTGCAATCAGCGTCGCCGGGGGACAGATACCGACATCAGCTGCGTCATGATTGGCGGCAATCGCGGCAATAGCCGCAATATCCGAAAGCTGTGCGCGCAGCCCGTTCATTTTCCAGTTGCCGACAATATATTTCCGGTTTGCCATGATACCCTGAGCCTTTTCTATTTATCCGATCGGCTTGCGCTAACAAATATCCTTCCGCTTGCCAATTTCCTTCGACAGTCTTTTGCTTGAACCGCAAAGCCAAGCCGCCTAAAGCATGGCCAAACCCCACTCCTGCAACGGAACATCTCTTTCATGATCAGTTTTTTCCGCCGTATTTTTTCTTCGAAACTGGGGCTTTTCCTGACCTTTTGCTTCATCGGGTTGATCGCCTTTGCCTTTGCCACGGCTGACGTATCGAGCAGCGGCACGTTCGGCGGGGTCACTGGTTCGGGAACAGCGGCGACAGTGGGCGATAGCAAACTGACCACGGCCGAGCTAAGCCAGTCCGTGAACAATGCCTTCCGCAGCGAACAGCGCGAGAATACTGGGCTTGATCTCAGGACCTATATCAACGGCGGTGGCTTCGATGACGTATTGGAACGGCTGATCAACAGCTTTGCCATCGCCGATTTCGGCACCAAATATGGCATGGCCGCCGGCAAGCGGCTGGTCGACGGCGAAATTGCCGGCATCGGTGCCTTCCAGGGTGCTGACGGACAGTTCAGCGAGGAAAATTTCCGGCGCGCGCTGCAACAGCAGGGCCTGAACGAAACCCAGTTGCGCGACGATTTCACTCGCAACCTGATGGCCGATCAACTTTTGACAACTGCGGGCTTCGGCGCGGGCGTGCCGCAGAAACTGGTGATACCCTACGCTTCCCTTCTGCTGGAATCGCGCCAGGGTCAGATTGCAACCATTCCGTCGGTGGCCTTCATCGACGACAAAAAGCCGGCGAAGGCGGCGGTCGAGGCCTTCTATGCGAAAAATGCTTCGCGCTACACGATCCCGGAACGCCGGACGATCCGCTATGCGCTGTTCGAAAAATCCCGTTTCAACGACAAGATCAAGCCGACCGAAAAGGAAATCGCAGGCTATTATAATCTCAACAAGGCGCGCTATTCGGCCAGCGAGACCCGCAATCTCAATCAGGTGATCGTCCCCACCGAAGCCGCCGCCAAGGCGCTGGC
>CAWUKF010000016.1:0-21021 GCA_963922745.1 uncultured Sphingomonadales bacterium
GCCCAGACGCAGGCGCATGTCGCCGCCAGTGACCGTCATCTGGTCGACCGCTTCGCCGATGGTTTCCATGGCCGGTGCCACTGCTTTCAGCAAGGCCTGACCATCCTCGTTCAGCACCATCGACTGGTTGCGTCGTTCGAACAGCGGTTTGCCGATATGGTCCTCGAGCGACTTGATTCGGCGGCTGAGCGCAGGCGCAGACAGCGCCAGTTCGGCGGCCGCAGCCTTGGAAGAACCCAGGCGGGCAACGCGGATGAAGGCCTCAAGGGCGCGGAGGGGAGGAAGACGGCGCATAAGATCACCAATATATCGAGACTAAATGCGTCTTGTGCAACGCAAAATGAAGTCAGCTTTCAATAAGTCGCAGAAAACGGTTGCTAGCAATAATGCTAAGTTGCATTCCTTGCAATCTATAATGTTTTTTTCGCACTTGCACAATAACCGGTTTCGTTGCACTTAGGATGAGCCTTTCAGGCATCCTCTCCTAAAAACTTTTCAGGCCAGTTCTCCGGAACTGGCCTTTTTTTTGCCCAAATGGCCGGGAGTGCTGCCGGAATTGAAAATCGGGGTCGTATATCGGTACTGCCATCACTATCTTGTTGGAAACGACCAGAACGATATTGAGGAGATACACCCCCGTGTCTGATCCAGTACCAGCAAAAAACGAATCCGAAGACGACAGCGAGCTGAAATTGCAGGTCGCCAATGCGCGGCCCGAGGACAGCGGTCGCGGCTTGGCCCGGCTGTCGCGGGACAATCTTGGCAAATTGGGATTGATCGAGGGCGATGTCATCGAAATTCTCGGCAAGCGGAGCACCCCCGCCCGGGCGGTGCTGCCCTATCCCGAAGACGAGGGGCTGGATTTTGTCCGACTCGACGGCTTGCAACGGGCCAATGCCGGTGTCGGGGCGGGAGACTTTGTCGAGATTCGCAAGGTCGAATCGAAACCAGCAAAGAAAGTCGTGTTCGCTCCTGCCCAGAAGGATCTCCGATTGCAGGGCAATGGCGGTGGCCTCAAGCGCAGCTTCATGGGGCGTCCGCTCAATGCCGGGGACTTTGTCGCAACCCACGGCCAGCAGCAGGTGGACAGAAGCGACATGCCGCCGCAATTGCGGCAGATGCTGGCCGCGCCGGCCTTTTCGCTCACGCAGATACGCCTCAGTGTCGTGTCGACGCTGCCCAAGGGCATTGTCCATATCGACGAAGGCACGGAGGTCGAACTGCGGCCGGAATATGAGGAATCCACGGAGCATCGCCGGGCCGACGTCACCTATGACGATATCGGCGGGTTGCAGGAAACGATCGACCAGCTTCGCGAGATGGTCGAACTGCCGCTGCGCTATCCGCAGCTGTTCACCCGGCTTGGCGTCGATCCGCCACGCGGGGTGCTGTTGCACGGCCCTCCGGGGACCGGCAAGACCCGGCTCGCCCGCGCTGTCGCCAATGAAAGCGAAGCCGAATTTTTCCTGATCAACGGGCCGGAAATCATGGGTTCCGCCTACGGCGAATCGGAAAAGAAGCTGCGCGAGATTTTTGAAGAAGCGACCAAGGCCGCGCCTTCGATCCTGTTCATCGACGAGATCGATTCGATCGCGCCGAAGCGCGGGCAGGTTCAGGGCGAAGCCGAAAAGCGGCTGGTGGCGCAATTGCTGACGCTGATGGACGGGCTCGAATCGCGCGTCAATCTGGTGGTGATCGCGGCAACCAACCGGCCGGAAGCCATCGACGAAGCATTGCGCCGGCCCGGCCGATTCGACCGGGAGATCATTGTTGGGGTGCCCGACGTGGCCGGACGCCGTGAAATTCTGGGCATCCACACCCGCGGCATGCCGCTCGAAAAGGCGGTCGACCTGCAGGAACTGGCCCGCACGACTTATGGTTTCGTCGGCGCTGATCTGGCGGCACTCACGCGCGAGGCTGCAATCGAGGCGGTCCGGCGGATCATGCCCAAGCTTGATCTTGAAGCAGAGACCGTACCCCCCGAGGTGCTGGACGAACTGGTTGTGCAGCGGAATGATTTTGTCGAGGCGCTGAAGCGCGTCCAGCCTTCCGCGATGCGCGAAGTCATGGTGCAGGCACCCGATGTCCGTTGGGAGGATATCGGCGGCCTCGACGAGGCCCAGCTGCGCTTGAAAGAGGGTATCGAGCTGCCGATGAAAAATCCGGAAGCCTTCACCCGGCTGGGCATCCGGCCGGCCAAGGGCTTCCTGCTCTACGGCCCGCCAGGGACCGGCAAGACGCTGCTCGCAAAAGCGGTCGCGCGCGAGGCGGAGGCCAATTTCATTGCCACCAAGTCGAGCGATCTTCTGTCCAAATGGTATGGCGAGAGCGAACAGCAGATCGCGCGCCTCTTTGCCCGCGCCCGGCAAGTCGCGCCGACGATCCTGTTCATCGACGAGATTGACAGCCTGGTCCCGGCGCGCGGCGGCGGCATGGGCGAACCGCAGGTGACCGAGCGGGTCGTCAACACGATCCTCGCTGAAATGGATGGCCTGGAAGAAATGCAGTCGGTGATCCTGATCGGCGCGACCAATCGGCCGGGGCTGGTCGATCCGGCGCTGTTGCGACCGGGCCGGTTTGACGAACTGATCTACGTGCCGGTTCCCGGCAAGGCGGGCCGACGCCGGATCCTGGCGATCCACACGGCAAAAATGCCGCTCGCTCAGGACGTTGACCTCGACGACGTAGCGGAGCGCGCCGACCGTTATACCGGTGCTGATCTGGAGGATCTGGTCCGCCGGGCGGGGCTTTATGCGCTGCGCGAATATGGCGGACTGGTCGAAACGGTTCAGATGAAGCATTTCGAAAAAGCGCTGGAAGACAGCCGGGCTTCCGTGACGCAGGAGATGGAGGAACAATATTCCAAGATTGAATCGCAGTTGAAGCAGAACGCGATGCGGGCAGAGCCAATCGGCTTCGTCTCTCCCGGCATGTTGACCCCGATCCGGGACAGCAAGCACTAGCGGTCGGAGTCGGCCCGTTCGTCGAGCTTGAGGGTCTGAAAGCCCCAGGCAAACAGGAATACACAGATGCCGGTTCCCAGCCAGAAGGGCAGGGGGCCGGCATAGGTATAAAGCAGCACGCCGATTGCCGGTGATACGATGAACGCCATGCCGTTGACCGAGGCGACGATGCCGGCGACGCCGTTCTGTTCGGAGCGCTTGACTGCCAGTGACGCGCCGGCAGTGAAGCCGGGGCGGAACAGGCCAAATCCCAGAGACGCGACGGCAAAACCGATGATGATGCCGTGCAGGTCGTGCGAAAAGCCGATCAGCAGACAGCCGCCGGCACCGAGTATCATGCCCCAAAGGATGGACGTGCGTGGTCCCATCTGCAGCAAGGGGATCAGCCCCCATTGGGCGAGCAGGGTCGCAGCCGCACCCGACATCAGCACGATGCCGGTCATCTGAATCCCCATTTCCGGGTCTCCGCGCAGGCCAAGCCGGTCGAGAACGAGAAAGCCGATGACGCCGAGGATCAGCGCCTGCGCGTTGCCGCCCAAAATGCCGGTGACCAACCACGGCTTGATCCGGGGATCGCCCCAGCGCAGTTGCGGCGGCAGCACGGTCTCGTCGTCATTGTCGTCCTCTTCCTTAAGGCTGTTGGAGGAAGGTGCGGAACTATAGGGTTCCGAGGTTACCACGCCGCGCGCCTGATAGCCGGGATTGTCATTGGGCAGTTTCAGCGCCAGCGCGACCATCACCAGGATGCCGATGGCGGCAAAGGCGAACATCGGGCTGGACAGGCCGAGGAACGGTATGATCAGCAACGGCGCGATCGCCGGGCCGACAATCGTGCCGAGACCGAAGGAGGAAGAGATCAGCGCCAGCGCCTTGGTCCGGTCCGCCCGGGCGGTGCGCGCGGCGACATAGGCCTGTACGGCCGGTGGCGCGGCAGAGCCCAGGCCACCATACAGGCTTCTGAACAGGGCAAAGAGGACGAAGGTCCAAAGCGCGCTGTACCAGCCAAGCAGACCCAGAAACAGCGCAAGGCCGGCCAGCGCAAACGATGTGGTGAAGCCGATCATGCCCAGACGCATCAACGCCTTGCGGCCGCGATGATCCGACTGGCGCGCCCATTTCGGGGCGGTATAGACCCAGAGCAGCGCTGACCAGCTAAACGCCGCGCTCACCCAGAAATCGGGAATGCCCAGCTGGGTGCCAATGGTCGGCAGGATCGATTGCATCGCCGTATTGCCCGACGCGGTGACCAGCATCACCGAAAACAGCACCGCCATTCGGGTGTTGTCGATCGGCTGGGCATCGGGGAAGGAGGAGACCTCCCGGACCACCGGTTCAAAATCTGGGGAATCGGCCATAGACGCTCCTATGCCATTCTATTTCTGCCAGTCATAGCCGCGTTCGACGCGCGCGACATGAAGGCTGTAGGCTGTGTACCATTTGTTGCGCCCGCGATCGCGGATAGTGGCATGATCCGGGTTGTCTCGCCACGCTTTGGCGCTGGCATCATCGCGCCAGTAGCTTACGGTTATGCCGAAACCGTCCGTTGACCTTGCATGATCCTCGCCGAGATAGCCGGGTTGCCGCGCTGCCAGTTCGCTCATCGCTGTCGCCGCTGCCTGATAGGCTTTGTCGTCCGCACCCGTCCTCTGGGCGCAAAAAATCACGGCAATGGAATCTTTCGGATGAAGCTGCATGGCGCACTAATAGACCTCCGATTGGCCCGCGCAAACGCTATTATATTTGTCACCAGCGCTGTAACGCCCTAGTAAGACAGTTTGAAACCCCACCGGAGGATCGCATTGACTGACAGTATCGCCAAAACGAAATTCGTTGACCGCTTTAAATCCGGACTGGAACGTCGCCTTGGCCCCTGGGGCGTTTTCTTCAAGGGCTTCCTCAAACATCCTGTAATGGTTGGTTCGATCATTCCGTCTTCGGACATTACCATCAAAAAGATGCTCGAACCGGTAAAATGGGACGAGTGCGATCTGTTCGTCGAATATGGGCCGGGCGTTGGCACTTTCTGTCGGCCGGTGCTGGAGCGGATGAAACCCGGTGCGACGCTGATCGTGATCGATCTGAACCGCGACTTCATCGACTATCTCGGCAAGTCGATCCGCGACAGCCGCTTCTACCCGATTCATGGATCTGCCGCCGATGTGCAGAAGATCATTCGCGAACTCGGACACGAAAAAGCAGATTATATCCTGTCCGGCCTGCCTTTCTCGACCTTGCCCGACCAGCTGGGGCCGAAGATTGCCAGGGAAACCTATGACGTGATCCGGCCGGGCGGAGCCTTTCTGGTCTACCAGTTTGTCAAAAAGGCGCGCGACTTCATGACGCCGCATTTCGACCATATCGACAGCGGCTATTCCTTCTGGAATGTCCTGCCCTGCCATCTGTTCTGGGGATGGAAGGCGAAAAAGCCGTTGGTCGATGACTGACGCACGTTCGTCGAAGCCGGTGCCTGGTCAGGCGCCGTTTACCGGCATGTTCGAACCCATATTATTTATGAATTGATCAAGAGGAAGATGTCGATGTCCCGTTTGTCCCGCACCCTTTTCATGGCCCTGACCAGCACGGCATTGACGGTTTCCGCACCGGCGTTGGCCAAGCATCACGAATCCGCCAAACCGGCACCGGTCAGCGAACTGGTGGCCGCGGTCGATATTCCTTATGAAGAATTCACGCTCGACAACGGATTGAAAGTTCTGGTGCATACCGACCGCAAGGCACCGATTGTCGCGGTATCGATCTGGTATGGTGTAGGGTCCGCCAACGAGCCAAAGGGCAAGACCGGCTATGCGCATCTGTTCGAGCATATCATGTTCAACGGGTCCGAACATGCGCCGGGTGATTATTTCGAACCGTTGCGGCAGATCGGCGCTACCGATCTCAACGGGACGACCTGGCTTGACCGGACCAATTATTTCCAGACCGTGCCGACCTCGGCGCTGGATGTCGCGCTGTTTCTCGAAAGCGACCGCATGGGCTATCTGCTGGGCGCGGTGACCCAGGAGAAGCTCGACAACCAGATTGGTGTGGTCTCGAACGAAAAGCGGCAGGGCGATAATCAGCCCTACGGTCTGGTCGGCTATCGCCAGACCGAGCTGCTGTTTCCCCCGGATCATCCCTACGGGCATGACACGATCGGATCGCTCGAGGATCTGGAAGCGGCTTCGCTCGACGATATGAAGCAATGGTTCACCGATCATTATGGCCCCAACAATTCGATCCTGGTGCTGGCCGGTGATATCGACGTTGCAACCGCCAGGGCGAAGGTCAACAAATGGTTCGGAGCGATTCCGCGCGGCAAACCGATTGCCGAGCTCGATCCCGCCCTGCCGACGCTGGACAAGCCGGTCTATGAGGTGATGAAGGACAAGGTCGCGACCACGCGCATCTATCGCAACTGGGTGGTGCCCGGCCTGAACGACCCCGACTATACCCCGCTCGACGTCGGCATGACGGTGCTGGGTGGTCTCGCCAGTTCGCGACTCGACAATATCATGGTGCGCGACGAGAAAAATGCCGTCGCCGTGTCCGCCTATGTCATTCCGTTTGTCCATGGCAGCCTGGTCAATATCCAGGCCGATGTGAAGCCGGGTGAAGATGCCGATGTCGTCGCCAAGCGGCTCGACGAGATCATTGCCGACTTCATCGCCAATGGTCCGACCGCAGACGAAGTCCAGCGAGTCGCGACCCGCGACGCGGCGTCACGGATTGCCGGGCTTGAGCAGGTCGGTGGTTTCAGCGGCAAGGCCGTGGCCCTGGCCCAGGGCGAACTTTATTCCGACGATCCGGAACATTACAAGAAGGAGCTGGAACGTCTGGCGTCTACCACGCCGGCAGCGGTCAAGGCGGCGATGCAGAAATGGCTGACACGGCCGGTGGTCGGCATTCGGGTCGTCCCCGGCGAACGCGACGAATATCAGGAAGTGGGCGCCGGCAAGGGCGCGCGCACCGGTGTTCTCACCGCGCCAGCCTTTTATACGCAGGATGGACAGAATGAGCAGGGCGGGACGGTAACCGCACCCGACCGGTCATCGCTGCCCCCGGTCGGAGAAATTCCGAACGTCGATTTTCCGGATGTGGAAACCGCGACCCTGTCCAACGGCATAAAGGTCTATTTCGCCCACCGGGATGCTGTGCCGATGACCCGGGTGACCTTGTCGTTCAACGCCGGCAACAGTGCCGATTCCAGCGACAAGCTGGGATTGCAGAATTTCGTCACCGAGATCCTGAAAGAAGGCACGACCAGCCTGAGCTCGGTCGAGATCGCCGAGCAGGAGGAGCGTCTCGGCGCCAGTATCAGCATCGGTGGTGGGCGCGACCGCACCGATGTCGATCTGAGCGCGGTCAATCCCAATCTTGATGCCTCGCTCGATCTGATGGCGGATATCGTGAAGAACCCCGCCTTCAACGCCGATGATATCGAACGCACCCGCGTTCAGCAGCTGACTGCAATCGACCGCGAGGAAAGCGATCCGCTGAGCATCGCCAGCAACACCCTGCCGCAGCTGGTTTTCGGTTCCGACCATCCCTATGGCCGCGGCCTGTCGGGCAATGGCACCAAGGAAAGCGTATCGACCATCACGCGCGACGATCTGCAGGCCTTCCACAACGAGTGGATGCATCCGGCCAAGGCGACGATTTTCGCTGCCGGCAAGATTGACAAGGACGAGCTGGTCAAGAAGCTTGAAATGCGTTTCGGTCGCTGGAAAGGCACCGGCAAGGCTGCGCCGGAGAAAAATTTCGATGCGGCAATTCCGGAAGCGGAAGGCCGGATCATTGTCATTCACCGGCCCAATTCGCCGCAGTCGATGATTCTTGCGGGCCAGGTCCTGCCCTACAAGGGATCGGACGACCTGCTGACGCTCAATGCGGCGAATGAAATATTGGGCGGCAATTTCCTGTCGCGGATCAACATGGATCTGCGGGAAACCAAGGGCTGGAGCTATGGCACCCGCAACACCGTGCTGCGCGGCGAAGACCGGGCGCTGTACACGATGCGGGCACCGGTCCAGACCAACCAGACCGGTCCGGCGGTCGCCGCAATGGACGCACAGGTGCGTGATTTCCTCGGCGACAAGGGCGTCACCCCGGCGGAACTGGAGCGGACGGTCAACGGCAATGTCCGCCAGCTGCCCGGCCAGTTCGAGCGTACGCCCAGCATATTGAACCAGATGCAGTCAGACGTGATGTTCGGTCGCCCGGCCAATTATGCCGAGACCATCGCCGGTCGGTACGAGGCGCTCACCGCGGCAGAACTGAACAAGGCGATGGCCGATGCCGTCGATCCGGACAAATTCACCTGGGTGATTGTCGGCGATGTCGACAAGATCAAGTCCCAGCTCGACGCGCTCGACATGCCGATCGAATATCGCGGCTATGAAGCTAGTGACACTGCTGTTAATAGTGATGGCAGTTCAGACGATTCGGCGGCTGACAGCGAGTGATCGCTGGCGCACGCCGGATCAGGGCTTTGACATAAAAGGAGAATGGAATGTCTATTGATGGAACTTATGCTTGTGTGACGAAATCCCCGATGGGAGACCAGACTTCGGAATTCACGATTGTCACCGATGGCGACACGTTTACCGGAACCAATGCCGGTGCGATGGGGTCGATGGACGTTGAAAATGGCAAGGTCGACGGCAATCACATCACCTGGGAAATGAACATGACCGTTCCCATGCCGATGAAGCTGGAAGGCGACGCTACGATTACCGATGGCCAGCTGGCCGGTTCGGTGAAGGCAGGGGCCTTCGGTGAAATGGCGATGACCGGCACCAAGAAATAATCGATTTTTGAATCGCAAATAAAAAGGGCCGCTACCCGATGAGGGAGCGGCCCTTTTTTTGTCCGGTTGTCGGTAGCTCTAGCGGACGACGACGCTGACGGCGCGTCGGTTCTGGGCCCATGCGGCCTCGTTCGAACCAAGCGCTTCGGGCCGTTCCTTGCCGTAGCTGACCGTGGTCATCCGGGCCGGGCTGACACCTAGCGAGGCGAGATAATTTTTTGCGGCATTGGCACGGCGCTCACCAAGCGCGAGGTTATAGTCGCGGGTGCCGCGTTCGTCGGCATGGCCCTCGATGGTGATTCGTGCATTGGGGTTCTGCGCCAGCCAGCGGGCCTGGCTCTGCAATATCGCCTGATCCTGTGGATCAATATTGAAGCGGTCGGTGTCGAACAACACCCGGTCGGACATGGTGTTGGCCAGGAAATCCTGCTGCGAGCCGGGTGCGTAGCCCGGGCCGGAGGGTTGCGTCGGCGTCTGATCCGGCGCTGTGCCGACCGGTGCCGGTGGCAATTCTTCCGGCGGTTTCTTGGCACAGCCAGCCAGCACCAGGCTGGCGGTCATCAGGAGGGGGGTCGCATATTTGATCATGATTCTGCTCCTATTTTATTTGCCCTTCAGCCAGTTATAGCTTTTTTTCAGGGACTTGTCGCGCTTCAATTCATGGCAGCAAGGGACCCCAGGCTGGATCCGACCCATTCACCGGTGTCGGCAGCCGCCGTTCGTTGCGACCGGTCAGGTCCACCTGCCAGATTCCGGTGCTGCCGTTGCCTCTGGTTGTCCGGAAAAACTGGATTACACGGCCATTGGGGGCCCAGGTCGGGGCCTCGTCCTGCCAGCTGTCGGTCAGCAGCCGTTCGCCGCCTCCGCCGGGCGTCATCACACCGATGCGGAAGTTGCCGGCGATCTTGGTGAAGGCGATCAGGTCGCCGCGCGGGCTCCATTCCGGGGTGGCATAGCGCCCGCCGCCGAAGCTGATTCGCCGTTCGTTGCCGCCATCGGCATTCATGACATAGAGTTGCTGGCTGCCCGAACGGTCGCTTTCGAAGACGATCCGGCTGCCGTCTGGCGAGAAGCTGCCGCCGATGTCGATGCCAGGCGAAAAGGTCAGCTGTTGCGGCTTGCTGCCACCAGCGGCCGAAATCTTGTAGATATCGGTATTGCCGGCAATCGCCATGGAATAGAGAATCCACTTGCCGTCGGGCGACCAGCGCGGCGCAAAAGTCGGGTTGGTGCTCTGGGTGATCAGCCGCTGCCGGCCGGTGCCGATATCGTAGATATAGATGCGCGGATTGCCGTCGAGAAAGCTGAGATAGACGATGCTTTTATAGTCGGGCGAGAAGCGCGGGGTCAGCGCGGTGGCCTGGCCATTGGTGATGAACCGGTGATTGGCACCGTCGCTGTCCATGATCGCCAGCCGCTTGACCCGGTTCCCCTTGGGGCCGGTCTCGGCGATATAGGCGATGCGGCTGTCGAAAAAGGGCGATTCGCCGCTCAGGCGGGAATAGATGGTATCGGCGCATTTGTGCGCGGCCCGGCGCCAGTCGCGCGGTTCTACAACAAAGCCCTGGCGGGTCAGTTCGGTTTCCAGCGCGACATCATAGAGATAGCAGCCCACGGTCAGCTTGCCGTCCGGATTGGTCCTGATGAAGCCCTGGATCAGCGCCGAGGCATTGGTGCCGGTCCAGTAGGGAAATTGTGGAGCGGTGACTTCGGTGTAGCTGATATCGCGCACCTGGTTGCGACCGATCGGCTTGAACAGGCCGCTGGAGCGCAGGTCGCTGACGATCACGTCGCTGATCTTGCCGCCCAGCTCGGCGGTGCTGCCGGCCGGCGTGTCGATATTCTGCGGCGTGGGCAGGCCGGGCACGGCGATGACCAGCTCTTCGCCGGCGCTGTTGTCGACATCGACGGTCAGCTGGGCATGCGCCGTTGCGGTCAGCCCGAGGCTGGCGACAAGGCCGAGGAACAGGGTGCGGATAGTCGGGGCGGTGGATTGCATGGGAGTCTCCTAGACACCAAGGTAGAGGACAGGTTCGATAACCTTCCATTCCTCGTAATATTTTTCGGGAAAGGTTGTAAATGGCGCGGCGAGCCGGACCGCCGCGATGGCGCGTTCCTGGTGAATCTGGACCTGCGACCGGTTGCTCGGTGTGATGCCGGTCGTCTTTGCCGTCGGGTTGCCGACGATCCTGCCTTCGGGATCAAGACGCGCCGTGACGGTGGTGCGCAGCAGCTCGGCATCCGCGCCTGTCGGCGGACGCCATTTCTGTTTTACCAGCCGGTAAAGCTCACGTTCGAGCGAGGCAACCGCCGCTGGCGAAGCCTTTTCCGCCGCGATATTCTGGTTCCGGCTGACCGACGACGCATCAGTCACGCCTTTGAGGAAATCATCACCCAGTCGCGATCCGCGTGGCTTCGGTTTTGGCTTCGGCTCAGCCTTGGCCGTGGTGCTGGCCGGCTTGTCGGGTCGCCGCCTCGGTTCGCGGGATACGGGTGCCGGGGCGGCCGCGGGCTTTGGTTTTGCCTCCGCTTTTGGCGGTTCCGGCAGCGGTTCGGGTTCGACGAAGCTGCTTTCCTCCGGTGCGCCCAGTTCCGGGGCGACACTGGTGGCCGGGGTGACCATGGCGGGGTTGGGGGCGGCGCTTTCCAGGCCGACCTCGTCGGCAATCATCACCTCGATCGGCTTGTTGCGAAAGGCATCGCTGGTATTGTTAAGGATGCTGAACGACAGCGCGCCGAACAGGGCCACATGACCCACAGCCGCTACTCCCAAGCCTATTTTTTCAGCTTTCTCCATATCAGCCGACCATCATTATGGAGTCTCTGATGAACCTGTCGTGACCAGCGACACCCGGTTCAGTCCGGCCCGGTTGAGTTCGCCCATCACGCCCATGATCAGGCCGTAATCCAGCGTCCTGTCACCGCGCAGCATGATCTGGCGCGGATCGGCCGGGTTCTGGTCGGCGGCAATGTCGCGCAACCGGGATGCCAGCGCGTCGCGGCTGAGTTCCTCGTCCTCGATAAACACCCGGCCTTCGCCGTCGATCGAGATCTGCACCGGTTCCTGCTCCTGCTCGAGCGCGTTGGCGCGGCTTTCGGGCAGGTCGACCGGCACGCCGCTGACCAGAAGCGGAGCGGTCACCATGAAGATGATCAGCAGCACCAGCATCACGTCGACAAAAGGTGTCACGTTGATCTCGGCCATCGGCGCGCGGCCGCGTCCGCCGCCGCGCCTGCCGTTTGCCGATCCCATGTTCATGGCCATGCTCAGTCTCCCAGCTCCAGTTCGCGGCTGAGCGTGGCATGAAGGCCATCGGCAAAGCGGCCCATCCGGGCTTCCAGCTTGTTCAGGCGATGCGAGAAACGGTTATAGGCGATGACCGCCGGAATCGCGGCAAACAGGCCGATGGCGGTGGCAAACAGCGCCTCGGCAATACCGGGGGCGACCACCGCAAGCGAGCTGTTCTGCTCGGCGGCAATCGCGGAAAAGCTGCGCATGATGCCCCAGACCGTGCCGAACAGGCCGACAAAGGGGGCAACGGCGCCAACGGTGGCGAGAAAATTCAGCCGGTCGGCGATCCGGTCGACTTCATGCGCGATCGTCGCGTTCATGGCGGTTGCCAGCCTTTGCCGGGTGCCCTCCCGGTCGACAGGTCCCTTGGCAGTCGAGCGCCGCCACTCCTTGACGCCGGCGGCAAGAACCCGGGCGCTGGGCAGGGAAGACTTGCCATATTCGTCATAGAAGCGGTCGAGATTTTCGGTTTTGGCGAAAGCCCGTTCGAATTTTTCCGATTTTCGGGTGATTTGCGCGATGTTCATGCCAAAGCTGACGATGATCGTCCAGGTCCAGATGCTGGCCAGCAGCAGACCGATCATCACCGCCTTGACGACGATGTCGGCTTCCATGAACAGCATGAACGGAGAGAAATTGCCGGTGGTCGCTCCGACAGAAAGTTGGTCTAGCAAGATTTGATATCCTTCATTTCTTATCGGTCTGATTCATGACGCTGGCGAATGCCTTTGTCCATGCTTTCGGTTGCCGTCTCGGGCGTCCGTCCGGTGTAAGAAAGGCTGCGTGAACCGATGCTGACGTTATCACGTCGCCGCCGCGCATGATGGTCTGATCGATTACCACACTGGCTGCGCGCAGCATTTCCACTGTGCTGATCACCAGCAGATCGTCGTCCAGCCTGGCCGGTAACAGATATTTCATCGTCAGGTCGACCACCGCATAGACGCCTTCGCCGCTCTCATAGGCCGCATGCTGGTCCATATCCAGCTGGCGCAGCATGTCCGAACGGGCGCGTTCCATGTAGCGCAGATAATTGGCGTGGTAGACGATCCCGGAAAAGTCCGTATCCTCGAAATAGACCCGGCAGGCGAAAAAATGCCGGCCACCGGCAAAGCGTCCGTCATGCGGTTTGATGTCATCCGGGATCGAGCGGGGAGCGTTCATCCGGCGACATTAGGCGGTTGGATTCGCCGGTGGAAGGGGGAATGTTCGATCGCGACTCCGCTGGGCGCGGTTTTGAGTCCGTTTGCCTGCCGGAAAGAAAGTCGTCGGCAACCGGGCTGGATCAGTCCTGTTTAGACTGTTGCGGCTCCGACCACTGGTCTTCCGACAGGACCGCTCCGGTTTCCAACAGTGACTTCAGATTGCTGAGCACCGCTGGCCAGCCTTCGCGGACGCCGATATCCATCGGCGATCCGGGTTCGAGTTCGCTATGGGTGACGGTCAATTTGGTATCCGGGCCGAGGTTGACCAGTTCGTAGGTCACCCGCGACAATTTTTCGGGGCGCTCCGCTTCCGAGTCAAAGGCCCAGCTCCAGACCATCTTGCGCGGCGGATCCATTGCGATGATCCGGCCGCGCGTATCGATTTTGCCGCTGCCGTCGCTGCGCACATGATCCCAGCGCGAACCGGGCTTCCAGTCGGACTCGTTATAATGGCCCCAATAAGCCTTGGTCAGGTCCCGGTCGATCAGGCCGTTCCAGACCTGCTCGGCGGTCGCCTTGATGAAGATCGTATAAACAAAATCCGGCGCGCAGGGTTCGCCGGTCGCGGCGCGGGTTTCAATATTTGTGGCTTCATTGGCGGGCACGGCGTTTCTCCTGTGGCTTGCTGTTGGTGGAAGAATTGGAAGCATCTTCGATCTGCTGCTTGAAATCGGTCAGCGCTGCAATCCGGGCATCCTCGAACTTGCCGACCCAGCGGTGGACGATATCGCTGAGTGGCAGGGGATTGAGATAGTGGAGCTTTTCCCGGCCCTGCCAGTGGACGGAGACGAGATTGGCGGTTTCGAGAATATGCAGATGCTTGGCCACCGCCTGGCGCGACATGGCAAGACCGCTTTGGAGATCGGTCAGGCTCTGGCCATTTCTGGCGAACAGCCGGTCGAGCAATTCTCGACGGGTCTCATCGGCAAGGGCGGCAAAGACATCGGACATAGCGCCTTATATGCAACCATATGGTTGCATGTCAAGCTCCAAGAAGGCCTCATTGGCCTGAACTTTCACGAACTTTGGATGGAATCAGCGGGCGCAGCCAATGCACAAAGGGGCTGCCGGGTCGATTTCGAGGCGTTTGTACGCAATCGGTTCGCCGCATTCGGCGCACCAGCCATATTCATCTTCGGCGATCCGGACGAGGGCCCTCTCTATCCTGGCCAGATCGCCGGCTCGGCGCCGCGCTTCCGCCTGGGCCATTTCCTGCTGCTGCATCGCGTCCATCCGCGACAGACGCCCGACGCTTTGCTGGTCGAGGATGACCGGGCTGCGCCAGCCGGCAGCCTGGGCGTCCAGCGCCTTCAATTCCGCCTGCCGTTCGAGCAATATCTGCCTGAAATGGTCGATCTGTTCGCTGGTCAGTCCGCTGTCCATCGGCAGGTTCCGGGCTATTGCGGCGGGCAGTTGTTCCATCCGGGGCCACGGACCGCACGGCCCGGGCGGGCACCGGTCATCTTCCCGTCGCCCAGCACCGGCTCGCCATTGACCAGCACATGCTGCACGCCGACCGCGAATTGCTGCGGTTGCTCATAGGTAGCGGTATCGGCGATCGTGGCCGGATCAAAGATCACGACATCGGCATATTGACCGGCGGCGAGACTGCCGCGATCCTTCAGCCCGAGATGGCTCGCCGGCATGCTGGTCAGACGGCGGACCGCATCGGCCAGGCTGGCGCGCTTTTCCTCGCGGACATATTTGCCGAGCAGCCGGGCGAAATTGCCATAGGCACGGGGATGGGTGGACGATTTCAGAAACACCCCGCGCGGAGCCTGGGCTCCGGCGTCGGAACCGAAGGCCATCCAGGGCAGCGCGGTCTGGCGGGCAACATTCTCTTCGTCCATCAGGAAATAGACGACCTGTACCCGGCTGCCATCCTCGATCACCAGATCAATCGCCGTGTCGGCGGGGCTGGTGCCGCGCATCGCGGCGACCTCGGCCAGGGTCTTGCCGGTGAGCGGCTTCAGCTTGTCGTTCTTGAAGCCGACCAGCATCATCTTGTCAGGACCCGCATGGTAGAAGAGATTTTCCCAGCCGTCCGGCTTGCCGTTCATCTCGGCGAGCACCCGCTTGCGGATGGCGGGGTCTCGCAGCCGCTTCTTCCACTGCTCGTAGCCGCCTTCCTGCACCCAGGTCGGCATTGCCGCATCCAGACCGGTGGAACCGGCGGTATAGGTGTACATGTCGGCGGTGATCCGCAGGCCTCTGGCGCGCGCGGCCTCGACCTTCGCGATAATTGCGTCAAGCTTCCCCCAATTGTCCTTGCCGGCCTGCTTGAGATGGTAGATTTCTGCCGGCCCTCCGGATTTTTCGGCAATCTGGATGAGTTCGTCGACCGATTGGAGGACGTTATCGCTCTCGTTGCGCATATGGCTGATATACATGCCGCCGCAGCGCGCCGACTCGGTTGCCAGTGCGACCAATTCCGGCGTTTCGGCGTAGCTCGCCGGGGCGTAGATCAGCGAGCTGCCGACGCCCATCGCGCCGTCGTCCATTGCTTCGCGGACCAGTGTGCGCATCCGGTCCAGCTGGGCGGGGTCGGGATCGATATCGGCATAGCCCAGTTCGCTGATCCGCACCGTTGTCGCGCCAACGAAAGTCGCGACATTGGGCGCAATGCCGCGCGCCTCGATGAAGTCGAAATATTGGTCGAGACTGCGCCAGCTGATCGGATAGCGGATATCGCCCTGGCGGCTTTCCTCGTTCGCGGCCATCTTGTCGGTCAACGGCGCTTCCGAGGTTCCTTCGCCGAACACTTCCAGGGTGATGCCCTGCCGGATATCGCTTTCGCCCGCGCCATCGGCGATCAGCGCATCGCCGGCCCAGCTCAGCATATTGATGAAGCCCGGCGCAACCGCCATCCCGCGCGCGTCGATCACGCGACCGGCTTTGCCCGTCAATTCCGGCCCGACGGCGACGATGCGGTCATCCCGGATCGCGACATCGCCGGTATAGGGGGTTGATCCGCTGCCATCCACGATCATCCCATTGTCGATCAGGATATCATAGGCCTGCGCTTCGGCAACCGGCTGCATCGCGGTCTCGTTTGCGGTCGTGCAGGACGTGGCAAGCAGCAAGGCCGCGGTAAGGAGCGCCTTGCCCAGGGGGCGCGAGGGGCTGTCCCCTCTATTCATTGGGAGCCAGCAGTTCGAGTGCGGCTGCGGTCATTGCCTCGGTTCCCAGCGTTACCGATTCTCTCGGTGAAATCTTGAAGAAGGGCGAATGATGCGACGGCACCGGCGCGCCACCAGCCTTCTCGCGGTCAAAGTCGGCCTGCGGTGTGCCACCGACCGAGAAATAGACGCCCGGGACATCGGTATTCGGCTCGACAAAATAGGCAAAATCCTCGGCACCCATGCCCTCGCGCGGTTTGTTGTCAAACACGTCCTCGCCAAACTGTTTGGCAAACACGGCCTTTACCCGCTTGGTCAGCGCGGCATCATTATAATTGGCCGGCGTCGATTCGTGCGACACCAGCACTTCCGGCAGCTTGTCCTCGGGCAGGCCGTTCATCCGGCCGACATTGGTGGCGATGCGCTTGATCCCCTCGAGCAATTTCGCCCGCGTGTCCTCGTCATCCGAACGGACGGTCAGCTGCATCACTGCCTTGTCCGAGATGATATTATGCTTGAAGCCGCTGTGGAAGGAACCGACGGTGATCACGCCAGGCTTCAGCGGCGCGATTTCGCGGCTGACGATCGTCTGCAGCGCCATGATGATTTCTGCGCCCATTACGATCGGATCCTTGCCCCGGTGCGGCGAAGCGCCATGCGCGCCAACGCCGTGCACGATGATGTCGACGCTGTCGGAGGAACTGCTCTTAATGCCTTCGCCGAGCGAAATCTGTCCGGTCGGCGTATCGGCCGAAACGTGAAAGGCCATGGCATAGTCAGGCTTGGGAAAGCGGGTGTAGAGGCCATCGTCCATCATCAGCTTGGCGCCGCCGATGCGCTCCTCGGCGGGCTGGGCAATCAGCACCAGCGTGCCGGCCCACTGGTCCTTGCGCGCTGCCATCTGATGGGCCGTGCCGATCAGCGAGGTGATATGCACATCATGGCCACAGGCGTGCATCACCGGCTTTTCCTCGCCGTCGATGCTGACCTGTTTCACAGTCGACATATAGTTGAGCCCGCTATCCTCGACCAGCGGCAGGCCGTCCATATCGGCGCGCAGCATCAGCGTCGGACCCTCGCCGTTCTTCATCACCGCGACGACGCCGGTACCGCCGACCTTTTCGGTCACGGTGAACCCCGCGTCGCGCCATTTTTGCGCCATGATCCCGGCGGTGCGGGTTTCCTTGTAGGAAAGCTCCGGGTTCTGGTGGAAATCGAGAAACAGGTCTTTCAGCTCTTTGTCATAATCCGCAGCGATGGCGGCGGAAAGATCGGGTGAAGCCGAATGGTTCTGCGCCGAAAGCGGAGCGGTCCAGATCAAGGCGGCGGTCGCGGCCAAAGCCAAAGCATATCTCATGATTTTCCCCTGTATTTTTCCGCCTTATGCCGAATCCGCGCGCAAAGGCAAAGCCTGTTGTCACGTCGATCGGGCGGGTGGTCGGGTCTCAGTCCTGCGCCGGTATCGCGGCGAAATTGGTCTTGCGGACGCAGGTCTTGCTCTGGTCGGAATCGCGGAAACAGGCGCCGTATCGGGCGCGCATCAGCCTGGATCGCCTTCATTGACAGTGCCGTGCTGGGTCATTGTTCGTGGCCTCGACGGAGCTTGCCTGTGCCCCGAACGCAAAGAAGGCAGAAACGATACGCTCCTGCCTTCTTGCCGTTTTGTTTGACCGGGTCGCGATCAGCCGGTTGGGCAGTCGCCGATCCGCTTGCCGCTGCTCTTGGCGGAAATATTCATCTTCATGCCGCCTGCGCCGCCATTCATGTTCATCGTCATGTCATAGCTGCTGGGGCCATATTGACCATCCATCGCCATGGTCATGTTGCCCGGTGCGCCACCCATATTGGAGCAGGACATCTCGGACGATACAGCACCGCCGCTCATGTCGAATTTCTTCACCTCGCAATTGGTTTCCTTTTGCGCGGCAAAAAATTGAGCACCCGGATTCTTGGCTTCTTCTTCGGTGATGCAGGATTTGCTGGTCGTGACCTTGCCCTTCATGCTGTCCATGATTCCGGCGGGTGCGCCTTCGGGAAGCCCCTCGATTTTCACGTCGACTATTTCGACACTATTTTCCCATTCGCCCGGCTCTAGCGTGACCCGGTTCATTTCTTCGGCGACTTCATCGGCCGTGATCTTGCCGTCGCCATCATGGTCCGCGCCCTTGTCGGAGCAGCCCGCTATCAGGAATATGGTCGCCACTGGGATCAGTAATTTTTTCACGGGAATGTCCTCTCAATTTTGTTGCCTCGCAACCGGTCTTAAACCGGCCTTTTGCAGAAGTAAATTTTCTATCAATCTTATCTGCATCAAAGGATATTCCAGGGATGACATTGGACCCTTTTTGTTCCATATCAGCCCTATGACTGAATTGGTGATCAGAAGAAGCCTGGAGGAACCCGAAACCGGCAAGGATTTCGTCCCGCACAAGCCCAGCCGGCCGGAAAAGTCGGAAGGTGGCAAGCGGTTCAAGCTGGCCAGCGATTTCGAACCGGCTGGTGACCAGCCCGATGCGATCCGCGAACTGGTCGCGGGGATGCGCGAGGACGAACGCGACCAGGTGCTGCTCGGCGTCACCGGGTCGGGCAAGACCTTCACCATGGCCAAGGTGATCGACGAACTGCAGCGGCCGGCCCTGATCCTGGCCCCGAACAAGATATTGGCGGCGCAGCTCTATGGCGAGTTCAAGAGCTTCTTCCCCGACAATGCGGTCGAATATTTCGTTTCCTACTACGACTATTACCAGCCCGAGGCCTATGTCGCGCGGTCGGACACCTATATCGAGAAGGAAAGCTCGGTAAACGAGGCGATCGACCGGATGCGGCACAGCGCGACCCGGTCGCTGCTTGAGCGCGATGACGTGATCATCGTGGCATCGGTGTCCTGTCTCTACGGCATCGGTTCGGTCGAGACCTATTCGGCGATGATCTTCGATCTCCAGAAGGAACAGGCCGTCGACCAGCGGGACATTATCCGCAAGCTGGTGTCGCTGCAATATAAGCGAAACGACATGGCATTCTCTCGCGGCACGTTCCGGGTGCGCGGTGACAATCTGGAGATTTTTCCGTCGCATTATGAGGACATGGCATGGCGGATCAGCTTTTTCGGCGACGAGATCGAGGAGATTGTCGAATTTGATCCGCTGACCGGCAAGAAGGGCGCGAGTCTGAACCGGGTACGGGTCTACGCCAATTCGCACCATGTCACGCCGGGACCGACGATGAAGCAGGCGATGGAGGCGATCAAGCTGGAGCTTGCCGTCCGGCTCAAGGAGCTGGAGGCCGAGGGCAAGCTGATCGAGCATCAGCGGCTGGAACAGCGCACCCATTTCGATCTCGAGATGATCGCCGCCACCGGCAGCTGCGCCGGCATCGAGAATTACTCCCGCTTTCTGACCGGGCGTCTGCCGGGCGAACCGCCACCGACGCTGTTTGAATATCTGCCGGACAATGCGCTATTGTTCGTCGATGAAAGCCACCAGACCGTGCCGCAAATCGGCGCCATGTCGAAGGGCGATCACCGCCGCAAGATCACGCTGGCCGAATATGGCTTCCGGCTGCCGAGCTGCATCGACAACCGGCCGCTGCGCTTCAACGAGTGGGACGCGATGCGGCCGCAGACGGTCAGCGTCTCGGCGACGCCAGGGCCGTGGGAGCTGGAACAGACCGGCGGCGTGTTCAGCGAACAGGTCATTCGCCCCACCGGGCTGATCGATCCGCCGGTCGAAATCAAGCCGGTTGAGGATCAGGTCGACGATGTGATCAACGAATGCCGCAAGGTCGCGGCGCAGGGCTATCGCACGCTGATCACCACGCTGACCAAGCGGATGGCCGAGGACCTGACCGAATTCATGCACGAGGCGGGGATCAAGGTCCGCTATATGCACAGCGATGTCGAGACACTGGAACGGATCGAGCTGATCCGCGATCTCCGGCTGGGCGTCTATGATGTTTTGGTCGGGATCAACCTGCTGCGCGAAGGGCTGGATATTCCGGAATGCGGGCTGGTCGCGATCCTCGACGCCGACAAGGAAGGTTTCCTGCGCAGCGAAACCTCGCTGATCCAGACCATCGGCCGCGCCGCGCGGAACATCGATGGCCGGGTGATACTCTATGCCGACCGGATGACCGGATCGATGGAGCGCGCGATCAGCGAGACCGACCGCCGCCGCGAGAAGCAGGTCGAATATAATCTGGAACACGGCATCACGCCGCAATCGATCAAGAAGAATATCGGCGATATCGTCGCCCATGCGACGGCCAAGGACATGGTCACCGGTGCGGTCGATGACGACAGCAAACCGCTCGTTGGCCACAATCTCCGAGCCCATATCGAGAGCCTGGAGAAACAGATGCGCGACGCCGCGGCCGATCTGGAGTTCGAAACCGCAGGCCGCCTGCGCGACGAAATCCGCAAGCTGGAGGCGGAAGAGCTTGGCCTGCCGGCGGATCTGCAGATTGCCCAGCCGAAAGGCAGGTCGACCGAAGGCCGGCCCGGAACGCGGAAAATGGGTTATGGGAAGGTGCAGCGGAAGTAGAGTAATATCCTGCATTCGAACTTGTGAAATGCCGTGGCAACGGAACGTCCGATGGAGATGCGTATAATGTCCGGATCGAGGACTATCACAGGGGATGAAGA
>CAWUKF010000017.1:0-20366 GCA_963922745.1 uncultured Sphingomonadales bacterium
CCGGCACCGCCGCCTCCGCCGCCCCCGCCGCAGAGGGCAAATCCTGAGCCGCGCGGTAACCCCGGAAGCTGGGCCAATGCGAATGACTATCCTTCGCGGGCTTTGCGCGAGGAACGGGAAGGCACGACGCGTTTCCGGCTGACCGTGAACTCCGATGGCCGGGTATCCGATTGTCAGGTCACCGGTTCTAGCGGCCATGCTGATCTTGATGAGGCTGCTTGTAAAAACCTCACCCGCCGTGCGCGGTTCAGGCCTTCGCTGGACGCAAACGGCAATCCGACGACCGGTTATTATTCCAACGCCGTCCGTTGGCAGATACCCAAATAATATAGCTGGGAAGGGCATTTCGAAATGCCCTTCCTCCACCAGTTTTTTTGCAATTAGTTTATCCTGAGGGGAATGTTAAAATGTTGATTGAAATTTTGGCCGCTGCTGCCACTCCACCACAAAATGCTTTCGGCTTTGTCGAAGCAATGGAACAGGGCGGTGTTATCGCTTGGTCTGTTCTGGCAATTCTGACGATCATGTCCGTTTCTTCTTTCTACATCCTGTTTTCGAAATTGTTCGAGCAGAACAAGATCATGAAGCAGGGCCAGGCCATGCGCTCGACTTTCTGGCGCGCTGGCAGCCTCAAGGAAGGCGCTGCGAAACTCGACAAGAATTCCGCTTACCGTCAAATCGTCGACGACGCGATCAAGGCCGATTCCGATCACGCCAAGCTGACCGACCCGGTTGAAGCCCATGACTGGCTGCACGGTTCGATCGAGCGGTCGCAGGATATGATCAAGTCGAAGCTCGCAACCGGCCTGCCATGGTTGGCGACGGTTGGTGCGACCTCGCCGTTTATCGGACTGTTCGGTACGGTTATCGGCATTTATCGCGCGCTGATCAAAATCGGTATTGCTGGTCAGGCGTCGATCGACGCGGTTGCCGGTCCGGTTGGTGAAGCCCTGATCATGACCGCTCTCGGTCTTGGTGTGGCTGTTCCTGCCGTTTTGGCCTACAACTGGCTGCAGGGCCGCAACAAGCGGATTGGGGAACAGCTCGCTGCATTCTCCAATGACGTCCTGGGCTACATGGCTTCCGATGGTGGCGTGAAGCCGGTCGCAACGACTGCTGGTGGTGTGAAAACCGCTCCAGCCGCTGCTGCGAAGCCTGCTGCACCTGCTGCAAAGAAATAAGCCGCGGGCCGGGATCGCCAGTCGCTGCTGCGGCGGGCATCCCGGCCAACGCACTACGAGGGAGCCTTCGTTCCCTTCAGATGATTTAGTTTTGAGAGGATAGAATCCTATGGCGATGAATGTTGGGGGCGGTGGCGGAGAGGAAACTCCTCTATCCGACATTAATACTACCCCACTCGTGGACGTTATGCTGGTCCTGCTGATCATTTTCTTGATTGCAGTTCCGGTGGTTATCCAGACCGTGAAGCTCGAACTGCCGGTGCTTCCCTTCGAAGTGACCACGACCAAGCGCGAGAACGTGCTGCTGGCCATAACGACGACTGATGCCGCCGGACGTGACCCGGGTGATCCCGAATATTCAGGCGCCACCCCTGGTGGCAATTGCCGGGTGTATTGGAATACCACGCCTGTCGATTCCAACGAATTGGTGACCAGAGCGGTCAAGCAGCTGGAAGACCAGATCGACGCATTTGGCGGGGTCGAAAATATGACACCGGAAGATATGCCCGAAGTTCATATCCGCGGTGACATCAACACACCATATAAGTGCATTGGCGGCGCGATCTATACGATGCAGCGTGCCGGTTTTGCAAAAGTGGGCTTCCTGTCCACGCCGATTGTCGTCGAATAGGTTCGAACGGCAGTTAGAGTTAGTAAAGTTAAGGAGACGCACGAATGGCAATGAGTGGCGGAAGCGATGATGGCGAGCCAATGATGGAGATGAACACGACGCCGCTCATCGACGTCCTGTTGGTTCTTCTCATCATGTTCATCATCACAATCCCGGTGCAGACGCACGCGGTTAAGATCGACTTGCCGGTCGCGGATGACAGTCCGCCACCGGAAGACATGATCGATCCGGTCAAAAACCGTCTCGGGATCACGGCAACCAACCAGATTGTCTGGAACGACTCGCCGGTTACGCTGAACCAGGTAAAACAATATCTGGCGCAGACCAAATCGATGGTTCCCGAGCCGGAACTTCAGTTCCAGCCCGATCCGCTGAGCGCCTATTTGACCACCGACCGGACTTTGGCGGTGATCAAGGACAGCGGTGTGACCAAATTCGGTTTTGTCGGCAACGAGCAATATGGCAGCTTCAACAAGGCGAAGCGACTACCGAACTAGGTTGAGACATATAGATAAAAGGGGCTGCGATCTGATGTCGCGGCCCTTTTTTTTGGCCTGAGCGGGTCCACCTGAAAGGCTATAGACCGGCTCTTCCCTAGACCATCCGCAGCTGGAGCCGGACGCAAGTCCAATGCTTGGCGCCGCAAACGGAGCGACCGAATGCCATGGTTTCTCCCGGGCTCACATCCCGTCGTGCAAATCACGCTGCGTAGGGTCAGCGCGAGGATGATGCGGCGGACGGGTTGCCGTTCCGGCTGCCGCAATGGTCAGATTTGAACGGGCGTCTTTGGCCGGCTGGTTTCGACCGTGCTGAACTGAAGCTCGGCCAGCCGGGCGTAGAGACCGTTTTTGGCAATCAGGCTGTCATGGTCGCCCTGTTCGACGATACGGCCCTCATCCATGACGATGATCCGGTCTGCGGATCGAACTGTCGCCAGGCGATGGGCAATCACTATGGTTGTACGGTCCTCCATCAGATGATCGAGGGCGTCCTGCACAAGTTTTTCGCTCTCGGCATCCAGCGCCGATGTCGCTTCGTCGAGCAACAGAATCGGGGTGTTGCGCAGCAAGGCGCGCGCGATCGAAATGCGCTGCCGCTGACCCCCGGAAAGTCGGGTGCCCGCTTCGCCCATGAAACTGTCCAGTCCATCGGGAAGTGCGCGGAGAAATTTCTCGGCATTGGCGACACGAGCGGCTTCCCAAATTTCCTCGTCGGTCGCCTGCCACTTGCCGTAGCGCAAATTGTCGCGGGCGGAGGCGGCAAACAGCACGGTTTCCTGCGGCACCAGCGCCATCCGTTCCCGGATATCGGCTGGATCAGCCGACGGTAGGGCGACACCGTCGATGCGGACCGAACCGGCCTGCGGATCATAGAAACGCTGGGCCAGCTGGAACAGCGTCGACTTGCCGGCGCCGGAAGGACCGACCACCGCGACCGTTTCGCCTGGTGACACGGTCAGCGAGAAGTTGGACAGTGCCAGCGTGTCCGGTCGGGTCGGATAGGAAAAGGTGACGTTGTCGAACGCAATCTTGCCCCGCGACGGCTGCGGCAGCGCGATCGGATTTATCGGCGCGGCGATGCCGGGCTTTTCCGACAACAGTTCCGCCAGCCTTCCGGCGGCACCCGCACCGCGCAGCAGATCGCCATAAACTTCGGTCAGCGCACCAAAGGCACCGGCGACCAGACCGCCGGTCAATACAAAGGCGGCAATCGTGCCGCCGGAGATCGACCCGTCGGCGACGCCGATCGCGCCGCGCCACATCAGCATGGTGATGCCAGTGAAGATCAGGCCGATGACAATCGCGGTCATCGCCGCGCGCAGCCGGATCCGGCGTTTTGCGGTATCAAATGTATTTTCTACGGCGCCGCGGAACCGTTCATGTTCTCGGTCCTGCTGGCCAAATGCCTGAACGATTTTCATCGCCCCGAGAGTTTCCGCGATCATTGCGCCGACATCGGCGACGCGGTCCTGGCTCGAACGCGACACATTGGTCAGTTTCCGCCCGATGAAGACGATCGGCAGCACGATGACCGGGATGGCCAGCAACAGGCCGGCAGTCAGCGCAGGAGCAAGGGTGAATAGGTAAATGATCCCGCCGAGCCCGATAACGATGTTGCGCAGCGCGACCGACACGGTTGTCCCCACGACCTGTTCGATCACGGCGGTGTCAGACGTCATCCGCGAGGCGATCTCGGATGGTCTGTTTTCCTCGAAAAATCCGGGAGCGAGACTCAGCAGGTTGCGCTGCACGGCAAGCCGGATATCGGCGACCACCCGCTCTCCAAGCCAGCTGACGAAATAGAACCGGAAAGCCGTCGCGATCGCCAGTACCCCCACAATTCCCAGCAGCGCCTGAAAATAGGGAGCGACGTCGCCATTTCCCGCCATGAAGCCCTTGTCGATGATGGTCTTGAAACCCGCCGGGATTGCGAGCGTCGCCATCGCCGAAACAAACAGCGCCAGCAGGGCAAAGGCTATCTGCCTGGGATATTTGACCGCCCGTTCGAACACCATCCGCAGGTTGCCGATCTTCTTCAGCGGTGCGGGAGGGGTGTCTTGTTCGGGAGAAGTGGTTCTGTCGTTCATAAAAAGCGCCTAGCAGCCCCTCTTAATTGTCACAATCAATGGTTTGTGGCGATACCATCCGGAACTCTCCGTCTCCCCAAGATGGCGACGAAGCCAAAAATGCCAAGGCAGAAAATGACCTTATTCTGTCAAGTGAGGGTATAAATTCAACGGCATAACGCTAGCCAAATGGCCAAAAATTGTTAAAAGTGAGCGAGTTTGGCGCAAAACTGCCCGGACGATTCGTATCACTTATCGATCAAGGATGCTGCCCTGTGAATCAGATTGCTTCAAAAGGTCAGCTGCGCATGTCCCTGCTCCGGTGGATATTGTTCGTAGTTCCGATTACCGTACTACTCGGCTTCACCTTCAGCCAGTTTGCCAATAGCGGAGAAGAAAATCGCTGGTTCCAGGCTCTGGTCAAGCCGGCCGCACAGCCGCCAGGATGGGCGTTCGGAGCTGCCTGGGCATTGCTCTACACATTGATGGGCACGGCCTTTGCGATGGTGCTGCACGCCCGCGGCGCGCCCCTGCGCGGCCCGGCGATCATCCTCTATCTCTTGCAATATGGTCTCAACCTGTTCTGGCCCATATTGTTTTTCGGCATGCATCAGGTCACCGCTGCCTTCTGGTTTCTCGTCATCATCTTCATACTGGCGCTGGCCACAACACTGGTCTTTGGCCGCGTGCGAAAGGCCGCGGCCTGGCTGATGGTGCCTTATCTGGCGTGGCTGTGTTTCGCAGCGGTGCTCAACAAACAGATCGACTGGCTGAATCCCGGTGCGGAAACCCTTGTGGTTCCGGCCGCGAGAACCCAGATATAGATTATATTTCCCCGGTCCGATGGACCAGCGACGGAGTTTAACACCATGCAGAGCCAGAACCGTTTTTTTGATGATCTTTCCAAAGTCTTGAATGGGCTTGCCGGAACTGTCGCCGGAGTCGGTCGCGAAGCCGAAGCCAGCGCACGCGAACGCGCCAAGGAATGGTTCGGCGGGATGGACTTTGTCTCGCGCGAAGAATTTGACGCAGTGAAGGAAATGGCCGCCAAGGCCCGCGCCGAAGCCGATGCGCTGAAGAAACGGGTCGACGCTCTGGAAAAGGGTGCCTCCCCGGCGGCGAAGAAGCCTGCAGTCAAAACCACAGCTGCACGTAAGCCGGCTGGCCAGAAAGCTGCGGCCCCCAAACCCTCGGCGCGCAAATCTTCGCCTCCCAAGAAAACAGACTGAACGCCGCCGCGATCAGGGATTGATCGCCTTTCATTATCCACAGCGTTCCCACAATGAATGTGCGGACCGGCAGCGGGCTGCCTTGCCCTGCTCCGGCGCTTGGGCCACTAAGCTCCTAATTACAAAGGATCTGGAAACCGCGATGCTTGACGACCAATGGGAAGAGCTTGATCAGGACGAAGCGCCGCCCGTGGATATGCTGGCGGCCTTTTTTGAAGCCCGTGGCTGGCTGGTCAATCATGTCGGCGATGACGAACTTTCGGTCGAGATCAAGGGCAACTGGACCAGCTATCAGATGCGCGCGATCTGGCGCGACGAAGACCACGTTCTGCAGATTCTGCTGCTGCCGGAGATCCGGGTTCCTGACGATAAAAAGGCCGTCATTTACGAAACATTGGGGCTGATCAACGAACAGCTCTGGCTGGGCCATTTCGACTTGTGGTCGAACAACAACGTGCTGCTCTTTCGTCATGCCACCCTGCTCGGCGGCAGCGGGATGCTGGGCCTGGACCAGGCCCAGACGATTGTCGATATGGCGATCGAGGAGTGGGAAAGATTTTACCCTGTCTTCCAGTTTGTGCTGTGGAGCGACAAGAGCCCGCAGGATGCGATCGAACACGCCATGGTCGATACAGCCGGCGAAGCCTGAGAGGGACCGTCATACGACTGTTGGAATCGAGTCAGCCCTCATTTTTAGAAATCTTTTGGCGATGGGAGATAGGCCGGTCGGGCCTCAGAGATTGTCCCCGCGCAGGTCGAACACCATCTTGCGATCGCTTTCGGGGATCAGCCCTTCCAGAACATGCCAGAAGCCGGTCACCGATTCCTGACCGGCAGAAACATATGCGGAAGAAAGCTTTTCCCGCAGGTGCCGGAACAGTTCGGCTTCCAGATCGGCCCCTTTGTCTGTCAGGCGCAGCAATTTCTGCCGCCGGTCGACCACCCCGGGAGTGGTCAGTATGAATTGCCGGTCCTGCAATTCCTTCAGCACACGACCGAGGGACTGTTTGGTGATCGCGAGCAGCTTCAGCAATTCGCCCACGGTCAGTCCGGGCTGACGTGCAATGAAATACAAGGCGCGGTGATGCGCCCGGCCCAGACCCTGCTTTGCCAGTTCCTGATCAATCGCGTTGGTCAATCTGGTATAGCCAAAATAAAGCAGTTCCATACCGCGACGGACCTCGTCTTCGCGCAGAAAAAGCGGCGAAGCTCCGGGAGAAATGGCAGGGCGAGATACGTCAGTCATGTTGACGTATCTTGACAGGCTGATTAGGGGATTGCAAGACAATTGGATATGCTTCCAATTCTTCCATTGGTTGGCATCAAGCACAGCGAAAGCGACGGTATATGACGGATAATGAGAACCTGGAATTCAAGCTGGAGCCGAGCGCAACACCGGTAGTTGCGAGCGAGCGGAACCGACTGCTGGAAAACCCTGGTTTCGGGACGTTATTCACCGACCATATGGCAATGATCCGTTATAACGAAGCGGAGGGCTGGCACGACGCCAAGATCACCAAGCGGGAACCGATATTGATGGATCCCGCGTCCTCCGTACTGCACTATGCCCAGGAAATATTCGAGGGTATGAAGGCCTATCGTCTGGCGGACGGAGCGACGGCCCTGTTTCGCCCCGAACAAAATGCCAAGCGGTTCCAGGCTTCGGCCCGGCGGATGGCGATGCCGGAACTCCCACAACAGGCGTTTCTCGATTCGGTCGAGGCGCTGGTCGATATCGACCGCGATTGGTTCCCTTCCGTGGAGGGCGGCTCGCTCTACCTGCGTCCGTTCATGTTCGCGAGCGAAGTGTTTCTCGGCGTTCGGCCGGCGAAGGAATATCTCTATCTGGTGATCGCTTCCCCAGCCGGCGGCTATTTCAAAAGCGGCGCCTCGGCGATCAGCATCTGGGTGTCCGAAGACTTCAGCCGCGCAGCACCCGGCGGGACCGGCGCCGCCAAATGTGGCGGCAATTATGCGGCCAGTCTGATCGCACAGGCTGAAGCGATCGACAAAAATTGCGACCAGGTCGTTTTCCTCGACGCCGCCGAGCATAAATGGGTGGAAGAACTGGGGGGCATGAACCTGTTCTTCGTGATGGACGACGGCAGGCTGATCACGCCGCCCCTGGGGGGGACCATTCTGCCCGGCATCACCCGGGATTCAATCATGACTCTGGCCCGGGAAGAAGGCCTGACGGTGATTGAGGAACCCTACAGCATCGACCAATGGGAAGCAGACGCGGCTAGCGGCAAGCTGGTCGAGACCTTTGCCTGCGGGACGGCAGCGGTGGTCACGGCGGTCGGTACTGTCCGGTCCAGCGCGGGCGAATTCACCATCGGCGGCGGTGGCCCCGGCCAGCTGACCGAGAAATTGAAGCGACGGCTGGTCGATATCCAGCGCGGCATCGCCCCGGACGATCATGGCTGGGTCAAAAGGCTGTTCGAAGCTCAGAGATAACTGCCTCTTGCCCCTTGCGGGCAAACTGGATAATAGGCCCGCTTACAAGTGCAGCCCGCAAGGAATCGGCTCGCAATTGTTGGGGTGTCGCCAAGTGGTAAGGCAGCGGCTTTTGATGCCGCCATGCGCAGGTTCGAATCCTGCCACCCCAACCAATTTTATCACGAGCTAGTCGCGGCGTAATCTGTTCGTCGTTTTGCCATGACGTGGCATCGTCGACCGCTGCATCAGTGTGCCGCGCTTGCTTAGTATCGACCCGAAACGGGTATCGAGTATGCAAGATGGTCCTGATTTCTCCCTGATTTGGCCCATCCACTTGTAAAGGCTTGTAAATACACGCCCCAGATTCTGGTCAAGTCTCGACAAATGGAAGTAAAACGCAAATCATGAGATTATCTGGGAGAGCGATCATCGCCTGAACAAGGCTGGATGACCGCTAGGAGAATCGGAATGCGGGTAGCAATAGCGGATCACGATCCGGACATTATTGAATTTTTGGGGAAAATTGTCGCCGGGCAAGGATATGCCTATGCCGGCTATGCCGGAGGCAAGAGTCTTGCGGATGCCTTGTTAAGTGACCAGTTTGACCTCGTCATCCTTGATTGGAACCTGCCCGGGAAAAGTGGCATGCAGCTTTTGAAATGGATGGAAAAGACGCTTGCGGATCGCCCGCCGGTGATCATGATGATCAACCGCACTGCCAAGCAAGATATAAGCGACGCCCTCAACGCAGGGGCTGACGACTATATCACCAAGCCCGAGAACAAGAACGCCATCACAGCCCGAATCGATGCGTTGCTGCGTGGCAATACCGGTGCATCCTCGATGGAGACCAAGGTTGAATATGGGGATTATCTGCTTGACCGGATTGCCCTGACGGTCAGGCATGGCGAACGGGAAATCGCCCTCACGGCGAAGGAGTTCGAACTGGCCGACCTTATGTTCCGCAACCGGGACCGAACCTTGTCGCGGCGCTACATCATGGAAACGGTCTGGCGCACCAATGCCCTGCTGGCCACCCGCACGCTCGACATGCATGTGTCGCGTATCCGCTCCAAGCTGGCCCTGAAGCCGGAAAATGGTTTCCGGATTTTTACGGTTTTCGGCTATGGTTACCGACTGGAATCACTGGGCAACGGCGGGTAATCGGCTGCACACGGCGACCGCTGCCTAGCGTGTCAGCGCGTAGTAGATCACATAGAACCAGGAGAAAAACCCGTGGATGATCGCCCATAATATCGACTTGTGGGTGGTGAAGCTGATGGCGATAGCCAGGGCACTGCCGAAGCCGACGCCCTTGCTGACGATCTCCTTGCGGACGTAGGTAGCCCCTCTTCTCATCGGCGATTCTCCCGGCGCATAGTCTTCCGGGCGCATCCGTTCCGGCTTTATCTTCTCGACCATGGTCAAGCGGCCTCCCGGGTCCGATCCGACAATTCCTGGTTGAGCATTTCGGCCAGCAGAAAAGCGAGTTCCAGCGATTGCGCCGCATTGAGGCGCGGGTCGCAGTGCGTGTGATAGCGATCGCCAAGCGACGCATCCGTAATCGCTACGCCGCCGCCGGTGCATTCGGTTACATTCTGTCCGGTCATCTCGCAATGAATGCCGCCGGCAAAGGTTCCTTCCGCCCGATGGACGGCGAAAAATCCCCGAACTTCGCTCAGAATACGGTCAAAGGGTCGGGTCTTGTAGCCGCTGTCCGCCTTGATCACATTGCCGTGCATCGGATCGCAGGACCAGATCACCGGATGGCCTTCCCGTTTGACGGCACGCACGAGCGGGGCCAGACCGCTTTCGACCTTGTCGTGGCCGAACCGCGAGATCAGGGTCATGCGACCCGGTTCTCGTGCGGGGTTCAGCGTATCGAGCATTTTCAGAAGCGCGTCCGGAGTCAGGGATGGCCCGCATTTCATCCCGATCGGATTGCCGATGCCGCGAAGAAACTCGACATGTGCCGAGCCCTCGAACCGCGTCCGGTCGCCGATCCAGAGGAAATGGGCGCTGGTGTCGAACCAGTTTCCGGTCAGACTGTCCTGTCTGGTCAGGCACTGCTCATAGGGTAGCAGCAGCGCTTCGTGGCTGGTGTAGAAAGAGGTCGACTTCAGCTGCGGTACCGTGTCGGGATTGATCCCGCATGCTTCCATGAAGGACAATGCCTCGCTGATCCGGTCTGCCATTTCCTCGAATTTTTTCGCCCACGGGCTACGCGCCATAAAATCGTGCGTCCAGCCATGGACCTGCTTCAGATTGGCATAGCCGCCGGTGGAAAAGGCGCGGAGCAGGTTGAGCGTTGCGGCTGACTGGTTGTAGGCGCGAACCATCCGTTCCGGATCCGGATCACGGCGGGCCTGATCAAACTCGATACCATTGATGATATCCCCGCGGTAACTCGGCAGTTCGATGCCATCCTGCACTTCGACGTTCGAAGAGCGCGGCTTGGCAAACTGTCCGGCCATGCGTCCGAGTTTCACTACCGGTAATTTCGACGCATAGGTCAGCACCACCGCCATCTGCAGGATGACGCGAAAGGTATCGCGGATGTTGTTCGGATGAAATTCCGCAAAGCTTTCCGCGCAATCGCCGCCCTGCAGCAAGAATGCCTTGCCTTCCGACACTTCGGCCAAGTCCTTTTTCAGACTGCGTGCTTCACCGGCAAAGACCAGCGGAGGGTAGCTGCCGAGCAGCTCCTCTGTTTCCGCCAGTTTGGCAGCGTCGGGATATTCGGGCATGTGCAGCCCTTCAAAATTCCGCCAGCTATTTGCCGTCCAATTTGTCGCCATCAGAGCGCTCCGCTTCGTTTGCAATAAAATCGAGAGCCTTTAGGCGGGAGTCAAGGGCGAAGGCAAGGGAAACCCATTGTTGGTTGCCAGCGAAACTATCGGGAAACCGCCGCTACCCGCTAGCTGGCCGGTTTTTTCTTCCAGGTCCCACTGTTGCGGAATTCGGGCTTTATGCGACCGACGTCGGGCAGATTCTGTCCGGCAAAGGCTTCGTCACCTCCCTTGGCCCTTGCTTCGCTGCTGTAATTGGGTGCCTGGTAGGTTCGGGGTGCATTAATATCCGCTGCCGGAACGGGCTGATCGTGTCGCCGGGCATTGTCCGCAGCCAGCGCGGTCATCCGCTCTGATTGCGCGGCATCGGCTTCAGCCTTGCGTCGGCCAGCTTCATAGGCTTTCTCCAGTGCGATCGGATCGAGCGACGAAGCGGCGTTGTCGGCGCTGGCGACATCATAGCGGCGTGGCTTGGGTACCGGCAAGGGTTCTCCACCCCGATAGCTCTGGCTGAACGCGCCCGCCTTCCCTGCGTTGCCCTTCCAGCTGTAAAAGCGATGCGCTCCGACGGTTCCGAGGAATCGCAGGCTTGGTGCCCAGTAGGGATAGACATAGCTTGCATGATAATGGGTTGCTGTGCCGACGGTCGTATAGCTTTTCCCGGCCAGTGCCTCGGCCGCAACCTTGCGCGCCCGGTCCCAGAAAAATTTTGAGGGTTTGCGGCGCAAGGAGCCATCGCATGTATAGGTGAACTGGCAGCCGGTGGCGCGTTCGCTGCCTTGGTAAATCACTCCGCATACCGTACTCGGATAGCTGGGATGGCGGACACGGTTGAGGATCACCTGCGCCACTGCGCGCTGCCCAGCATCCGGTTCCATCCCGGCTTCGTAGTAGATGGCCTGGGCGAGGCAATGCAGCGCCCTGCTATTGTCGATGGCGGTTCCGCGAAAGGCGGTTGGCTGGATATGATACGCCGGCGAAGTCGGATCATTGCCCGTCAGGTTTGAGAGACCGTCAATCGAGCCCGCGCCAGTGAGGGCGTCTGTTCCCAGCCCACCATAATTTTGCGGCACGGCATAGTCGGGATCGATAAAGTAAAAGGCCGAACCGGCGAAATTTTCTTCGGCGCGCTCAACCGGCTCCAGACGAGGGTCACTCGGGTTGATCTGCTGCGCATCAACGCTCGATCGTGGCATTGCGGTGGGTATCATGATCAGGCCGATCAGGAAGAACGCCATCAATAACTTTTCCCGGATCGTCAGCTTCGCAAAGGAGAGATATTGTCGCGACGCGAAGGACGGCTTGGTATCCGCCGTGGTGTCGCCGCTTTCTGCCGCGCCGCCTGCCTGTGCTGGCGTGGCCACAGCGCCCGGCATCCAGCTACCCAGACCATAGTCGGGCAGATGACTGCTCAGAGGAGGAACATAGGGTGGCGGTACGCGCATGAGTTATCGAAACACCTGATTGGAACCAAACGGCCGGAACGGGCAGAATATAGTCAATCTGCAAGGGCTGTGCGCGCGGCAAAACAGCGCTGTTCCACGATGGGACGCGGGTCGCCGACAGGTTAACCGGTTAACGGGGCCTGGCGTTCCCGCAGGTCCACCAGATATTGCGCTACCATATAGCCGCCTATACCGAACAATATCCCGCCGATGGCAGGCGCAAGCACGATTCCGTCCAGTCCGTAAAATTCGCGACCGAGCCAGAGAAAGGGGACAAGGCCGAGCGTGTTGCGTAGCCAGTTCATTGCGGTTGACCAAGTTGGGTGACCCAGATTGTTACAGGCGGCATTGCCGATGAACAGCATACCGTTAAAAAAGAAAAGCGGCGTTAACAGCATTGCAAAAAGCCAGAATACATGACGGCCCTCGCCAGCCAGGTGGAATGCATCGCTGATCGGTCCGCTGAGCAGGTAGAGCACTGGCCAGATGAACAGCGTATAGGCCAGGGCAAACAGGGTGGCCTGTTTGATCGTCGTGCGTACCCGGTCAAATTGCAACGCCCCGAAATTCTGGCCGATGATGGGGCCGATGGCGCCGGAAAGCGAGAACATCAGGCAAAAGGCGACGGGCACAATCCGGCCGACCACGGCAAAGCCGGCGATCACGTCGTCCGAATAGTCCGCCACAAAACGGTAGGAAATGAAACCGCCGACGGGCGTGGCAATATTGGTCAATACTGCCGGGATCAGGATCGCCATCACCGCGGGAATGTCGCTGCGAAAACCTGGCAGCGAGAAGCGGTCGAAACCGCCATAATGTTTGACGATGGGCGCGATTGCGAAGAAAGCCGAAACAACGGCGGCACAGGCGCTAGCGACTGCGGCACCATCAATTCCCCAGCCAAAGCCAAAAATGAAGATCGGGTCGAGAATCGCGTTAGTGATGCCCATGCTGAGCGTTACATTCATGGCGCGCCGGGCAGCCCCGTGGGCGCGCAGGAAGCCCGAACAGACCATAGCCGCGACGCTGAACGGCATGAAGGGTGCAAAGATCCGGATATAGCCGGTGGCAGCCAGATTGGCGGTGCCGTCCGCCCCGGCCAACTCGAGAATGTCAGGCGCAAAAATGAAAAACAGGATCGCCAACGGCACAATCAAAAGTGCGCTCAGGACCAGAATATTGGTCAGGTAGCGCCGTGCCCGATCGGGATCGCCCTGACCGATATGCCGGGACGCGAGCGCACTGGTGGCAATCATCAGGCCGATATGGAAAGCGGTCGCAAAGAACAGGATTGTTGCGGCGAAGCCCATCGCTGCGGTTAGGGAACTGTCGGCCAGCTGCGCGATATAGAACAGATCGGCGAAGTCGACGATGAACATCGTCAGCAGGCCGATGCTCGCCGTCAGGGACATTGTTGTTATGTGCCGAAGAGGGCTGCCGGTCAGGAATATGGCGGGTTGCGTCGCGATACTATCTGTTCCACTGCATGTCGCCTGGCCGGAACTGGCAATGGCGGAAGAGACTTTTTGCCTTATAGGCTTTTGCCAAGGGGTCAATTCATCTCTAGTAGAAAATCAATGGTGGGGAGCAAGGGATGAGCTATCGAAAAGGACTGATCGCGCTGACGATCTTCGTATTGGCGGGCTGTTCCGTCGCTGAGGAGGAGCAAGCATCCTCGTCGCCAGAACAGGGTGTATTCGAGCGCAAGAATGTCGCCCCCGATCCTGCCGAACAAGGCCTCGCGCCCAGGAGCCCGGAACAAGCCTATGCGCGGATCGCGTTGAACTGCATCAACAAGCAATATCCCAACAAAATCAGCCACGTATTGAACAGCGGCGCCGATGTCGCCACTCCTGCGCAGCTTACCCCTGTGTTCTACGGCTGTTTTGACTGGCACAGTGCTGTCCACGGCCATTGGTTGCTGACTCGCCTGTGGGGACAGAATCTGGTTCCCGAGATGGACGAAGAAATCGCCGCCGCGCTGGCAGCGAACTTTACCGAGGAAAAAATTGCCGGTGAACTGGCCTATTTTCGCGGAGAGGGCAGAGCGGGCTTCGAGCGCCCCTATGGTCTTGCCTGGTTCCTGCAATTGACCTCGGAACTGCGCGAGATCGCAGATGGCGAAGGCGGCAAGGCAGAACAGGCCAAGGCATGGCTGGCCCGGTTAGAGCCGCTGGAGGCGGTGATCGTAGGCCATGTCAACGACTGGCTGCCGAAGCTCGCCTATCCGATTCGGTTGGGAACCCATAACCAGTCCGCTTTTGCCTTTGGCCTGTTCCTCGACTGGGCTGCGCGTAGCGGCGATGATGAAATGGCCGGTCTGGTTCGGGATAAGGCACTCGCATTTCATCGCCAGGATCGTAATTGTCCCATGGCCTATGAGCCTTCGGGAGAAGATTTTCTGTCTCCCTGCCTGATGGTCGCTGACCTGATGCGGCGAGTGATGGACGATGGCGAATATGCGCTCTGGTTGTCGGATTTTCTGCCAGAAATCCCGAAGGACGGCAGCGGTGACTGGCTGGCGGTCGGGATTGTGAATGATCCGACTGATGGCAAGCTGGTGCATCTCAACGGCCTCAATCTTTCCCGGGCCTGGGCTCTGGAGGGCATCGCCTCCGGCCTGCCAGCCGATGACCCCCGGCGCGCATCACTGCTGGCCTCGGCAAGGCTGCACGGTGAAACCGGAGAGAGTTCGGTCCGGACGCCGCATTATGCCGGCGGCCATTGGCTGGCCAGTTTCGCCACCTACTGGCGCACCCAAAGGGGAATCGACGATAGCAGCAGCAAACCGGATTCGTGAAACCGGAAGTCGCCATTCGTCCGGCGCAAAAGGCCGAAGTTCTCAAGGTCCCGCTGTTGGACCGGCTGTTCCCCGTCAATCGGGATATTGCAATCCAATCAATTTTTGGCGTGTGGGGCGCCTATTTCCTGTTTGTATCGAGCCGCTTTCTATATGTGGCACAGCCGAACGCGGAAGCCCTGTTTCTCCAGCGGATCCTGATGACCAGCATCTGCATTACCCTCACCTGGTTGTTGTACCGATTGCTGGTCGCTGTACGGAGCAACGGCATGGGCGCTGCCATATTCATGCTGAGCCTGCCAACGATCATTCTGGCCAACTATATCGCCATCATCGACCATATCGTCTTTGATCATACAGCCGCTCTTTTCGACTTTTCCTACCTGCTCAAGCCGATTGATTTCACAGCGTTCGACTGGGCCTATATCATTGACGAAGCCTTCACCCGCTATTTCATTCTGGCCGGCTGGGGGGCGCTGTATCTCGCCTTGTCGCACAGCAGGGATGTGCAGCGAATGATGGCGCACAGCCGTCAGCTGGAGCGTGTCAATCGGGAGACCGAGTTGCGCGCGCTGCGCTACCAGCTGAATCCGCATTTTGTGTTCAATGCGCTTAATTCGGTCAGCAGCCTGATCATCGATAGGCAAAATGAACAGGCTGAAAAGCTGGTCGATGATTTGGCCGACTATATGCGCGCAGTGCTGACCGGTGGCGCGGAAGACATGATCAGCGTGGAACAGGAGGTTGACCAGCAAGTCCGCTATCTCGAGATCGAACGCATGCGGTTCCCGGAGCGGTTGCGATATTCCGTCGACATCGACCCGGCCGCAAATGATTGGAGCATCCCGGCGTTGATCATTCAGCCACTGATCGAAAATGCGATCAAATTCGGTGTCTCGGAGGCAGGGCAGGCGATTAACATCATCATCTCCGCACAGGTCCAGGGTGATCGTCTGCGGATAAGCGTCGCGAATAATGGCCGGATACAAATTCCCGAGGCTAAAGTGCGGGATGATACCGCTGGTACGGGCACCGGTCTTTCGAATATCCAGAACCGGCTCAGAGCATTATATGGGCAAAATGCTTCCTTGCTCTTAGCGAACAGCAAGAACGGGATGGCGATTGCCACCATCGTTCTGCCCGATCCGTCCCTGATATTTGAGGATATCTGAAAATGGTCCGGGAGTTGCCATCGGTCCTGATCGTGGATGATGAGCCGCTCGCCCGCTCCCGACTCAGAGCGCTCTGCGAACGGACGGGACTCTTTGGTAATATTGAGCTGGCCAATGGCGGACGCCAGGCCGTCGAGAAGATCCAGCAAGGACAAACCGACATTTTGCTGCTCGACGTCGACATGCCCGATTTTTCCGGGCTCAAGGTGGCGGAGCTTTGTCAGCAGTTGGGAGGGATGCCTGAGATCATCTTCACGACAGCACATAGCACATATGCAGTGCAGGCATTTCGGCTGGAAGCGACAGACTATCTTTTGAAACCTGTCAGGGAATCCCTGCTGCGCGAGGCGGTTGAGCGGGCCCTTGCCAATCGCGCGGTAGATAAGACCGCTGGGAAATCCGCCAATTCCCTCCGCCTGTGGGTGCGGGATGGCAGGGGTGCCGTCCAGCTGGTTATCTCGGACATCGAATGGGTTGAGGCCGAGCGGGATTATATGCGGCTACATTTGCCCGGTCGCAGCTATCTGGTGCACCAGTCAATGCACGCTCTGGAAAGCCAGTTGCCCGCCGGCCTGTTCGTCCGGACTCACCGATCAATCATTATCCGACGAGATTGCATCGCGGAAGTTCGTCGCAAGGGGCGCAAGCGTTTCGCTATCCTGCAGGACGGCAAACAGCTGCCCATTGGCCCCAGTTATGCAGACAGGGTGACGGCCGGTGCTCAGCTCGGACGCCTCGGAGGATCCGAAACGGTAACCGAATAGCGCGGAACGGGTGCCGGCTGGGGCAAGCCGCCGACATCCACAAAGACCTGCCTTTCAACATTGTGCGGATGATCTTTTGCTTCCGTCAGCGTCAGGACCGGGGCGAAGCAAATGTCCGTGCCCTCCATCAACTCGCACCACTGCGCCCGGGTCTTGGACTTGAACAGGGCTGTCAGCTTTTCCTTCAGCGCCGGCCACTGTCTTGGATCCATTTGCGCATCGAAATCGGAATCTTCGGTCAGTCCGGCGACCTGCCGCAATTGCGCATAAAATTGCGGTTCGATGGATCCGATCGAGATAAATTTGCCGTCGGCGGTCTCGTAAGTGTCATAGAAATGCGCGCCGGTATCGAGCATATTGACGCCGCGTTCGTCACGCCACTGTCCGATATTGTTAAAATCATAGATCATCGCCATCAGTGCCGCCGAACCATCGGTCATGGCACAGTCGACTACCTGGCCAGTGCCTCCGGTCTTGGCGTGAAGCAGGGCGGACACCATGCCAAAGGCGAGCATCATGCCTCCGCCACCGAAATCGCCGACCATATTGGCTGGCGGAGTCGGCTTTTCACCCGCACGCCCAAATGCATGCAGGGCTCCGGAAATGGAAATATAGTTGATATCATGACCGGCTGCTGCCGCCAGGGGGCCATATTGGCCCCATCCGGTCATACGGCCATAAACCAATTTGGGATTGTCCGAGAGCAGCACGTCTGGCCCCAGTCCGAGCCGCTCCATCACGCCGGGGCGAAAGCCCTCGATCAGGCCATCGGCATTTTTAACGATATCGCGAGCCGTCGCGATTCCCTCATCGGATTTCAGGTCGATCGCCACCAGCTTGCGCGAGCGAGAAAGAGAAAGCCGTGGGTCGGGCGCTTTGCCCGGGCGATGGAGAACCGTTACCGTCGCCCCCTGATCCGCCAGCATCATGCCGCAAAATGGGCCGGGGCCGATCCCGGCAAACTCTACGATATTGATTCCGGTTAATGGTCCTGCCATGTCCTGCTCCGTTTAATCGACTGATTAAAGCGTCCTATGCAGGGAGGTTATCCTAATCAAGCTTAATGTTGGACTTCGCCCGGAAGGTCACCGTGTCGGCGGACGCCGACGCAACGCGACGGTTTTCTGGGACGGCGAGCGCAAATAGCTGGGCAGTTCGGATTTGGCTTGTCCTACCGGCTTTCTTGCCAGTTTCGGGTCAATCGGATGATCGAAGGCGACTCCGAATCGGCCTTGTGCCACCCAAGCCACATGGCCGGTGACGCGACCAATATTGCGCAATTCCAGTTCAACCTTGTCGCCGCGCTTGGTCTGCACCGGCGCTTCGGCCATCAGGCCGCCGGCTGACAGGTTGCGAATACGCACTTCGCCACAATCATCGCCGTCAACGATATGCAATTCTGCTTTCAGGAACAGGCTGTCCCGGTCGAGCTCCCGTTTTGGGTGCCCGAGCGCCTGGCTGTTCATTTTCAGATTATCGTCAAATGTTTCTTTCATGGGCTTCCCGTGGTCGACAATTGTAAATGCATCCTTCGCAAAGGAAATACTAAAGCGAAATAGGTGCAAATTTGGTTAATATCCGAAACTTTTATGACGGAATATCTGACACAGCTTTGCGGCTCCGTTGACTATCGTCGACGGTCCATGCGGTCCATAATGCAAAAAGCTAATTTTCTGTTGTAGAAAGAAGCAATTTTAGAGGTCGCGGGAGATTTTCTCGTTCCGCTCATGCGCTTCTTGCGCTTCCACCGTCATCGTTGCGATCGGCCTGGCTTTGAGGCGGTCCAGAGAAATCGGTTCGCCAGTGACTTGGCAATAGCCATATTCACCGTCCTCGATCCGGCGCAACGCCGCATCAATCTTGGATGTCAGCTTGCGTTGACGGTCGCGGGTGCGCAGCTCCAGACCCCAGTCTGTTTCGCTCGACGCGCGGTCATTGAGGTCAGCTTCCTGTATCGGTCCGTCCTGCAGATGTGCCAAGGTTTCCTTGGACTCGTCAATGATTTCCCGTTTCCATTTCTTCAGGGCCTGCTTGAAATAGGCAAGTTGACGTTCGTTCATGAACTCTTCGTCTTCGCTGGGCTCATAGTCTGCTGAAAGGACCAGATCTTCGCTGTTTGTGCTATTCTCTGCGGATGCTTTTTTTACCGAGGATGTCAACATACTCTCCAAACATCATGCCCTACCCGAATCCGGAGGGCTGGACCACATATACGGCGGGCCTATAACCACCGGACTCTTACGAAACAAGAAGCAAAATCGCTGTTTCGCCAATAATCCGAAAATCCCGAAATTTCGGATTTTGCAAATGAAGCGAGGGAAAGGTTTCTCGGGACCACGGGTTGGTCTTTCCGTCATCAAGTCCCGAAAATTCGATACAATCCGGACATTTTTGCAAGAAACGCCTCTCAAAGGGTTCCAATTCGGGACATTAACCGTTGATGGATACGAACGGTTAGCACATTTCTCGATTTTGCGCCGTCAAACAGGGTTAATGTATTTGTGATTTACGATTTCTTCTGTCTTTCTGATGCATGTCGAGACCGCGAACAGTACGTCGGCATTGCAAGCCGGGTTATTGATCGGGTCAACAGCGGAAGAGAGATGATATTATGTCGGTACGGATGGCTTTGGCAAAATTATGTGCCTGCACTTGCGGCGGAGCACTGATTGGCGGCGGCGCGGTACATGTTTCGGAGGCCCCAGCGGCTCCTTATGTAAAGAAGATGTCCAAAAAGCAGCCGTCTCGGTCCCGGGTGGTCAAGCGCGGCGAGCCAGCCCGTAAAATCAAGCGGACGCGGCGTACAGTGACCAAGACGGTCACCGCTTGCCAGCCGACCGTGGTGACAGTGGCACAGAGCCCGGCACCACAACCCATGCCGGTTCCTTTGCCTCCCTACATTCCCCCGGCTCCGCCGCTTGATGGCGGCGGCGGTTCCATCCCGGTCGTGATTGGTGGCAGCGGCGGATATGGCGGTGGTGGCGGCTTTTTTGGAGGCTTCTTCGGTGGCGGCGGCTCCGGTGGCGGCAGTGTCGTCATCTCCTCAACAAGTAGCGGTGGATCCACCAGCACCTCTTCGGGCGGCAGTTCCACCAGCGGCGGTTCCACGAGCACCAGCGGCGGTTCCACGAGCACTAGTGGCGGCTCCACGAGTACATCAACCGGCGGAAGCAGTTCCTCCTCGTCGAGTTCATCTAGCAGTTCTTCGAGCAGTTCCTCCAGTTCTTCGGGATCTAGTGGCGGGTCTAACGGTGGATATGGATCGTCGGGTGGACATGGATCGTCGGGCGGGCACGGATCGTCGGGCGGACACGGATCGTCCGGTGGTTATGGTTCGTCCGGTTCTTCGG
>CAWUKF010000018.1:0-19823 GCA_963922745.1 uncultured Sphingomonadales bacterium
GGCGGCTGGGACCATGTCATCGGCACGATCCTGATCGGCGGCTATTTCCGCACCTTCGTGGTCCTGCAGATCACGCTGGGCATTTCCAGCTACGCCCATGTCGTCGGCTCGCAGCGCCATACCAAGGGCGTTGGCACCGCCAAGAACAGTTTCATCTTTTCGCTGCTGACCTTTGGCGAAGGCTGGCACAACAATCACCACAAGCATCCCCGCGCCAGCTTCCAGGGCATGGCCTGGTGGGAAATCGATATCGCGGGCTATGTGCTGCTGTTGCTGGAGAAACTGGGCCTGGTCTGGAATGTCACGCGCCAGCCCAAATATATCAAAAGCGAAAGCGGCGAATGGGTGCTGGCGGAACGCAAGATCGCGCCAAAGCCGGCCCAAGTAGAAGCTTAGAGCAGTTCCAGTTGCGCCACTGGCGCAAAGCTTCTCCGATGCAGCGGCGTCGGGCCATATTCCCTGAGCGCCGCCAGATGCTCGGCGGTGCCGTACCCCTTGTTCCGCTCCCATCCATATTGCGGATATTGTTCCGCGGCGGCGATCATCAGCCGGTCGCGATGCTCCTTGGCCAGGATCGAGGCCGCGGAAATGCAGGGATGGATCGCATCCCCGCCGATCACCGCCTCGGCTGAATATTTCCATTGAGGCACGCGATTGCCATCGACCAGAACATGACGCGGCATCATGCCGAGACCGTCAACCGCCCGCGTCATAGCGAGCATGGTCGCCTGCAGGATATTGATATCATCAATCTCGGCTTCGCAACATTGGGCCACCGAAAACTGCGCACATTCCATGATTTCCAGCTCGAGCCGCGCGCGCGCCTGGGCGGTCAGCTTCTTGCTGTCATCCAAACCTGTGATCGAATGCTTGTCCGGCAGGACGACAACGGCGGCCACCACCGGCCCGGCGAGCGGCCCCCTGCCCGCTTCATCGACGCCAGCGATCATCGATCCCCATCCTGGAAATCTGTGACAAACTGGTGGCCGAGCGGGCCATTGCCCTCACCCAGGCCGGGCGCTTCGAGGATCGCGATGCGAGTGAAGGAAATGGCCCGTTCAAATGCCGTCCTCAAGTCCAGCCCGCTGCCCAGTCCGACCGCGAGCGCGCTGGAAAAAGTGCAACCGGTGCCATGGGTTTCGCTGGTATCAAAGCGTTTCCCCTCCAGCCGTCTGATCAGCCCATTCGGCGCATAGAGCTCGTCAATGATCACCGATCCCTTTCCGTGCCCCCCCTTCACGACCAGATGGCAGCCATGGGTCAATATCTCGTCCTTGCCGCCCAGCGCCTCCAGTTCCGGCAAATTGGGTGTCACGACCGACGCAACGTCCATCAGCCTGCCGAAGGCCGCTATCGTGTCGCCATCCGCCAGTTCGCTGCCGCTGGTCGCAACCATCACCGGATCAAAGACGACAGGGACGCTGAGCGCATCCAGATAGTCCGCAACAGCCCGTGCGGCTTCGGCGCTGCCGATCATCCCGATCTTCACCGCATCCACCCCGATATCGCTGACGACCGATTCCATCTGTGCCAGAATCATATCCGTTGGCACCCGGTGCACCGCTTGCACGCCGACCGTATTCTGCGCCGTAAGCGCGGTGATCGCCGTCATCGCATGACCGCCGAACATGGTGATCGTCTTGATATCCGCCTGGATGCCGGCTCCGCCGCCGCTATCCGATCCGGCAATCGCCAATATCCGCGGACAGTTTCCTGTCACAGAAACAACGGTCCGACCTGCACGATAAGGAACCACTCCATCGCGCCCGCAAGCAACAGGATCACAATCCAGAAACGGCGGAAAAACCGGCGTGCGAAAAAATATAATAGGGCCGTCAGCAGGACCGGGAGGATCAGGCCGAGAGCAACGATGGTCCGGGCGTCCAGTGCATCGAGAAAGCTCATGGTTTGAATTTCCGTTCTTTCGAGGCAGGATATTTGGCGAGCAGCGCCGCTGCACGTGTCGGTCGGGCGACCAAAGCACCACCGCAATTGGGGCACGTCCCTTTCAGCGTTTCGCTGTTGCAGCTCTCACAAAAGGTACATTCGAAACTGCAGATCAGCGCGCCGGTCTGATCGGCCGGCAAATCCCTGCCACAGCTTTCGCAATCGGGGCGCATTTCCAGCATCAGGCAGCGACCTCCTGAACCACGGCACAAATCCGGTCGACGACCGCGTTGACCTGATCTTCCTTGTCGCCTTCCGCCATAACCCGGATCAGCGGCTCGGTGCCCGATTTGCGGATCACCAGACGCCCCACTCCCTGCAGTTCCTTCTCCGCTTCCGCGATTACGGCCTTGACCTTTTCGTCTTCGAGCGGCTGACCGCCGCCATAGCGGACATTTTTCAGCAGCTGCGGCACCGGATCGAACAGGTGCAGCAATTCGCTGGCGGCCCTGCCGCTGTCCACCAGCTCACCCAGCACCTGCAGCGCAGCCACGGTCCCGTCACCGGTGGTGCCGTGGTCGAGCAGGATCATATGACCGGATTGCTCACCGCCGACATTGAAACCACCCTTTTTCATTTCCTCAAGAACATAGCGATCGCCGACTTTCGCCCGCACCAGATCAAGGTTCTGCGCGTTCAGGAACCGTTCCAGTCCCAGATTCGACATTACTGTGGCGACGATACCGTCCCCGCGCAACAAGCCGTTCCGGCTCCAGCTTGTGCCAATCAGCGCCATCAGCTGGTCACCGTCGACGATCTGTCCCTGCTCATCGACGACGATCAGTCGATCGGCGTCACCATCTAGCGCGATGCCGATATGGGCGCCGGAGGCAACAACCGTTTCCTGCAATATCGCAAGATCGGTGGACCCGCATTTGTCGTTGATGTTCAGGCCATTGGGACTAATTCCCAGCGGAATCACCTCGGCACCCAGTTCCCACAGTGCCGATGGCGTCACCTGATAGGCGGCGCCGTTGGCGCAGTCGCAGACGATTTTCAGTCCATCGAGCCGGATATGTTCCTGCAGGGACATCTTGACCGCGTGAATATAGCGGCCGCGCGCATCCTCGAACCGTTTGGCCCTGCCAATATCCTGTGGAGCGGCAAGCATCGCCTGATCTTCGAGATAGCCCTCGATCTTGAATTCATCCTCGTCCGACAGTTTGAATCCGTCGGGGCCGAATAATTTGATGCCATTGTCGAAATAGGCATTGTGACTGGCCGAGATCATGACGCCGAGATCGGCCCGCATCGAACGGGTCAGCAGCGCGACAGCCGGCGTCGGCAACGGCCCCACCTGCACCACATCCATGCCAACGCTGGTAAAGCCGGCGACCAGCGCATTTTCCATCATATAGCCGGACAGCCTGGTGTCCTTGCCGATGACCACCCGGTGGCGGTGATCGCCGCGCTGGAAATGCCGTCCTGCCGCTTGCCCGACTTTCATCGCGATCTCGGCGGTCATCGGGTGCGTATTGGTCAGTCCGCGAATACCGTCAGTGCCGAAAAATTTCTTTGCCATGTTCAGATTGTTCCCAAGATGCTCACGCCCCACTGCGGGTGTCTCTAGCCGATCAAATGGCGGAAGACCAAGAGGGAAAGGACCCGATGTGACATTTTGCCGCTAATCTCTCCTTGCCAGCGGGTGTCGGCCATGGTTGATGGTCGGCCCGGGGATGCAAAAGGGACAGGATATTGAAAAAGGCTCTGATCATATTGCTCGCGCTGGTTCTCGGCATAGTGATCGGGTTGCTGGTCGGACCCAGGAGCGCCTTGCTGGTCGAAGCCGCGGATGTCGTTGGCAACATGTGGCTCAACGCCTTGCGGATGACGGTCATTCCGCTGGTATTCACCCTGCTCATCGTGGGCATTGGCAAGGCCGCTTCGATGGCCCGCGCCGGACGGATGACGGCGCGCGCCATCCTGCTCATGATCTTCCTTCTCTGGTGCTCGTCGGCGATGGCAGCCTTTGTCACTCCCGGCCTGCTCCAGCTTTTCCCGCTCAACGACGCCGCGGCCGCCGCCCTGCGATCAGCCCTCGGCACTGCAGCGCCACCGGGCGATGTACCGCCGTTCAGCGAATTTCTCCGGGCCCTGATCCCGACCAACGCAATCGCGGCGGCCGCAGAAGATGCGGTGCTGCCGCTGATGGTCTTTGCCCTTGCCTTCGCCTTTGCCATCACCCGGCTGCCCGAGACGCAGAGAAATATGCTCGACCAGTTTTTCAACGCCCTCGCCGACGCCCTGCTGATCCTGATCCAGTGGGTACTGGCACTGGCACCGCTGGGGGTCTTTGCTCTGGCGCTCGGAGTCGGAGCCAATGCCGGCCTGGCTGCCTTTGGTGCCCTGCTCCATTATGTACTGATTGTCAGCAGCGTCGGCGCCATCGTGTGGATATTCAGCTATATCCTCACCTTTGCCGGCAGCAAAACCGGCCCGGTCGCTTTTTTCAAGGCATCTGCCCCGGCCCAGGCCGTCGCAATTTCTACGCAAAGTTCGCTGGCCTCGCTGCCGGCCATGGTCAGCGGCATGAAGGTGATGGGCGTCGGCGACCGGTCGGCTGATGTCGTCCTGCCAATCGCGGTCGCCCTGTTCCGCGCGACCGGTCCCTGCATGAACCTCGCCGTCGCAATCTATGTCGCCTATCTGCTCGGCATCCCGCTGTCGATCGGGACGCTGGCGATCGGCGTCGCGGTGGCGGCGATCACCACCATGGGCGCGGTCAGCCTGCCAGGCTCGATCAGCTTTATCACCTCGATCGCCCCGATCTGCCTGGCGATGGGAATACCGATCGAGCCACTCGTTCTGCTTTTGGCGATTGAGACCTTTCCTGATATCATGCGCACAGTGGCCAATGTCAGCGCGGATATGAGCGTGACGGCAATCATCGCCAGAAGCGAAGGAGATTTGACATGAAGCATCGCAAACTCGGATCGGAACTGGAAGTGTCCGCGCTCGGCCTTGGCTGCATGCCGATGGCCGGCATCGGCAAGGGCATGTATGGCGAAGCGAGCCGCGCGGAAAGCCTCGCCACGATCGATCGCGCGATCGAACTGGGCGTCACGTTTTTCGACACCGCCGAGGTTTACGGCCCCCATGTCAACGAGGAACTGCTTGGCCAGGCGATCCGCGGTCGGCGGGAACGACTGGTGATCGCGACCAAATTCGGTTTCGCCTTCAAGGATGGAAAGATGACCGGGGTCGACTCCAGTCCGGCCAATGTAAGGCGCGCCTGCGAAGGCTCGCTGAAGCGGCTCGGCGTGGACACGATCGATCTCTTCTATCAGCACCGCGTCGATCCCAAGGTTCCAATCGAGGAAACGGTCGGTGCGATGGCCGAACTGGTGACGGAGGGCAAGGTCCGCTATCTGGGACTGTCCGAAGCCGGGGCCGGAACGCTGAAGAAGGCCCATGCCACCCATCCGATCGCTGCCCTGCAGTCGGAATATTCGCTGTGGGAGCGAGGCGTCGAGGAGGAAATCCTGCCGGTCTGCCAGGATCTCGGGATTGGCTTCGTACCCTATAGCCCGCTGGGGCGGGGTTTCCTGACCGGCCAAATCAGCAGCCGCGACGACCTTCCCGACGGCGATTATCGGCGCAACGATCCGCGGTATTCGGAAGAAAATTTCGCCAGTAACATGAAGCTGGTCGACGTGGTCAAGGACGTCGCCGGCCGGCACCACTGTTCGCCGGCGCAAATTGCCCTGGCCTGGCTGCTGGAGCAGGCCGACTTCATCGTCCCGATCCCGGGTTCGAAACGACGCGCCACGCTGGAAGACAGTATGGCGGCGGTCAATATCGAGCTAACTGCGGCAGATTGCGACGAGCTCGAAGCGGCCGCACCGGTTGATGGCACGGCCGGCCCTCGCTACGGTGAGACCATGATGTCGATGGTGCGCCTCTAGTCGCTAGCGGTCGTAGGCCTTGGGCAAGGCGCCCGGCGTTGGGTCGCGATACCGGTCTCTGAGCCGCATCTGGCGATTGGACAGCGACTGGTCGACGCCGTCGATGATCACCTTTTCAACCTGTGTCGAAAGCTCCAGCGGGTCGCCGGTCCAGACCACCACGTCGGCCTTGCGACCGGCCTTGAGCGAGCCCAGCTGGCCACCCATGTCCATGATCTCCGCCGGCACCGAGCTGATCGCGGCAAAGGCCTCGTCCCAGGTCAGGCCGGTGGCCCGCGGCACCTTGGTCAGCGCCACGAGATTGCCGGCATATTGCACCGAATAGCGCAGCTGGTGCGCGTCGCGGTCGTTGATCATGCCGATTGCGACCTTGACGCCGGCATCCTTCATCCGCCCGATATTGGACTGGGTCGAGGACAGATCTTCGAAACCATAAGGCAGGTCGCTGAGCGCGGAGGCCAGCACCGGCACGCCGGCGGCGGCGATATGTTCGACCACGCGCCAGCCTTCATTGGCACCGACCAGAACCATGTCGAGCGCGGGAAAATCCTTGCGCAGATCAAGCACTTTCAGGATATCATTGGCACTTTCAACATGGATCAGCAGCTTCGTGCGACCATCGATCACCGGCAGCAGCGCCTTGGCATCCGATGCCTTGAGCAGGTCGCTGTCGAACGCAGCCGGGTTGCGGGCGTAGGTGCGCGCTTCCTCGAGCAGAGCGCGAAACTCGGCATGCGAGGCAGCGCGGCTGCCCCCTGCCCGGCTGTGGCCGGTTTCGCCCAATTCGACAAACTGGAACGCCTTCGCCTCGGTGATCGGATTTTCATCCTGCCCGAGATCGACGATCGCGCCAAAGCCGCCGAAAATCGAATGGGCGGTGCTTGGCGACACGACCGCGCGGGTAACGCCTGCTGCCCGATTGACAGCGATCGCCGAAGCGAAGGGATTGATCGCATATTGCACGTCGAGCGCCGCCGAGAAGGGCGAACCCGTGGCGTTCATGTCGTTGGTCTGACTGACCGCGCCGACCTCGACCAGACCGATGCGGCTGAAACCGGCAAAAATGCCCGGGGTAACCCATTTGCCGGTGGCGTCGATGCGGCGCGCATCAGCAGGGATGGCCACATTGGCACCAGCGGCAACAACCCGATCACCCCGAATCAGCACGGTTCCGCCTTCGATCGGCGCGCTGCCGTCACCGATAACCACCTTGCCACCGGTGATGGCGGTAGTCTGCGCAGCCAGCGGCGCGGCGATCAGGGCCGCAGCGGAGGCGAGAATGAGGGACAGACGCTTCATTTCACATCTCCTTCGCCGGGCTGGCCAAGTTCGAAATCACTCACCGGACGCCGCTTGGGATCGGAACTGTCAAACATCAGCGCACCATCGATCCAGACTTTGTCGGGCCGCGAATAGACGCTGAGCGGATTGCCGTTCCACAGCACCAGGTCGGCCATCTTGCCGCTCTTCAGGCTGCCGGTCATCTTTTCGATGCCCATCGCCTTGGCGGGATTATAAGTGATCCACTGGATCGCCTGCGCGTCGCTGATCTCGATGCCCATCGCCCGGCCATCGGCAAGCGCCTTGGCGGCTTCCTGGTTGAGCCGCTGAATCTGGTTCTCGTCATCGCTATGGATGATCACGCAGGCACCTGCCTTTTGCAGCAAGGCCGCATTTTCGGGAATCGCGTCATAGGCTTCCATCTTGAAACCCCACCAGTCCGCCCAGACCGCCGAGCAAATGCCCTCTTTCGCCAGGATATCGGCAATCTTGTAGCTCTCGACCGCATGATGGAAGGCTGTGACCTTATAGCCGAATTCCTTCGACATATCGATGATCTGGGCCATCTCGTCAGCGCGGTAGCAATGATTGTGGACCAGGATGTCGCCGTCCAGCACCTCGGCCAGCGTTTCCTTGCCAAGATCGCGTTTCTGCGGCTTGCCATCGTTGCGCTTACTGCGATATTCCTGCGCATCGATCCAGGTTTGCCGCTCGACCGCCAGACTGCCCATGCGGGTCGACGGTATGCGGTTGCGATTGCCGTAAACCCGCTTGGGATTTTCTCCGCAGGCCATTTTCAAGCCATAGGGCGCCCCCGGAAATTTCATCGCCTGCACCGTCCGCGCCGGCACGTTCTTGAGCACTACTGAACGGCCGCCAAAGAGGTTGGCCGAGCCGGGAAGAATTTGCAGCGACGTGATCCCGCCATTGGCCATCGCCCGCGAGAAGCCAGGGTCCTGCGGCCAGACGCTATGCTCTGCCCAGACCTCCGGAGTCACCGGCGAGGTGGCCTCGTTGCCGTCACTGTGCGCGTCGACGCTCGGCGTGGGATAGTCGCCAAGATGGCTGTGCACGTCGATAATGCCGGGCGTCACATATTTGCCGGAACCATCAACAATTGTCGCACCGGAAGGAATAGCCGTCTCGGGGCCGCCGACCGATGATATTTTTCCGTCGGCCATGAGCACCGTGCCATTGTCGATCCGGCCACCCTCGCCATCATAGATGGTCACCCCGGTGATCGCGGTGGGGTTCGAGGGATAGGCCTTGTAGGTGGACGGAAAGGCCGGTCCGCTTGATGCACTGACCCGGACCGGCGTCGCCGCGCTAGCCGACCTCGTATCCGACGCCGTCGCCGCGCATCCGGCCAATAGCGATCCGCCAGCAGCCAGTGCCAGCAAAGTCCGTGATTTCATAATGCGCCCCTTGTCTTATAATTCCGTCTTACAATTTCGTCGTCGGGTGGACGCCGCCGGCCTGCGGCTCGCCGACTTCGGACTGGCCTTCGAGATCGTCGCCAACCTCGTGATCTTCCAGCGTATCGAGATGCATAAGCTTCTTGATCAGCGGCGAGATCACGATCACCCCGACGCCGACGCCGACAGCCACCCAGCCCACGGTGGAATAGACTTCCAGCACACGATCAGGCCCAGCGCCTTCCGCACCCACCGCGGACGCGATCAGCCCGGCGGCAAAATTTCCGGTCGCCGATGCAAAGAACCAGGTGCCCATGATCAGGCTCGCCATATGCGCCGGCGCAAGCCGGTTCATCGCACTCAGCCCGACCGGAGACAGGCAGAGCTCGCCGGTCGTATGCAGCAGATAGATGAGGAAAATGAACAGCACCGGCGTAAGATTGCCGGTACCGGCAGCCATGGCGCCCGCCACCAGAACCAGGAAGCCGGCTCCCAGCTGGATAAGGCCGAGGCCGAATTTCGCCGGCGCAGACGGTTCCAGTCCCCTGCGACCGAGCATGGTCCAGAGCAGCGCGAAGACCGGTGCGAGCAGGACGATATAGATCGCGTTGATCGACTGGAATACCGAAGCAGGCACTTCGATACCGAGGATGTTGCGGTCGACACTGCGATCGGTGAACAGGTTCAGCGAGGAACCGGCCTGCTCGAACAGCGCCCAGAACAGGATGGAACCGAAGATCAGGAACATCGCAGCAAAGATGCGATCCCGGTCCTGGGGCTCGAGCTTGGCAACCGCGATATACAGGACATAAGCGACGAGGATTGCGCCGGCGATGCCAAGCAGGGAACCAACCAGCGCCTGGTTCTGGATCAGCACCCAGACAAGACCGACGGTGGCAAAGCTCAGGAGATAGAGAAGCCATTCGAACTTGATGCCGCCGACCTTGCTTTCAAGCAGCGCCGGATCATTCGCTTCCCCGCGCCCGACCAGCAGCGGCTTGCCCCAGACAAAGACAACCAGACCGAGCAGCATGCCAAGTCCGGCGGCACCGAAACCATAGGACCAGCCATAGGTCTGGCCCAGCCAACCCGCGATGATCGCGCCCAGCGCGGCACCGAGATTGATGCCCATGTAGAAAATTGTGTAAGCCGGATCACGGCGGATATCGGTGCGCGTGTAGAGCTGACCGACAATCACCGAAATATTGGCTTTGAGAAAGCCCGATCCAACGATGATGAACGCCAATGCCAGCCAGAATATGTTGATCGCCGGATCCGCCTGTCCGGCCCCCTCGCCTTCAAATGCCATCAGGAAATGGCCAAAGGTGAGCAGCAGTGCGCCAAAGGCGACTGCCTTGCGCTGGCCAAGATAACGGTCGGCCAGATAACCACCGATTACCGGTGTGATATAGACAAGCGCCGTATAGGCTCCATAGATGACACCGGCTTCACTGTCGGAAAACATCCAGTGCTGAACGAGATAGAAAATCAGCAGAGCGCGCATGCCGTAATAGGAAAAACGCTCCCACATTTCGGCAAAAAACAGGACAAAAAGACCCTTGGGATGACCGAGGAATGTTCCCCTTGCATCACCCGATTCCAGATACGCACCAGCCATCAATATACTCCCCGACAATTACTAAAGACTGTCACATGCAGCCCGATTGCCCCTCACCCTAATGAAAAAAATGCGCAAGTGAAGTAGATTGTTTCAAGCGAGACCAGTTTATTGCCGATTCTCCTTGCAATCATTCCCGTCCTTTCCAAAGTGAGGCCGATGACCGAAAATAAGTTCAATGACCTGAGCAGCCTTTCCGCCTATCTGTCCTCCCGCCGCTCCGGACGCCCGCGCAACATGGTGGCACCGGGACCGACCGACGCACAGATCGAGGAAATCGTCGCGATCGCTCTGCGAACGCCCGATCATGGCAAGCTTGCTCCTTGGCGGATCGTATCGGTCGCCACCGACCAGCGCGACCGGCTCGGACAGGGCTTTGCACAAGCCTATATTCGTGAAAAGCCGACCGCCGGACGGCTCGAGCTGGAAGGTTTGGAATCGATGGCCCACGAAGCGCCTACCCTGCTCGTCCTGTTGTCATCGCCGGTCCAATCGACAAAAATTCCGCTGTGGGAGCAGGAGCTCAGCTGCGGCGCCTTTGCCATGAACATCCTGCACGCTGCCCATGCCATGGGCTTTGTCGGCGGCTGGATTACCGGCTGGCCAGCCTATAACGAGGATGTGCGCGACCTTTTCGGTTCGGCACCGGAAAAACTTGCCGGCTTTCTCTATCTCGGCACGTCGAACATCGAACTCGCCGAGCGCCCCAGACCCGAACTTGCCGACATATTGTCGCCCTGGACGCCCCCGACCGGCCCATAGCCGTTCGCTAATTTACCAAATGACGGAAAAAACTTAGTTCTCGCTTGCCCGCTTCGCTGTGTTATGGCAGTGATGCAGCATGAACAATGCAAACAAGCCGGTCTATCTGAAATTGCGGGATATAATCGCAGAATCCATTCTTGATGGCGACTATCGCGAAGGCGACATGCTGCCATCGGTCCGCGTGTTCGCGGCTGAACAGGGCGCAAACCCCCTGACCGTTGCCAAAGCCTATCAGGGTTTTCAGGAAGACGGTCTGGTCACCGTGAAACGCGGTGTCGGGATGTTTGTCGCGTCGGGCGCGAAAAATCGCCTGCGCAGCGCCCAGAGGGAAGATTTCATCAAGAATATCTGGCCACCGGTCCAGCGCCAGATGCAACGGCTTGACCTGTCGATCGACGATCTGGTCAACAGCGACGCCTGAACAACGATCAGCTTGTGGCTTTTCCCTGACCAGCGCCACGCACCGCCAACGCCTGCCTCAAACTCTGCCGATAGGCCGGATTATCCGGTACAATCGTGATCGCTTTCTTCAGCAGGCTTATGCCATCGCGCCTGCGATTCGCATCCTGCATCAGGGCGAGACCATAGAGATGCGACACTACCGGGCTTGACGGTTGCACCTGATAGGCAATCCGGCCGGCAGCGATCGCCTTGTCGGTTTCGCCCAGCCCGGTATAGGCCTCGGTCAGGCCAGCCATGATCAGCGCATCGTTTTCCCCAATCCGTTTCCGCAGATTTTCGAGTATATAGGCTGCGACCGCCCAGCTTCCGGTCTCTAGATGGGAATAGGCCATCCAGCGTAGCCCGGCGATATTGCTGGGATTATAGTGGAGATATTGCGCCAGTACCTCCCCCGACTTCTGCATCGCTCCCTTGGCGCGCAACACCTCGACCATGCGCAGCATCACCGGCTCGGAAAAGCGGATGCTGCGGGCCTGTTCGAGCGCGTCCAGAGCCTCGTCATAATTGCCCATCGCTGCTGCGACATCGGCGACCAGCACGTGGGCGGGGCTCGCGCCCGGATTGCCCTGCTGAAGCCGCTTTGCCTCGGCAAACGCGGTCCCATAATCGCCAGCGTCAAACAGCGCGCGGATATAGGGAACAACAATCCGGGCATCATCTGCATTGCGCTGCGCTTCGGCTTGCAGCACGCTGAGCGGTGCCGCTGCCAGTATCGCGCTTTCACGGCCGGTGTCATGCACCGCGGCGCGGTTCAATATACCGGTGGCCTGATCCCGCTCGCCGATCGCCTCCATGGCGCGACCTGCCAGCCAGAGCGCATATGGATCGGAACCGCTGCGACTGACCTGGGGTCTCAGCACATCGACGGCATCGTCGGCGCTGCCGGCCAGATAGAGCGATCGCGCCAGAAGATTTTGCGCCTGCCGATTTTCCGGCTGAATGGATACCAAACGACCAAATTTGTCGATCGCGGCATTGTAATTGCCTTCGCGATGCTCGATGATTCCCTCGACCAGCAACACCGCCGGGACATTGTCGATCACGCCCTTGGTCTGCTGCATCAGCCGTCGGGCCAGGCCATATTGGCCGGCTCGGGCCGCCAGCACCGCCTGCATGAAAAACGCCCTCGGATTGTGTCCGTCGAGAGAAATGATCTTGCGCGCGACGACCAGCATGTCGGTCATCCGCCCCATGTCACCAAGCGTCGCGGCATATTCGGTCAGCAGCGGCACATCATTCGGGTCGATCTGCAAGGCCCGCTCGAACCAGGGAATGGCGGCACCGAGACCAAATTGGAAGCGCAGCAGTTCACCACGATATTGCAGGGCGCGCAAGTTGCGGGGGTCCAGCTTGACCGCCTCGTCCACCGCATTGGTGGCGCCGGCCTGATCGCCGGTATCGGCCCGGAAGCGGGCGATGGCAACCCACAGGTCGGGGTTTTTCCGGTCCAGTTCCATGGCCCGGTTGAAGGCCGCACTGGCCATCTGCTGATCGCCCACTTTCTGCGCGACCTGGCCCAGAATCCGGGCCGCATAGCCCTGATGGCTGACAGGAATATCATCGGCCATCAGCTGATCACGCGCCTTTTCAGCTTCGCCCTGGAGAAAATAGGCATGCCCATAAAGATGCCTGACGGACGCCGGATCCAGACCCAGCTGCACCGCCCGGTCGAGCTCGGCCTCTGCCGCAATGCCATCCATCAGGCGCAGCAAGACCTCGGCTTGCGCGACCCGCGCATCGATCCAGTCCGGATCGGCCTTGATCGCGTTCATCAGTTCGATGCGCGCCGAACGCACATCGTCCTGCGCGCGAAACTGCTCTGCCTTGGCAAAGGCGTCCCGCGCGTCGGCATTGCCTTCGCTAGCGCCATAGATGGCGGTCGGAACGCCGATCAGGCCCACCGCCAGCGCAGCGGCAAGAATGACCGGTTTCCGGCTGTCTCGTAATCTGGATATTAAGCCGCTCATTGCACTTAGCTCGCCTGCTGCAATTTATATTGTTTCAGCAGGTCATAGAGCGTCGGACGGCTGATCCCGAGCAATTTGGCTGCATTGGAAATATTGCCGCTGGTCTGCGATATCGCTCGCAGGATCGCAGAGCGATCCGCCGCCTCGCGGGCAGCCTTCAGATTCAGCAGATCAGTGGCAGCCTCCTCATCGACCTCGAGATCGAGATCCTTGGCGCTGATCATCTTGCCATCGGCCATGATCACGGCGCGCTTGATGCGATTTTCCAGCTCGCGCACATTTCCCGGCCAGTGCCAGGCCTCGAGCGCAGCCAGCGCATCGGGGGCCAGCCCCTTCACCGCCGGATTGATTTCCTCGGCAAATTTCTTCTGGAAATGCCGGGCCAGCAAGCTGGCATCGCCCGAGCGACCGGACAGCGGCGGAATCTTGATCACAATTTCCGCTAGGCGATAGTAAAGATCCTCGCGGAAGGCATTGTCGCTGATCATCACTTCCAGATTCTGGTGGGTGGCGCAGACGATCCGCGTATCCACAGCGATAGCCTTGCGTCCGCCAATCCGCTCGATCACGCGCTCCTGCAGGAAGCGCAGCAGCTTGACCTGCAGCGGCAGCGGAATATCGCCCACCTCGTCCAGAAACAGCGTGCCGCCATTGGCCTGTTCGATCTTGCCCTCGGTGGTCTTGATCGCTCCGGTAAAGGCACCTTTTTCGTGCCCGAACAATTCGGATTCAAGCAGATTTTCCGGTATCGCGGCGCAATTGATGGCCACAAAAGCCCGATCGCGCCGGTCACTCGAATCATGCAGGCCCTTCGCGAGCAACTCCTTGCCGGTCCCGCTCGCCCCAAGCAGCATCACCGATGCGTTGGTATTGGCCACGCGTTCGACCATCTGCGCGACCTTCAGCATTTCCGGGGCCGCAGTAATGATCTGGCCCAGAATTTGATTCTCGCCGTTGCCGCGGGCGGCAAGGCTGGCATTTTCCTGTTCCAGCCTGTGCACGTGGAAGGCGCGGCGGACGATCAGTCCGAGTTCGTCGATATCCACCGGCTTATGGTAAAAATCCCAGGCGCCACCGGAAATGGCGCGCAAGGCACTCGCCTTTTCACCATGACCGGACGCAACGATGACCTTGGTGTCGGGCTTCAGGCTCAGAATTGCATCCATCGTGGCAAAACCTTCGGTGGTGCCGTCAGGATCGGGCGGCAGTCCGAGATCCAGGGTAACGACAGCCGGCTCTTCGGCCCGAAGCATCTCTATCGCGGTCTCGCGATCACCGGCAATAATCACGTCAAATTCGTCATAGGCCCATTTCAGCTGCTTTTGCAGGCCGGGATCATCTTCGACAATCAGGAGCTTGTCTTTTCTTGGTTGATTTTTGTCCGACATCACGCGGCCCTCTCGTCTGGTGAAATCTCTTCCGGCAAATGTCGTGCGAGCGGCAGTAGCAGGGTGAAACGGCTGCCCGCTCCTTCCGTGCTCTCCACTTCGAGACGCCCGTTCATCGCGCGCGCCAGTTCGCGGGCTTCATAGGCACCGATACCAAAGCCACCTTGCTTGCTCGAGGCGAAGGGTTTGAACAATTGGTTGCGGATGAAATCGCTCGACATGCCGATCCCTTGGTCGCAGACTTCGATCGCTACGCTCAAGTCCCTGCGACGCGCGTTGATCACGATCGTTTCATTGTTAGTGCTGGCGTCGATCGCATTCTGGATCAGGTGGCCGAGAATCTGCTCGACGCGAGCGGGGTCGGCGAAAATTGTCAGATCCTCGACGTGCGCGCTTTCCAGACTGTGCAAAAGGCGTTTTTTCTCGACCGTGGACCGGATGAGCTCGACAACCTTCACTGGCCTCGGTTCTTCGGGCGTCGCCTTGTTGTGCTGCGCAAGCCGTTCGAGCAGGCCGTTCATCTTCCGCGACGAGTCTTGCAGGGTCTCGATCATGTCAGCCTGGAATTCGGGATTGCCTGCATGACGCTTGGCATTGCCCGCAAGCAGGCTCAACTGGCTTACAAGATTCTTGATATCGTGCATGATGAACGCCATCCGGCGGTTGAACTCGTCAAATCGCTGCACTTCCGACAGGGATTCCTGGCTGCGATATTCGGCCAGATAGCTGGCGACCTGGCGACCGACCACGCGCAGCATGTCGAGATCTTCCCAGTCCAGCGTCCGGTTGACTCGAGGCCGGGCCAGCAACATCAGACCGGCCAGTCGGTTGAAATGCACGAGCGGAACCGCGACCCATACGCGCGGATCGCCTGTCATCCAGTCGGGAATCATGGCCGTTTCGCATATCTCGTCCTTGCCGGCGCGCAGCGCGTCAAATTCGACGATATGGCCGGTATCTTCGAAAAACCCTGTGGTCCGGGTGGTACAGGCACGAGCCGGAACCTCGATCGCCGACCAGTTCCAGCGCGACTGCAACACGAGCTGACCGGAATCGTCCGGAACCAACAAAATCCCGGCTGGCGAATCGGTAATATCCGCGATCGCCTTGATCACCCGTTCGTGGAACGGGGAACTGTCGGCCCCGGGCCGGCCTATGGTGTCGGTGAAGCGGATCCATTCCGATCGGTAATCGTAGCGATGCTGGAAGAAATTCTTGGCCAGCTTGACCTTCAGCCAGGCGCGGAACTTGCCGGAGGGAAGCAACAGCAGGGCACCAATCGTCGTGCCGAACAGGAAGCTGATCTGCGCGAGGCGCGCATAGTCGCCGCCAATGATCTGCAGCGCCGTGGCAATCACCACCATCATCAGCAGATAAGATCCGATTGCCACCAGCGAGAGCGAGCGAAAGGCGACGCTGCGCGAGAGCTTCAGGCTCCATTCCGTATTGCGCATTGATGCCAGCACCAATATCGGGGCAATCACCGCCATCATCGCCCCGCGCATCGCATATAGCTCAACCGGCATCTGCTGGGTCAGATAGGTGATCGTGTACAGATTGAGATCATAGGTCCAGATCGCCGCCAGCGAAGCCATCGGCAGCCTTATACCCCAGCGGGTTTCCGGTGCGGTGATCGAATAGAGATTGTGGACCAATACCAGCGCGCCGACCGCAAAGATCATCCGCAGCACGAGCGAAGTATAGAGCGTGACCCCTTCCAGACGGGGGCTTCCGACAAAGACGGGGAGCAGCGAATCGACCAACATCTGGCCGACCAGAACAAAGGTCAGCACGGCATAGATGGTGTTGATCGTCCTGGGCTCGTCGCGCCCTTCCCCGGTTCGCAGCAGAATGAACATGAAGGCCAGCCAGCCGAAATTGCGCAGCGTCTCTGAGAATCGCGCTATCGGGGACAATGATCCCTCCACCGCGATTGAAAGCGCCCAGAAGCTGGTGAGCGCGATCGCGACGATCAGCCATATATGCTTTTCGGTGCGCTCCACCTTGCGCTGAAATTGCCAGATCGCCAGCACGCCGAAAAGCGCCGCCGCGATGCCATGTCCGAACAGGCTGATATAGTCGAGCAGCGGACTCATCTCAGCGCGCTCCCTCGGGCCACAAAATGACCCTTATGGTCTGCAGGATGATCAGCAGGTCCAGAAACGGCGTATAATTCTTCGCATAATATAGATCATATTCCAGCTTGTGCCGGGCGTCTTCGGTCGACGCGCCGTAGGGATAGTTGATCTGCGCCCAGCCGGTGATGCCCGGCTTGACGATATGTCGCTCCGCGTAAAAAGGCATCTTCGTCTGCAGGTCGTTGACAAATTGCGGCCGTTCCGGACGCGGGCCGACGAAGCTCATCTCCCCTTTCAACACGCTCCAGGCCTGGGGCAATTCGTCGATCCGGACCTTGCGAATGAACCTGCCGATCCGGGTGATGCGCGGATCATTCTCGGTGGCCCAGATCGCCTGGCCACCGATCTCGGCGTCGGAACGCATCGACCGCAGCTTGAGAATATTGAACGTCTGCCCGTAGAGACCAACCCGCTCCTGCTTGAAAAACGAGCCGCCCCGGCTTTCCAGCCTGATCAGCAAAGCGAAGAGCAAGATGATCGGCCCCGTCAGAATCAGCAGCAATAAACTCAGGAAGATGTCGAAGCCCCGCTTGAACAGGGTGGACAGCCTGCGCCCCGACGAAAAACCGTCCGAAAAAATGAACCAGCTCGGGTTCACGCTGTCGAGATCGACGCGCCCGGTTTCGCGTTCCAGAAAGCTCGACAGGTCGTTGACGTGGACTCCGGTCGTCTTGATCGTGAGCAGGTCGGCAACCGGCAGCGAGTTGCGCCGCTCTTCCAGAGCCAGCACGACCTCGCTGACCGCCAGTTCAATCACATATTTCGGCAGATTGGCAATATCCTGGCGCCGAACCGCCGTTTCGATCACGCTGGGCCCTTCATTCATGTCGACATAGCCGGCGACGATGAAACCGCTGTCCTGCCGTTTATTGAGCTGTGCAATGCGGCCCGCGCGCGGGCCTGCCCCGAGAATCAGCAGCCGTCGCTTAAAAATATTGCTGTCCAATACCGTACCCAGCAATATCCGGATCACCATCAGGAACAGGATGGCGAGGATCATCGCGTACAGGGAATTGGACCGCCACAGGGTCGCACCCGGCATCGCGAAGGACATCAGGGACAGGAAAATTACGCCAAGCGAGATTGCGACCAATATCCTGGCGGTAGCGAAACGCAGCGATTGCAAAGCTTCCGGACCGTAGATACCGACCGCAATAAGGGCCAGTTGCAGGGCAATGGCAAAGCTGAAGATTGGAGCCGGACGGTCGAGAAGTGACCCGGTATCCATATTGATCTGCAGGGCGCGAAATATCCAGCCCGCTTCCGCTGCCATCAGCAACAGAAGGAAATCAATCAGACCCAGAAAAAGCACTGGGTAAGGAATATAATGTTTGAACAATCGGATCATATTGCGCGCAGACTTTCCCTGGTCGCCAAGACCCATATGGAAAATTGGTTATCTGTCGGTAAATTTTACAGCCAATTGAAGAAAAAACAGCCGATTTCGTGCAAAATGTTCAATATGCCGACAGTTTTCCGGGTGGTTTTCCCCAATGTCGGCGCTGCAGCCTAGTCAGTGACAAAATCGAAGGGGGTCAACCCCCGTTCCTGTTCATCGAATTTCAGCGCCCGGCTACGCGGCGGTGCCGACCGCTGCGAACATTGGGGACGCGTGCAGGCCGGGCAACCGAGTCCGATCGGATCCGCATGGTCGATCGTGAGGTCTTTGCCCCTCGCATAGTGAAGGACCGATGCCACATCGGCGGAGACGCCAAGGCCAATCGCAAAGGCCGGCGTGTACCCGCCTGCCCCGGAGCCGATCCCCTGCACCGCTCGGGACAGGGTAAACCAGGTCGACCCATCTTCCAGCGCCACCAGCTGCGAGCAAATTTCCGCCGGCTGTTCGAACACCCGGTGAACGTCCCAGAGCGGGCAGCGATAAGTGCTTTCCACCAGCGGCGCGTTGCTCGCACCGGCAAAACGCTTGGAAATCATCCCGGACCGGTCGATCCTGACCATGAAAAAAGGCAGGCCGCGCGACCCGACGCGCTGCAAGGTGGTCAGCCGGTGGGCGATTTGCTCGAAACCGGCACCGAACCGGCGCTGGAGCAGCTGGATGCGGTAGCCGCTCTGCTCGCAGGCTTTCAAAAATCGCTCGTAGGGCATCATCAACGCTGCGGCAAAATAGCTCGACAGGTGGCGGCGAAACAATTTTTCCGCAGCCCGATCGGTAAAATTGCCTCCTGCGGCCAGCGCATCTATCTCTGCCTTTGCCTCGATCTGGCCGAGCAGCAACGCAGCCTGAAAGGTGCGCGATGCCGGATCGAGCATTTCCGAAAGCTGCAACTGCCGGGCGTGGAGATCGAGACGGCGCAGCTTGTCCGGCAACACGGTTTCCGGCAGGATCCGGATGATCAGCTGATGCTTGACGCGTAGCCTCTCGGCGATCGCGCCATAAAGATCGCCGGCGCCAAGGCGCAATTCGTCAGCTAGCCGCTCTGCCATGGAATCGAGATCGGCAAAATGGTTGCGCCAGCGCTCGATCTCGCGGCGGACAGCCTGGATCGGATCGGGTGCGCCGCTCGCACCCGCGGTGTCGCCGGTCTTGCGATTGTCAAAAAGCCGCACAAAGGCTTCGACCGAATTGGGCGACGCAATCAGCCATTCTTCCAGCTCGGTGCGATCAACCGACAGGTCTTCAAACAGGGGATCCGCAAGCCGCTGGCGGATGGCATCAATCCCGCCGCCGGGTTCAGCAGCGATCAACTGTCGCGGATCGAAGTCGAATCTTTCCGCCAGAAGCAGCATCAGGCGCGCGCTTAGCGGTCGCTGATTCCGCTCGATCAGATTCAGGTAACTCGGCGAAATATCGAGCGCCTCGGCCAGAGCGACCTGGGTCATGGCGGCGCTACGGCGCAGCCGCTTGATCGCCGCTCCGGCAAAGAGTTTCTGACTTGTCATCCGGCTGCTATGTAAATTTATTTACAAAATTTCAAG
>CAWUKF010000019.1:0-17887 GCA_963922745.1 uncultured Sphingomonadales bacterium
CGGTAGCGGTGCAGAGGGGCAGGGCGCAATTGCCGGCACCATCGAGCTGTTCAGTGACAATGTCGGGGACCGGACCGAACTCGGCGCTGCCTATGGTAGCCGCAACAGCGTCGATGCCGATCTGCTGTTCGGTCGCGAGCTCGGGCAAGGGCAGTTGACCGTATCGGCCAATTACGCCAGCGGCGACGGCTTCATTCCGATCATCGAGGGGCAGCGCGGTTCGGTCGATCGCCCGGCGGCCTATGAGCAGGCCGGAGTGGCCGTGCGTTTTGTCGCCCCGCTATCGGGCAGCACTGAAGTGCAGGCCAATGTCCGGGCCTTCACCGATGACCGCGAGCGGGGCTTCGCGTTCAGCGACAATCACAATGACGGAGCCGACGCCAGCATCCGCCTGGTCAACCGCGGCTCCGACTGGCAATGGTCGGCGCTCACCTATGTCCAGATCCGCAATTTCGATGTCAGCTTCGGCGGTGTCTCTGATGATCGCAATTCCGTCAGCCGGGTGTTCGAGCAATATAATGTGCCTTCCACCGGCCTCGGCGCGCGGTTCGAAGTGCGGCCACCGGTGGGCGACAATGTCGAACTGCGCATCGGTGGCGACTGGCGGCGGACCGAGGGCGAAACCAAGGAGAATTTCTTCTTTGCCGACAATGATACGCCGCGCCGCAGCCGTCGGGCAGGCGGGAGCACTGCGACCTATGGCGGCTTTGTCGAGGCCAGTGTACAGGCGAGCGAAGCGCTAGTCCTGACCGGTGGCGCGCGCCTTGACTTCTGGTCGATCGACAATGGCTTTCGCCGCGAGATCGAACTGATCAACCCTTTCCCAGGTTCGGTAAGGACAGATGACACATTCACCAACCGCAGCGGCAGCGAATTTACCGGTCGCGGCGGTCTTGCCTATGAACTGACCGATGCGCTGACCGTCCGCGGCGCGGCCTATCTCGGCTGGCGCCTGCCGACGCTCAACGAGCTGTTCCGGCCGTTCCGGGTCGGCGACGACGCGACTGCTGCCAACGAACTGCTCGAACCCGAGCGGGTAAAGGGCGCCGAGCTGGGGCTGGAATGGGACAACGGCCCGGTGAAACTGGGCATCACGGCCTTCTACAACCAGCTGGACAATGCCATCGCCAACGTGACCCTGGCCACTGGCCCCGGCGTCTTTCCCGGGGTTGGTTTCGTCGCACCCGGCGCGAGCTACAGCCAGCGCCAGAACCTGAAGTCCATCCGGTCAAAGGGCGTGGAAATCGACGCGCTGTTCGATCTCGGCGACCTGGCCGAAGGGCTGAGCTTGCGTGCCGGCTATTCCTTTGTGGACGCCGAGGTCGATGGCGCCGGTGCCGCTGCTCCTATCGACGGCCTGCGACCGGCGCAAGTGCCCCGCCACAATGCATCGGGAACCATCGCCTGGGAAGCCGGCACTGGCACCGGTGCGAGCCTTTCGGCGCGCTATATCGGCCGGCAGTTCGAGGATGATGTCAACCGGCTCGGCCTTGCCGACGCGTTGACCGTCGATGGCCGTATGACGCTGGCCCTGAATGATCAGTTGTTGGTCGAAACGCGGGTTGAAAATCTTTTCGACGCGCGGGTAGAGACGGCGATCAGCAGCAACGGAATAATAGAACGCGCTTTTTCGCGGACATTTTGGATTGGACTTCGTGCCAGATTTGAATAAATATTGCCCATGAACTTTCTTCTTGATGAATTTCTGCCCTATCAGCTGTCGACTGCTTCCAATGCAGTCAGCGACCTGATCGCGAGCGAGTACAAGAGCCGGTTCGGACTCAAGATACCGGAATGGCGGGTGATGGCGGTGCTGGGGACGCGTGGTGCCTCGACACAGCGGCATCTGGTCGAGGCGACCTTGATGGACAAGGTTACCGTCAACCGCGCGGTAAAAACGCTGGTCGAGCGTGCCTTGCTCGAGCGCAGTCCCAATAGTGCTGATGGCCGGTCTCATCATTTGTTGCTGAGCAGCACGGGACGCGATCTCTATGGCCAGATCCTGCCAGCTGCCCAGGCAATGGACAGGAAGATCATGGCGGTGCTCAGCGAGGAGGAAAAAGCCGAGCTTTCCGCTATGCTGGCGAAGATAAAGAAATCAGCAGACACCATCGCCAGGGGATGAAAAAGAGCGGCAGTCGCCCGCCGCTCTTCAGATTTGCCAGATCGCCTTACCGGCTACATCATCGCATCGGAGATGGAGCAGGCCGCCGGGCCGAGAATCACGATGAACAGAGTCGGCAGAATGAACAGGATCAGTGGCACCGTCATGATCGCCGGCAAACGCGCGGCTTTTTCTTCCGCGCGCATCATCCGGTCATTGCGGAATTCGGCGGAAAGCACGCGCAGCGCGGAGGCCAGCGGCGTACCGTATTTTTCCGTCTGGATCATGGTCGTCACCACGCCTTTGACATGGTCGAGCGCAACGCGGTAGGCGAGATTTTCAAAGGCCTGCCGTCGTTCGGTCAGGAAGCCCAGCTCGATCGAGGTCAGCGAGAATTCGTCAGCCAGTTCCGGATAGGCGCTGCCTAGCTCCTTTGATACCCGGGCAAAGGCGGTGTCGACGGTAAGGCCCGCTTCTGCGCAGATGACGAGCAGGTCGATGGCGTCCGGAAGACCTTTGCGGATCAGATCGGTCCGTTTGGCAATCAGGTTGTTTACATAGATATCGGCACCCTTGTATCCCAATATCGTGGCACCGGCAAAGACGCCGAAACGCTTGAGATCAGACCAGTCGCCGAGATAGTTGAAACCGTAAATTGCCAGTGCGGCTCCGCCGCCGAGTACGATGGGCAGGACCAGCCGGCTGAAAATGATGAGGAAAGCCAGATCCTTGGACCGGATGCCGGCCTGCGCCAGTTTCTGTTGTGCTTCCTTGACCTGGGTGTCCTGCAGCACCTTGAGCGAGGACAGGAAATTGCGCATCTTGTCCGTGGTATCGCTCTGCTGGACCAGCTTCGCCCGCTTCTTGGTGGTCGAAGCCATGATCCCGGCCTTCAGCTGTTCGCGGCGTTCGGTCAGGGCCTTGACTCTCTTGGCCATGGGGTCGCGCACCGTCACTGCGGCATAGATCGCGAAGAACACAGCAGCCGCTGCCACGGCAGCCAATAAGGTTGCCACCCAGAGGACGTCCACGCCCATCAATGTTGGTCCACCGCCGCTTGTCATTTGCTTCGTGCCTTCATACTAAATCTCGAAATTGACCATCTTGGCCATGATGAACACGCCGATGCTCATCCAGCACAGCCCGCCGAGGCCGGCGATGATCAGCCGTTCTTCATAGAAAAATCCGGCCAGGTAGGTCGGGTTCACGGTGTAGACCAGGCCGAACACGATGAACGGCAACGAGCCCACGATATAGGCGGATGCCTTGGATTCCGAGGACATGGCCTTGATCTTGAGCTTCATCTGGCCGCGCTTGCGCAAAACATCGGCAAGGTTGGACAGCGTTTCGGCCAGGTTGCCGCCGGTTTCGCGCTGGATCGCCAGGGTGATGCAGAAGAATTTGAATTCGGGCGTTTCCATGCGCTTGGCGCTTTCGTCCAGCGCATCTTCCATGGTCTGGCCGATCTTGATGCGATCAACCACCTTCTGGAATTCCTCGCCGACGGGACCGCCGATTTCCTTGGCCACAACGCCGATGGTTTCGGTGACCGGCAGACCGGAGCGCAACCCGCGCACCAGCAGTTCGATCGCATCGGGAAAGGAAGCGGTGAATTTGCTCACGCGGCGGTTGATGAGGAAGCCGACCACGAAATGCGGCAATCCGGCACCGACCAGAAGCCCGACAAACAGGCATAGCAGGATCGGCGCACCCTTCAGCAGCAGCAGGCCGGCGATGATCACGAACAGGCCACCCACCGCATAGAAAAAGTAGGAAAGTGGCCATTTTTTACCGGTTTTTTCCATCCGGATGGCCAGGGTTTCCAGCTTGGTCATATTCTCGCCCTTGGGGCGGGTGGTCTTGCGCCGTGCGGACAGCGCCTTTTTCATCTGCGCTTCGACCCGCACATTGTCGCTGTCGGAATGTCGATATTTGAGCTTGGTCAGTTGCCGGGCTGCGGACTTCGCTTCGGAAGGGCCGGACAGTGCAAAGATGAGCAGCAGCAACACTACCAGCGTGCCGGTACCCAATATCGCAATTTGCATCATATCCATCGTTCAATTCCTTTAAAGCTGAAGAAAATCCGCTTTTTCTTCAGACTTTAGGGGCATCTTCCTTGGCTTTTTTCGAGGGCAACAGAGATTTGAAACCACCGAATTTTTCCATCAGCGATTTCTTGTCGCCGGTGCCATCGGAATCACTCTCGCTACTGACCGAACCAAGGATAAGGTTCGCCAGTTCGATGATCTTGGCCGAAGCCTTGCTGGACTTGCCCGCTTCCACCATCGCCTGACCCAGTTTTGCGGCCTGGGCTGCGGTCTTGGGATCATGCGGGATCATGATGTCGATCTTGCGCTCGATCGAGCTTTCGAAATCCTGGCGGCTAATTTCGAGATTGGCTGTCTGGACCTTGTTGGCGACCACAAACACCTTGCTCTGGGCGGCATGGGATTTCAGCCAGGACAGCAGGCGAATGCAATCCCGGGCCGAAGCCAGGGTCAGTTCCGTCACGATGACGGTGGCGTTTACATCGCCCAGCAGATGCGGATAGTTGATCAGCATGTCGCGCGGCAAATCGATTACGGTGCAGTCGAAGGCGGCGCGGAATTCTTCCTGTAGCTGGAAAAAGGCCGTGCCATCGGTCATGATCGGCGAATTGATCGGTGCCTCTGCGGAGAGCAGCGACAATTTTTCATTGGCCTTGATCATGGCGCGTTCGATGAACAGGCCGTCGATCCGGCTCGGATTGTCGATCGCATCGGTCAGTCCGCGGCCCGGTTCCAGATCCAGCGATAGTGCGCCGGTGCCGAAATGAACATCCAGATCGAGCAAAGCGGTCAGCCGTTCCCGATCGTGGCTGAGCAGCCATGCCACGGAGGTCGCCAATGTGGAGGCGCCGACGCCGCCGCGTGTGCCGATGACGGCGGTGGAGATATGCGGCTTTTCGGCCTGCGTATCATCGCTTTTGGGTGCATTCAGGACTGCCTGTGCCTGTGACAATACGTCGCGCAGCTGATCCGGGCTAAACGGCTTAAGCAGATAATCCTGCAGGCCGCTGACGATCAGGTCGCGATACAGGCGCACGTCATTGACCTGGCCCATGGCGACCACGACCGTACCCGGTTCGCAGACCTCGGCCAGAGAATTGATGTCGTTCAGCGGATCGCCGGATTCAGACAGATCCACCAGCAGGATATTCGGGCTGGCGGAAACGGAAAGGGTCTGGACCGCATTGCGCAGTCCGCCCTTGTTGCACTTGTCCGAGGACCAGCCCATTTCTTCGGCAACGGGGCGCAGCATCTGCAGGGTATCCTCGTCGCATACAAAGGCCGCGAACGGTTCACGACCGCCGACAGAACCGGCTTTCCAGGGAGCGTTCATTATTGTCCTCCAACTTTCTTGTCACGATAGGCGCGGATGGCCTTTGACGCCCGGGCCTGATCTTCTTCGTCAGCGTTCTGGCCGCGGACAAGATCTTCGGGGTTGGCAATCATGGCCGCAAGCGTACCGTTGGTTCCGCACCCGTAGTTGGGGCTGGTCCGAGCCTGAAAATCGGTGTGGCTGCGGTGGCTGAAATCGGGGCATCCCGGTACCGAAGCGGTGGTGCGCGTCACGACCACCCGCATCTGACCGGCCGGAACATAGCCGTCGGTGACCGGTGCCGTTTCGCTGACCAGCAAGCCGTAGCTGGCGACAATGTTTTCGACCGCTGCTTTCGCAACCGCACTTGTGGAATAAGCGGGATCGTCAATCGAAACGCGATCGCCATAACCGAGTTCGAGCGCATCGAACCAGCCGGCCAGACGATTTTGCTCTGCCGTCGACAACCCTCCGCTGCCGGTGCTCAGATCGAGCACGAAGTTTGATTTTGAAACGACGGGCTGGCGTTCGCTATAGACACTGCGGTTGGCGGTGGTGCTGCCACAGGCCGTAACCGAGAGGCCGAGAGCAGCGATAAGTGCGGTTGATAGGATGCGCATGATTTATTCTCCTGATCCAGCTTATTTGTCGAAACTGAAACCGGGAGCGGTGCCGCCGGATTTCTTGGATTTTTTGGCCGACTTGACCGGAGCGGGTGCTTCCAGGCTGCCAAAACTCTGGCTTGCCGGTGCTGCGGGGGCCATGGTCGGCTTGGGCCGATCATCCCCGGTCCCGGAATGGTTGCGATTCATCAGGAACCGCTCTGCATCATTCGCGGCTTTGAACCCGTCGGTGGGCAGGACGATCTCGCTGTCGCTGACCGGCTTCACGAGATAAGGCGTGACCACGATCATCAGTTCGGTCTCGTTGCGGCGGTAGCCGTCCGACTTGAACAGCGATCCGAGGATTGGCACGTCGGCCAGTCCCGGCGTCTTGTCGATCGCCGAGTTATAGCTGTTCTGCATCAGGCCGGCGATCATGAAGCTTTCGCCCGAGCCCAGTTCGACGGTCGTCTCCGCGCGTCGGGTGGAGACCGCCGGAATGCTGAAGCCGTTCAGAATGACGGCGCCGTTGGATGAAATTTCCGAGACCTCCGGTGCCACCCGGATTGAAATCCGGCCGTTCGAAAGCACGGTTGGCGTGTAGGAAAGGCTGACGCCGAAATTCTTGTACTGGACGGATACTTCACCCAGTCCGGTTGACATCGGAATGGGGAATTCGCCGCCAGCAAGGAATGTTGCCGTTTCACCCGAAATGGTGGTCAGGTTGGGCGAGGCCAGGGTGCTGACCAGGCCTACCCGCTCCGATACGTCGAATGCTGTGGCGATATCGAGACCGAAGAGACGGCCTGCCGCCTGAACGGTGTTCAGGCCGGAATTGCCTTGCGTGTAGTTGAATGCGGTTCCGCCCGGGGTCACGAACTGACCGGTCGTCGGGTTGAACGGCAGCGAGATGGAGCCTGCGGGCAAGCCGAACAGCTGCGACGCATCCAGCTTGGGGAAGGCGGATGTGTTGAAATCGGTGATCGATCCGAAATTGCGACCGCGCGAAACGCCGAACTGGAAGCCACCGGTGGTGTCGCGGGTCAGCAGATTGCCGTTGATTTCCTTGGCCAGGGTGCGACTGACCTCGGCGAAGCGAACCTTGAGGTTGACCTGCATCGGGGTGGCTGTTTTCAGCCGGCTGACCACCTTGGTGGCGTCGCCGACAAAGGCCTGTACGAGGTTCTCAGCTTCTTCCGCATCATCCGGATTGGCAATCGTGCCGGTCAGCAGAACGAAATTGTTGGTCGTGCTGACCGAGATATTGGCTTCTGGCATCGCCAGGCTCAGCATCTGGTCGATCGAGGAGATTTCCGCGCCAACCGCAACTTCAGCCGAATAGATAACCTTGCCCGATGCGCTGGTAGCATAGAAACTGGTCTGGCCACCCTTCTTGCCGAAGATGTAGATCTGGCGTGGTGACCGGACCTGGACGTCGGCAATGCTGTTCTCGGCGATGAAAATATCTTCAATGGGCGAGGGCAGGGTAATCAGCTTACCGCGACCGACCGAGACGGAAATGCGGGAATCGGGCTGCGAGATGCTGACCGACTGCGCGTTGGACGCGGTGCTGCTGTTGGCAGCCAGAGCCAGGGCGAGAGCGGCAATGACGGTAACGCCCATTGCCTTTTTCGCCGAACGGCTATGCTGTGCATATTCTACGGCCATTACTTGTCTCCAAATTCGATGTCGGTGACCGAATTGCCGCGTGATACGCGGACGACCGGACCTTTGGGTTTTTCCTTGGCGGCCAGTGGTGGCGGCGAGCGCGTTTCGAAGCGCGACACGTCTCCACCGGTCGAAAAGGTCGATTTCGTGCTGGTCGGCCGTGCCGCCAGCGAGCGGATCATGTCGGCTTCGACAACCGGATCATCGGTTTTCGGCAGCTTGATTGCGCCGGAGGCAATCGCTTCCTCCAGTTCGGCAGCGCTGTCTGCCAGCGAGCGGAGCGACAGGCTCAGCGTACCCAGGGTCTGGGCAACGGAAATCTGTTCGGCAATCTTGGGCGTGGCTTCAAGCGTAACCAGCTTGGCCTTGCGGGGCACCTGCTGTCCGGCTTCATTGGTGGCGGCGGTCACCCGGTTGTCGGTGGCCAGCACGCGCAGGTTGCGGATCACGGTTTCGGAGACCTTGAGCTCGGGACCTTCGCCCTGGACAGACTGGGTCAGCATGAGGTCGACCCGGTCGCCCGGGAAGACAAAGCCGGCGACGCCGGTGAGGCCGGATACCGGAATGGTGACGGCACGCATGCCGGGACCAAGCGCGGCGGCGAGGAAGCCGCGATCACCCGGTGCTACGAGAGAGCCCTTGGTGAGCGGTTGTCCGGCGGTGACAGGATTGCGGACAACCGTGCCGGCCAATGTTTCCACATTGGTGCCTTCCTTCATGAAATAGGCTTCTTCGATCAGGTCCTTCGGCCAGGGCTGGAAACGGAAACTGTCGGGTGTGATTATTGTGCCGACGGGAAGCGCGCGGGTCGCCACGAGGACCTCCTCGCCAGTCACTTCCGCTTTTTTTGCTGCGACTTGCGGCGCGGACGCCCCGTCGAACATATTCTTGGCGAGCAGGGCCGTGACCGCAGCCACGATCAGCGCACCAACCAGCAAAATGAGTTTCTTCTTGTCCATGACGTTTCACGCCTCCTGAATGCCCCTCGCCCGAAATATTCCTCGGGCGGTCACTGCCTCTTTCGAGTAAAATGGTTAAAATATCGTTTGTGAACTATGCCCCGCGATACCGGAGATCATCCACAGCCCGGAAAAGGCGATGGCGACCCCGTACGGAACCTTTATGGGCCCCTCGGTCTTTCGAATTTGTTTGCTGATCATCATTAACAGGGTCAGCAGGCCCCCAGCGATCGACATGATCACCAGCAGCTCGAGAAAGGTCAGCCAGTGCATCCACAAGGCCAGCGCTGTCAGCAGCTTCACATCGCCGCCGCCCATGGCACCGATCGCAAACATCGCGGCAAATATGGTAAATATGACGACAGCCAAACCGAGCTGGCTGACCATCTCCGGCCAGAAGCTCATGCCGCTGGCTATCCAGAACAGTGGTGCGCCCAAGGCAATGCAGAGGTTGAGCCAATTGGAGATATGGCGGCTTTTGAGATCGGTAATGGCTGCAACGATCAGTGCAATTGCCAATCCGCCCCACAGCAAGTAGATGAAGGTTTCACTATCCATGAGCCGACATCTAGTTAATTTGCCTTACCAAATAGTAACCATGATTGCCGGAGCGAATTTCCATCCGACCGAGTGACAGCGATAAAGCGTGATATGACAGACTTGACCGACAAGCGCTTCGATCGGCGGTCCATGCCAGCGGGTGCCTCGGAACGGCCGTGGAGCGGCCCGGATGGCTGGGAGTTTCGTGAACTGGACTGGTTGCAGGGCGATCAGCCCGGAGGAGTCCGGGGTTCGATCCTGTTCATGACGGGACGCGCCGATTTTTACGAAAAATATCTGGAAACCTTTCACGACTTTCATGCACGCGGATGGAATGTGACATCCGTCGACTGGCGCGGGCAGGGCGGGTCGGGGCGCTGCGGCGCGCATCCGCATGTCGGCCATATCGACGATTTTGCAACATGGGTGGCGGATCTCGCAGCCTTTTTCCGGCAATGGCAGGCCAGCCATGCCGGCCCGCATGTGGTGATCGGCCACAGCATGGGAGGACATCTGGTCCTTCGTGCCCTGACCGAGCAGCGCATCCAGCCCGATGCAGCAATTTTGAGTGCCCCGATGCTTGCCCCGGCCGGAGGCGGGATGCCGGAATGGACGGCTCATGGCATAGCCAAGTTCATGTGCGCGATCGGTCGCGGCCAACGACGGGCTTGGAAGCCGGCGGAGAATCCGCTGGAACCCTATGTGCCCCGGCAGGCGCTGCTGACCCATGACGCTGATCGCTACTCGGACGAGTTTTTCTGGTTTCGCGAGCGCCCGTTCGTGCGGCTCGGGCCGGCGAGCTGGCGCTGGGTAGAGCGGGCCTATGCCTCGACCCGTTTGCTGCGCAACCGGCAAAAGCTGATGCGGATGGACATTCCGGTTCTGGTGCTGGCAACCGCCACGGACGAGCTGGTCGATCACGCAACGATTGAGCGGGCGGTCCATCTGCTGCCCAAGGCGGAGATGAAGCTGTTCGGTCCAGAATCCGCACATGAAATATTTCGCGAGGTAGATGAGGTGCGCAATGCGGCGCTTGACAGCTGCTTCGCCTTTCTGGACAGGGTGGCCCCCAGAGCATGAAACAATATGACGTCGCCATTATCGGCGCCGGGATCGCCGGCGCCAGCATCGCTTCGGAAATTGGCGGCGATCGATCGGTGTTGCTGCTCGAGGGCGAGGAATTTCCGGGCTATCATGCCACCGGCCGTTCGGCTGCGTTCTGGACGGAAAGCTATGGCGGGCCGCTGGTACAGCCCCTGACCTCCGCCTCGCGCGCCTTTCTGGACAATCCGCCGCCGGAATTTTCACCATCCGGTTTCCTGCGCCCGCGCGGAGCGCTCAATATCGCGCGGGACAATGAGCAGCATCTGGTCGACCGATTCCTGGCCGATTTCGCGGATGCCGGACTGACGATGGAGCGCTGGTCCTGGGCGCAGGCGGCGGACCTGGTTCCGGCGTTGAAACCCGCCTGGAGCCATGCGGTTCATGAACCGGAATGCCGCGATATCGATGTCGCCGCGCTGCATGCCGCCTATCTGAAGGATGCCAAGCGCAAGGCGGTCAAGCTGATTTGCCGGGCTCCGGTCCGTCAGATTGGCAGACGGGGCGGTGTTTGGGAATTGGCTGCCGGCGACGAAACCCATCGGGCAAGGATTCTGGTCAATGCATCCGGCGCATGGGCGGACACGGTGGCCGGTCTGGCCGGCGTCAAGCCGCTCGGAATCCAGCCACTGATCCGCAACATGGTGCAGATCGAAGCCGATCCGCCTTCGTCGCCCGATATGCCGCTGGTCGTAGGGCTGGACGGCAATTTCTATTTCAAGCCCGAAGCAGGCGGGAGCTACTGGCTCAGCCCGCATGACGAAATTCCGGCCGAGCCGGGTGACGTCGCACCGGACGAACTAAGCGTGGCCATGGCCATCGACCGTTTCGAGAATGTGCTCGACGTTCGGGTGAAGCGGGTGACGCGAAAATGGGCCGGCCTGCGCAGCTTTGCCCCGGACCGGTTGCCGGTGATCGGGTTCGACCCGGCGGTCGATGATTTCTTCTGGTTTGCCGGACAGGGCGGTTTCGGCATCCAGACTGCTCCCGCCGCGTCGAAACTCGCCCGGGCCGTCCTGCTTGACGAGCCGCCGGATGAAAGTGTGCGGGCGATTGACGGGAGCCGTTATGCGGCTTCGCGTTTTGGTTAGGGAAGGGCAACTTTCAGCCGAATGCTTGCAACGACGTTCCGCGCGTCTATAATTTCCATTTGATCAGCAAGGAGAGGATGAAATGGCGCATCAATTCGAAATCTGGAAAGACAAGAAAGGCGAATATAGGGTTCGCTTCAAATATAATAGCGAAGTTATTTTCTCGACCGAAGGCTATTCCAGCAAGGCGAGCGCGAAGAACGCGATCAATTCGATTCTGGAATATGGCCCCGGCGCGGAGATTGAAGACAACAGCTAGGCGCCAAGCCCAGGAATATCAGCGGGCGGCCTGGAGCGCGGCGTCGCTGGCGAGCCGGTCGGCCCGTTCATTGTCCGGATCGCCATTGTGGCCCCTGACCCAATGCCACTCGATCTGGTGGCGTTCGACTGCCTTCAGCAGATCCTGCCAGAGGTCGGCATTTTTGACCGGCTTTCTGGCTGCGGTCCGCCAGCCGTTCTTCTGCCAGCCGAAAATCCATTTGGTGATTCCGTCCTTCACATATTTGCTGTCGATGGACAGCTTCACCCGGCACGGGCGATTGAGTGCATTGAGCGCCTCGATTGCCGCTCGCAGTTCCATCCGGTTGTTGGTTGTCTCCGGCTCCCCGCCGGAGATTTCCTTTTCCTTGTCGCCATGACGAATCAGCGCGCCCCAGCCGCCCGGCCCGGGATTGCCCTTGCACGCGCCATCTGTCGCGATTTCCACAAGTTTCATGTCGGTCATGATTCAAAGATTTCCGGATGGTTCTGGTAATAGTCAAGCCGGTGGAGAAACGCCTGCGGGTCCTTGCGCGTGACCAGCGCATCGGCAGGTGTGTTGATCCAGTCAAAGGCTCTGGTCAGCAGAAAGCGCAGGGCAGCACCGCGTGCGAGCAGGGGAAGCGCTCGCCGCTCGTCCTCGCCGATGGGGAAAGCCGTTTCATAGCCATCGATCAGCGCGCGTGATACCGGATCGTGAAAATCCTTGCCGTCCTCGGAAAAGCACCAGGCTGCGTGGGTCACCGCCAGATCGTAGGCGCGGATATCCGTGCAGGAAAAATAAAAGTCGATCAGACCGGTAACCCGATCACCCAGCATCAGCACATTGTCCGGGAAGAGATCGGCATGAATGGCCGATCGCGGCAATTCGTGAGGCCAATGCTCGTCCAGATGGTCCAGTTCCCTGGCGACCGCGCTCGCCAGGCCAGCGGCGATATTGTCGAGCTGGGCGGGACCACATTGGTCGGCCAACGTCCGCCAGCCATCGTGATCCATTGCATTGCGCCGTTCCGGTGCAAAATCCGCTAGCGCGCTATGCATCCCCCCGAGCGCCTGGCCGGTCGAACGCGCCTGCGCTTCGGTCGGATGGCTGACCGATACCCCCGGCAAAAAGACGATCAGACAGGCACTGCGTCCGCACAATTGCTGGATCTTTTCGCCATCGCGGTCGGCAATCATCGGCGGGACCTGGCAGCCATGGGCCGCGAGATGATCGAGCAGGGCAATGAAAAACGGCAGGTCGGCTGGGTCCACCCGCTTCTCATACAGAGTCAGGATATATTTGCCCTGTGTGGTTTCCAGCAGATAATTGCTGTTCTCCACGCCTTCCGCAATGCCCTTGGCGGACACCAGCGTCCCGACGTCGAAACGGCGCAGGAAGCGGCCGATCTGCTCGGCGCTGACCCTTGTATAGACAGCCATCAGGCCGCTTCGAGACCGCGGGGCAGTTTGAAGACCATCTTCTCTTCGGCAGTCTTCACCTTTTCCGTGCGGATTTCGAAATGCTGCTCGAGCAGATCTGTCACTTCGCGCACCAATATCTCGGGTGCCGAGGCGCCCGCCGTCAATCCCACCTTGTCGACCCGGTCGAACCACGCCAGGTCGATTTCATTGGCGCGCTGGATCAATTTGGCCATTGCTCCGCTCCGCTCGGCAACCTCTACCAGGCGCAGGCTGTTGGAACTGTTGGGCGCGCCGATGACCAGGACAAGCTGGCAATGTTTGGCGATTTCTTTCACCGCGTCCTGACGATTGGAAGTGGCGTAGCAGATGTCCTCACCCTTTGGGCCGACGATAGTGGGGAAGCGCTTCTGCAGCGCCTCGACTATTGCATGCGTGTCATCGACCGACAGCGTTGTCTGGGTCAGAAACGCGAGTGCATCTGGATCTTCCGGTTGCAGCGCTTCGACATCGGCTAACGTTTCCACCAGTGTCATCTGGCCGTCGGCGACCTGGCCGAACGTGCCGATCACTTCGGGATGATTGGCATGACCGACGAAAATGATATGCCGTCCGGCCTCGGTCTGCCGCTCCGCCTGGCGATGCACTTTGGAAACCAGCGGACAGGTGGCGTCAAGATATTCAAGGCCGCGCTCTTCCGCCTTGTGCGGCACCGCCTTGGGCACGCCATGCGCGGAAAATACCACCGGAACCCCGTCCGGTACTTCGTCCAGTTCCTCGACAAATATCGCGCCCAGCCTCTTCAATTCGTCGACGACATAGCGATTGTGGACGATTTCGTGCCGGACGTAGACGGGCGCGCCATATTTTTTTAGCGCCAGTTCGACGATTTTTATCGCCCGGTCGACACCGGCGCAAAAGCCTCGAGGCGTGGCCACAAGCAAGTCTATCTGCCGTTTCTGCATATCGGAATCGTTCATGTCTAATCCTTTAGGGAATAAGTGCAGTGGCGAAAAGCCCGTCTGTTCATCTTATGGACGGTTGCACCGCATTAAAGGCCCAGATAAGGGAAAGGCCCAGATAAGGGTTGCGAAATTTTTATCGGTGCGCATGGACCCTATGTGTGTTGTCCGTGATCAAAGGCAAGGATTGAAAATGATGGCGAATGGCCGGTTGAAAAATATGGTTTTGGCGGCGGTCACGGTCCTGGCCGTCAGCGGATGTGCACGGGAAGGCGCACTGGATGTCAGTTCCGGCGTAGGTGTTTCTGTGGTGCGTTCGGGGTGCCCGGCAGTGGCGGTGCCCGACTATACGGGTGACATCACCATCTTCAATCCGGTCAACAGCACCGACGCCAGTGCCATTGACGTGGTCGCCAATATCACCAACGTCCGTTCGACCTGCAACAGCGAAGGTGCCCGGATCTATACCGAAACGACATTTGACGTTTATGCATCGCGGACGCGTACGGACGGTGCCCGCACCGTCACCATTCCCTATTTTTCGACGGTAGTTCAGGGCGGCACGGCCGTGGTCGCGAAGCGCATCAGCAATGTGACCCTGCAATTTGCAGATGGCGCCTATCGGGCGAGCGCATCGGGCAAGGCCGGTGCCTATGTCGATGCCGCAGCCGCTCGCCTGCCGGAAGATGTAGTTGAGCGCCTGACCCGCAAGCGCAAACCCGGCGATCCCGATGCCGCACTCGACCCGCTCGCCGATCCTGCGATCAAGGCAGCCGTCGCCCGTGCCTCTTTCGAGCTGCTGGTCGGATTTCAGCTTACCCAGGCGCAGTTGCAGTATAACGCCACCCGATAAGGGTGCCGGAATGACGAAGCCAGTGCACCCGAATCTCTCGGGCCTTTTTCCTATGACGAATTGAACCAATCATGCTGTTTCATATTTTTCAGAACCATATTGATGCGATCCTCGACGAACTGGTCGAGACTGATGTCCTGCCTGCCGGGATAGACCGTTCGAATGTCACGCTGGAGCCTCCGCGCGATCCGTCACACGGTGACCTGTCTACCAATGCGGCGATGGTCCTGTCGAAAGCGGCCGGCATGAAGCCTCGCGATCTGGCCGAGAAAATTGCCGAAAAACTTGCCATTCTTGACGATGTGAAGGCGGTGGATATCGCTGGCCCAGGATTTATCAATCTGCGCGTCTCTGCCTCGGTGCTGCTCGGTGAACTGCTCGAAATCGAGCAGCTCGGCGCGCGATATGGCCGCTCGGACAAGCATGCGGGCGTTACCGTCAATATCGAATATGTCTCCGCCAACCCGACCGGGCCCATGCACATGGGCCATTGCCGTGGCGCGGTGGTCGGCGATGCGCTGGCCGATCTGCTTGAGGCCGTCGGGCACACCGTAATCCGCGAATATTATGTCAATGATGCCGGATCCCAGGTCGACACGCTGGCCCGCTCCGCCCATCTGCGCTACCGGGAAGCGCTGGGCGACGATATCGGCACGATCCCCGAAGGTCTGTATCCGGGAGACTATCTGAAGCCGGTCGGCGAGGCTCTGGCCACCGAATTTGGCGCCAAATACAAGGATGCGCCAGAATCCGAATGGCTGCTGACCTTCCGCAAGGCCGCCGTTGCGAAGATGATGGACATGATCCGCTCGGATCTCGCTCTGCTCGGTATACGGCACGATGTGTTCTCGTCCGAAGCCGAGCTGCACGAAGCCGGCAAGGCCGATATTGCAGAAGCCGAACTGCGGTCGCGCGATCTGGTCTATGACGGTGTGCTGGAGCAGCCCAAAGGCAAGGTAATCGAGGACTGGGAAGCGGTCGAGCTGCCCTTGTTCCGGTCCACCCAGTTTGGCGACGATCAGGACCGGCCGATCAAGAAGTCCAACGGTCGCTGGACCTATTTCGGCGGCGATCTCGCTTATCATTTCCAGAAAGCACAGACCGCCGACGAGCTGATCGACATCTGGGGTGCCGATCACAGCGGCACGGTCAAGCGGATCAAGGCCGCAGTTGCGGCGCTGACCGGCGGCAAGACCAAGTTCGACGTGAAGCTGGTGCAGATGGTGCGGCTGCTGCGCAACGGCGAGCCGGAGAAAATGTCCAAGCGGTCGGGCAACTTTGTCACCATCGCCGATATGGTCGAGGAGGTCGGCAAGGATGCCGTTCGCTTCACCATGCTGACGCGCAAGGCCGATGCCCAGATGGACTTTGATTTCGCCAAGGTGATGGAGGCCTCGCGGGACAATCCGGTCTTCTATGTTCAATATGCCCATGCCCGGATCCAGTCGACGCTGCGCAAGGCGGCGGACGAAGGATTGACCCCTTCCTCCGACCATCTCGACCGGCTCGGCGAAGAGGAAATGGACCTGATCAAGATGGCCGCGCAATTTCCGCGGATCATCGAATCGGCTGCGGCCTCGCGGGAACCGCACCGAGTCGCATTCTATCTGAACGACCTTTCAGCCGCTTTTCACGGCTTTTATAATCTCGGCAATGACCGGCCTGACAAGCGGATCATAATGGTTAACGACCCGGAAACCGCATCGGCTAGGCTTTTCTTGGCGAAAAATATCGGGCAGACTGTCAAGAACGGTCTGGCTCTGATGGGTGTCGAGGCCGCAGAATCGATGTGATCGGCCCTTTTGGCTAACGGAGCATGCAATGTCAGATACCACACGCGACAGTCTTGACCTGAACGACGAAGAGCGCCTGCCATGGCTGGAATCGGCCGACGACTATGATGATGGTGATGAATATTCCCCGGTTCGTGTCGCGCTGTTCGTGGGTGCGGGCTTGCTGTTGCTGGCGGCGATTGTTGGCGGCATCTACTGGCTGCAAAACCGCGATGGCGGCGGACTGGACGGCACCGGCGAGCTGATCGCCGCGCAGGAAGGCGACTACAAGGTTCGACCCGACGATCCGCAGGCACGCCAGTTCGAGGGCGAGGGCGATGCCAGCTTTGCTGCCAGCGAGGGCCAGGAAACACCGGCGCAACTCGGTACGCCGTCAGACACCGAAACGCCGATCCGCAAGTCGGATGCTGCATCCACCGAGGACACAACGGGCGGTGCCCTGATCCAGCTTGGTGCCTTCAGCTCGGCCAGCCTGGCTGACAGCAGTTGGGCTGGCTATGCGCGCCGGTTTGAAGCGATCGGAGCGCTGCCGAAGAAAATTCTCCGCGGCAGTCTCGATGGCGGCACCATTTACCGGCTCAACGCGGTGGCACCGAGCCGGGAAGCGGCCCAGGATATCTGCAACAATCTCAAGGCTGCTGGCGAAAGCTGTCTCGTCGTCCGCTGATTTCGGGCAATAGATGGTTGAAGCGCTGTGGATAAGGGCGGTTTCGCCTTTACCCGGCAGCAAAACGGCGCAAATATGAACCATGTTGCGTGAGAAATATCGATCATGGCTATGACACCGGCAGTATTTGGCATTGCGGGCCTGGCCCTGACCGAAACGGAGCGGGCGTTTTTCCGCGAAAGCGACCCGGCGGGCTATATCATCTTTGGCCGCAATATCGAAAGCAAGTCGCAGTTGAGGGCGCTGACCGATGAACTGCGCGCAATCCACGGTCGTGACGATCTGGCGATCCTGATCGACCAGGAGGGCGGTCGCGTCGCCCGCATGCAGCAGCCGGTCTGGCCGAAATTTCCGGCCGGGGAAGTATTCGACAAGCTCTACGACATTGCTCCCGCCACGGCGATCGAGGCGGCCCGGCTCAATGCTCAGGCGATTGCGGTCAGCCTCCGCGAGGTCGGTATCACCGTCGACTGCCTGCCATTGCTCGACGTGCGCCAGCCGGATGCGGACAATGTGATCGGTGACCGC
>CAWUKF010000020.1:0-17884 GCA_963922745.1 uncultured Sphingomonadales bacterium
TTTAGAAAGCCGCTTTCACGCCAAGCCGGAAGGTGCGGCCCAGCGGGTTGCCGATGAAAGGATTGTAGCCCAGCTCGAAGCGTGCTGCTGGCGGATCTTCGTCGAAGATATTTTCCACAGATCCCTGAAGCTGAATTGTCGCGAACTTGACCGGAAGATTATACAGCAGGGTGAAATCATGCTGCGTCATGGCCGGAATTTTACGCCCATAATCCGTTTCAGTCGTCGGATCGCCGGCGCTCGTGCCATAAGTCGACGTGAAGCACGGTGCATTGTCCGGGCAACGGTCATCGGTTACACCGCTGGAATAGCGGAACACGTAGCGGGCGTTGAGATTGCCCACTTTGAGATTGGCAAACGCGTTACCTTTCCATTCGGAAATAGTGCCGGGCGAGCGATCAAAGTTCGCAAAGCCCACCGCGTCATAGGCGTCGGAAATTTGAACGCCCAAAACGGTCTGTGGATCGACATCGTAGTTCAGCGTCCATGTCGCCGCCCCGCCAATCGTAAATGCAGCTTCACCGAACAGGAATGTATAATCGGCCTTAAGGTCGATTCCGTCCGTTTTTACAGGTGAGCTGTTGACGATGAAGGTCTGGATGCGTGCCAGGTCAGCACCGGTCGTGACCCCCTGAACACAGCCGCCGGCAAAAGTGAGGCGCGATGCTAGCGGGTTGCTACAATCGGCGAGGCCGGCTGCTGTTGGAATTACCGAGGTCGCGATCGCATTTTCGTCCTGAGTTGCGATCGCATCCTTAAAATCATAGCTCCAATAGTCGATGGAGGCATTGAAGCCGCCCGTATTGACGACGGCACCGATGTTATAGGTAAACGCACTTTCCGGCTTCAGTGCAGGATCGCCGGTGATATCCACCGACAGGAAGCCGCCGTCTGCCGCATCGATTGCCTGTAAAGCGGTGCGGGTTGAAGGCGAGACATTACCTGGCAGAGGTCCGCGAAACGTGGTGCTGGCCGAGCCGCGGAGAACCAGCCAAGGCGTTGCTTCGAAGCGGAAGCTGGCCTTCGGGTCGAGCGTGGAGCCGATCTGTCCGCCATAATCTTCGTAACGCAATGCCAAGTTGATCTCCAGGCTATCCACAATCGGAATTTGCACTTCGCCGAAGACTGCGTAGACATCGCCTTCCAGCGCGACACTGCGAGACTGCCCGAGGAATGCAAAGGGACCGGTGGGAACCGTACAAGTGGTGTCGCCAAGGACCGGACAGGGGTTGCGGTTGGAATCGTTCAGGAACAGGCCTTCGTCATTTCGCCCCATCGTTTCGAAGTTGGTGGAACGATACTGCGCACCGAGGCCAAAGGCGACCGGACCTGCGCCAAAATCCAGTCCTCCGAGCTCGCCGCTGATCAGGGCATCGACAACCACCTGCCGTTCCTGCTGATTGGTGCCGGTGTTGCCGAACATCCAGTCAATTAGCGCAGGATCATTGGAATTAACCCGGCCTGCGGGACCGGTATAATTCGGGTTGGTCTGGCCGGTGGCCTGATTAAGTGCAATCGCGTTGGAAAACGGATTAAAGTACATGCATCCGCCCTGGCCGGGTGTGCCAGTCGCAACGTCACAGCCGGGGCCACCAAGGCCGTCCAGGGCATTCTGTAGCCGAACCGGCAGATAATCGGGGACTAGAGATTCCGAACTTGCCTGAATATAGGTGCCCTGAAGCGAAGCTTTAAGCGTTGAAGAAACATCGAAATCCAACCCGGCGGACACGCGCCAGCTATTGTTTTTGCTAAAGCTTTCATTGCCATAGGGTTCGCCGGCCAGCGGATTGCCGCCGAGAGAAAATGGACGATAAACAAGTATCGCAGCGCCTGGCGTAAACGGGCCGATGGCACTGGGAAAACCGGTCTGCGCCGCAAAATCCGCGAAGCCAGGGTTCGTGCTAGGGACGAAGTAATTGAACCGGGTCCCCGGCCCAGCAGGACCGGTAGTCGACGGATAAGACGGCGACAGCGCGGTTTTCGTTACACTGCGCGCCCACAAGACATCGGCGTTGAAATGTACCGTATCCGACAGATCGACATTTATTTGTGCGAAGGCCTGATAGAAGTCCTGCTCTTCGACCAGATTGTTGTAATCAGTGAACTGATAGGCACAGAGCGGCGTTGTGCCGCCTGAAAAAAGCTGTGTGCCGCCAAGGTCGTTGCAACCGGCATCTTGAAAAGCTGTTCCCGAAATCACAGTGGGACGTCTTGCTGCCGCTGGATTGTTGCGGATAGGTCCGGCAGGCCTGATCGCTGGAAAGTAAGTCGATGGATTGCTGACAACCGAATAGCCGGCCGGGTTGGTTTCGTAATCAAGATCCGCATAGTCACGATCAATTGCTGCGAGTGGCGAGCGATGACGGTACCCGAAGCCTGCCAGGATGTTGACGTCTGGGCCGAGGTTCTTGCCGACCAGTACACTGGCTGTGTAATCGCCATCGCTGTCGCTGATGAAGCGATAGTCGCTTTGCAGTTCGATGCCTTCGAAGTTCTTGCGTGTGATGAAGTTTGCGACCCCTGCGACTGCATCCGAGCCGTAGGTTACGGCAGCCCCGTCCTTCAATAGTTCGACCCGTTCGAGGGCAAACATGGGTAGAAGGTTGGTGTCGACCAGGCCGTCACCTGGCGAAATAATAGTGCGGTGGCCATTTAACAAAACCAAGGTGCGGGTTGCGCCCAGGTTGCGCAGGTTCAATGTGCCGACTCCGCCCAGACCCTGAGCGGACGATGAGAACTGGTTGGAATCGCCAAGAACCGAGCCGACGGCCGGGATGTCTTTGATGAAATCAAGCGGTGAACTAATGCCCTCCTGGGCCAGGTCCTGGGTTGAAAAAACATCAACGGGCAGGGCGCTATCTTCCGGAGTGCCGCGGATCAACGATCCGGTCACGACAATTGTGCGATCTCTGGCCCCGTCTGCGGAGCCGTCATCGGCTGCCTGCGCAAACGCGGTTTCAGGAGCCAGTGCAACCATACCAATTGCCAAGGCGGACATGGCGCACGTGTGCCATTGTTTTTGCTCGATCATATTCCTCTCCTCATCCGGCTGCACACTTTTTTGTGGCATACCGATAATTCTAATTGAGTGGAATGAGAGCATCATGTCAAGCTATTTGACGCAGCTGCTTGCTTTGATATTATCAAACCGTGTATTTGAACTTGTAGGAATGTTGCGAACTATGCACTTATCTTTATGTTATATTGCTGTTTCGGCGACCGTTTTGCGCGCGATCGCATCTTTCCTGTGATACTCGATAAACGGAAAATTTGGATCGATCCCATATTATTGTCTGGTAAAGATCGAGGTGCGGCTCATACCCTAGTTTCAAGGCAGCGGTTCGGCAGGCTTGGAGTCACCGACTTTTCGCGCTCTTGCGAAGTAGCGCCTTGGCAGTAGTACTCACCTTCAAGGGTGATGCGGGTGGTTCGCGCGTAGCTGACAATCGATCAACGTATGCTTGGCACCTTATCAAATTTCGTCCGGCAGAAAGGGAGGCCAGGCTGTAACCTCCCTTTCTTTCAACAGGCCTTTCTTTCAACGGGCAAGCTGATGGTGAGGCGTCAGCGTGTAAACTTTTGTCCGGCCGCCGCCTTTTTGCTCAGATAATCGCTGACCGGGAGATTGTGTTTCTCAAGCCCCGCGACGACCGTATCGAGACCGATACTGTCTGCCCAGAACATCGGGCCACCAGTGAAGAGCGGCCAGCCATAACCGTTGATCCAGACCACGTCGATATCGCTGGCTCGCTGGGCCATCTTTTCATCGAGGATCTTCGCCCCTTCGTTGACCATCGGATAAAGCAGGCGCTCCCTGATCTCTTCCTTGGGAATGTCGCGCTGCTTGTGACCTTCCTTCTCGGCGAAGTCCGAGATAATTTTCTTCACCTCGTCCGATGGCGTGCGGTTACGCCGCTCGTCGTAATCGTAGAATCCCTTGCCCGCTTTCTGGCCAAAACGACCCGCGGCGCACAAGGCTTCGCGAACGGTTGTGACCTTCGACGGATCGCGATGCCAGCCAATGTCGATTCCGGCGAGGTCGCCCATTTGAAACGGACCCATGGGGAAGCCGAATTCCAGCAGGACATCATCAACATCCCAATAGTTGGCACCTTCCATGATCAGCTGGTTTGCCTGTTGCTGGCGCGGCGACAGCATGCGGTTGCCGATGAAGCCGGGGCAAACGCCCGATACCGCGGCAACTTTGCCAATTTTCTTGGCCAGCTTCATCGCTGTGGCGAGGACGTCGTGACGGGTATTCTCGCCGCGAACGATTTCAAGCAGTTTCATGACATTTGCCGGACTGAAAAAATGCAGGCCCAGAACATAGCCGGGACGTTTGGTTGCGGTCGCGATCTCATCGATGTTCAGATAGCTTGTATTTGACGCCAGGATCGCACCTGACTTGACGACGCTATCGAGCTTGGCAAACACCTCTTTCTTGACGTCCATATTCTCATAGACCGCTTCGATCACAAGATCGCAGTCGGCCAAATCGTCATATTCCAGTGTACCGGTCAGGAGATCCATTGCCGCTTCGACTTGCTCGGCAGTCATACGGCCACGCTTTGCCGTATTCTCGTAATTTTTGCGCATGACAGCCATCCCGCGGTCCAGCGCTTCCTGCTTCATTTCCAGAATGACGACGTCGATCCCGGCAGACAAGAAATTCATCGCGATACCGCCGCCCATGGTCCCGGCTCCGATGATGCCGACTTTCTTTATGGGGATCAGCGGCGTGTCTGCAGGCACATCGTCAATCTTGTTCGCGGCGCGCTCGGCGAAGAAATAATGGCGCATGGCGGCGCTCTGGGTGCCCGTCATCAGCTTTGCAAATAGCTCGCGCTCCTTCTTCACTCCATCTGCGAAAGACATTTCGCCCGCTGCCTTGACCGCTTCGATACCCGCGTTCGGCGCATCAAATCCGCGCAGCTTGCGGCCGTTTTTGGCGCGAAATTCGTCGAAGATGTCCGGATTTTTGACACCGTCTTCGTTGGCGGTGCCCAGCGATGCACGAGGCAACGGCCGGCCGATCTTCGTTTTCGCGAACGCGACAGCATCCTTATCGAGACTGGTTTCGCCGGTAATCTTGTCGATCAGACCGATGCTCTCTGCTTTTTTGGCGCCAATCGGAGTGCCGGTGACGACGATCGGTAGGGCCGCTTCAGCGCCGACGAGGCGGGGCAGGCGCTGCGTGCCGGCTGCACCAGGGATAAGGCCCAGCTTGACTTCAGGCAGGCCAACCTTCGCCGACGGAACCGCGATCCGATAGTGGCAAGCAAGTGCGATTTCGCAGCCGCCGCCAAGTGCAGTCCCGTGGATAGCTGCAACAACCGGCTTTTCGCTGGCTTCGATCAGGTCGCACACTTCGGGCAAGCTTGGTCCCTTGGGCGGCTTGCCAAATTCGGTGATGTCAGCACCGGCGAAAAATGTTCGGCCATCGCAGCGGATCACAACCGCTTCGATACTGTCATCGTCACGCGCGGCCTGAATTCCATCGGCAATCCCCTGACGCACGGCCTGGCCCAGCGCATTGACCGGCGGATTGTCGGAAATGATTACCAGGACATTGTCCTGTCGCTCGGTTGAAATTGGGGAACTCATTGTCTCACTCTCCTTTGATATTGCTGTCGTTCAACGCGGAATAAATCAGCGTCTTTAATTGTCGGCGGATAGGATAGATGCTCGAAGGATAAAGCTGCGTCATGAACACCATCGTGATTTTTTCGACCGGGTCGATAAAGAATGCGGTCGAATAGGCGCCGCCCCAATAGAATTCGCCCTTGCTGGCCGGCATGAGCGTCTTGGCCGGATCTACCACGCAGGCAAACCCCAGGCCGAAGCCGGTTCCGGCATTGTTCGCTTCTGAAAAAAGACTTTGCGACATCTCGGTGAGATCCGCTCCTCCTGGAAGGTGGTTTGCGGTCATCAGGTCGAGTGTCTTGGGCGCAATAATCCGTTCCCCCTCCAGTGCGCCTTTGTTGACGAGCATTGTGCAGAACCGGTGATAATCGGCAATGGTAGAAACCAGGCCCCCGCCTCCGCTTTCAAACATGCCGTCATATAGTAGCTTGCTCTGCGCGCCCTTGTCGATCAGCCGCGGCGGCTGTCCCGGCATATAGCTGTAGGCATCCGCGAGACGATCTGCTTGCCCGTCAGCGACGCGGAATCCGGTATCGAGCATGCCAAGCGGTTCGAAAATATGCTGCCGAAAATACTCGCCCAGACTCATGCCGGATAGTCGCTCTACCGCGATACCAAGAACATCCGTCGAAACAGAGTAATTCCACCGGGTGCCCGGTTCAAATTCCAGCGGAATGCGCGAGAGGGCCGCTATATAGCCGTCAGAATCCAATTTATCGCGCGCGAGGTCCAGCTCAGCTTTTCTGTAGGCAGCGTCTACACTGCTGCGGTTTTGAAAACCGTAGGTCAGTCCCGACATGTGCGACAGCAGGTGAACGAACCGCATCGGCTCGCCGGCCTTGGTCGGGGCAAATGGAATGGAGCCACCGCCACCGGTATATGCGCCCAGATTTTTAAATTCCGGAATGACGCGCTCGACCGGGTCTTCCACCGCAATCTTGCACTGCTCCACCAATTGCATGAAAGCGATCGCGGTGACCGGCTTTGTCATGGATGCGATCCGGAACAAGGCATCATCACGCAGTGGTGTGCCGTCATCGCGCAAGCTGCCGAATTTAGCATAATGGACTGGCGATCCTGACCGAGCCACGAGGATTTGCGCGTTCTTCAGTTTTCCGGTTTTTATGTAGGATTGCTCCAGAAATTCGTCGATCCGGGCCAGGCGGGTTTCGTCAAAGCCAAGTTTGCGCGCATCTGTAAGCTCGAACATTATCCTCTACCTTCCCGGTCTTTTTCCGCTTTACTTTTGAGCATACCTTTATTTCAAAGTATGAATTATACCCTAGTTTACTAGAAAATGAACATCAAACCATATTTTCAGAAATTAGAATCGACTCTTGCTAATTGCCGCTTTGTCTGCATAAATCAGAGCTAAGAATCATAAGGTTTCATAATAAAGAGGAATTATCTGAAATGCGCGATGCCGTTATTGTGTCTACTGCCCGTACCCCGTTGTCCAAATCGATGCGCGGCGCTTTCAATGCAACTCATCCGGTCGAATTGGGAGCTTGGTCCGTTGAGGCGGCGGTCGCGCGTGCCGGGGTCGATCTGGCTGAGATTGACGATGTGGTGATCGGGGCGGCAAATCAGAGCGGGGCGCAAAGCTCCAATATCGGGCGTCAGATCGTTCTTCGCGCCGGTTTGCCGGTGGAAGTGCCGGGGATGACCATGGATCGTCAATGTTCGTCCGGACTCATGGCGATAGCGACGGCTGCAAAGCAGATCATCGTCGACCGCATGGATATTTGCGTTGCTGGCGGGGTCGAATCCATCTCGGCCGGTCGTTCGGGCGCAGGGAAGCCGATGCGGGATGAGGAATTGCTGAGGATGCATCCGGATATTTTCATGCCAATGATCGGCACCGCTGAGACCGTCGCCAAACGCTATGGTATCAGCCGCGAATTGCAGGACCAATATTCGCTGCAATCACAGAAACGAACGGCCGCCGCTCAGCAAGCCGGCAAGTTCAGCGATGAGATTATTGAAATATCAACGCGCATGAACGTGACCGACAAGGAGACCGGCGAGGTCAGCCAAAAGGATGTGACGATCGCGATGGATGATTGCAATCGTCCGACCACGACGATGGAGGGCCTGGCAAAGCTTGGTCCGGTTATGGGCGAGGGATATTGTATTACGGCTGGCAATGCCTCGCAGCTCGCCGATGGGTCTGCTGCGTCGGTGTTGATGGAAGCCAGCGTCGCTGAAAAGCGCGGTCTGGAACCGCTGGGCCGATATGTTGGCATGGCGGTTGCCGGTACCAAGCCCGATGAAATGGGCATCGGTCCGGTGTTTGCCATCCCCAAGCTGCTTGAACGCTTTAACTTGTCGATCGATGATATCGGATTGTGGGAATTGAACGAAGCATTCGCAGTCCAGGTACTCTATTGTCGCGACAAGCTCGGGATACCGGACGACAAGCTCAACGTGAATGGCGGTTCGATTTCTATCGGTCATCCATTCGGCATGACCGGTGCGCGCTGTGTTGGCCATGCTTTGATCGAGGGCAGGCGCCGCGGCGAAAAATACGTCGTCGTCACCATGTGTGTCGGGGGCGGCATGGGCGCGGCTGGTCTGTTTGAAGTCTTCTGATCATGGCGAGTAAGACGCGAACGCAAAATATAGCATCTGCGATTGGATGGGAAGCTCCTGCTGGATGGCCGGTCATTACGCGTGAAAAATGTGCGGCCCTGTTGACGGCGCCAGGTTCGAAATTTGAGATGGAGACCGTGACCATCAACGGTGTTCCAACCCGGACATGGAAAAATGCCCCGGAGAACCTGCGTGCGATTGCCCTTGCGGGGCAATCGCATGGAGACCGTGTTTTTACCATCTATGAGGATGAACGGGTAACATATGATGCGTGGTTCAGGGCAGTCTGCCGGTTAGCAGAGGAATTGCAGCGGCGCGGCATCAGCAGGGGAGATCGCGTGGCCGTTGCCATGCGCAACCTTCCCGAATGGCCCGTCGCTTTCTTCGCTGCAGCGGTAATCGGCGCGATCGTCGTGCCGCTGAACGCATGGTGGACCGGACAGGAACTTGCCTACGGGCTTCACAATTCGGGTACCAAGTTGCTGATCTGTGATGACGAGCGCTGGGACCGAATTCGGCCTTTTGTCGCTGAGGTTCCGGGTTTGGAAACCATATTTGCGTCGCGCTGCGAAAGTGCGCCTGACGGTATTGAAACGCTGGAATCCATCATTGGCAGGCCGACCGAATTCGCCGACTTGCCAACCGGGGCGCTACCTGCGGTTGAAATTGCGCCCGAAGACGAGGCCACAATTTTTTATACCAGCGGGACAACCGGCAAGCCAAAGGGAGCGCTGGGCACCCATCGCAACCTGTGTACGAATGTTATGTCCGGTGCCTATAGCGGTGCCTGTACGGTGCTTCGGCGCGGTGATGCTTTGCCAGATCCGACACAAAAGGTGGGCCTCACCGTTATCCCCCTTTTTCACGTAACGGCATGTTCGGCTGGACTCATGGGTTCGGTGATGACGGGAAATACCCTGATTTTCATGTATCGATGGGATCCGGTGCAGGCGTTTCAGATCATCGAACGCGAAAGGGTCAATTCGACAGGCGGAGTGCCGACAATAGCCTGGCAATTGCTCGAGCATCCGGAACGTAAGAATTATGACCTGTCCAGTCTTGAAGTTGTGACCTATGGCGGAGCTCCTGCTGCGCCTGAACTGGTTCGCAAGATCCGTGACGAATTTGGCGCTTTGCCCGGGAATGGCTGGGGCATGACGGAAACGATGGCGACGGTTACCAGCCATTCGAGCGAGGATTATCTGAATCGGCCGGATAGTTGTGGGCCACCCGTCGCGGTCGCCGATCTGAAAATCATGGATGAGAGCGGCACACAGGAAAGACCTGTTGGTGAAGTCGGTGAATTATGGGCGCGAGGGCCTATGGTCGTGAAGGGTTACTGGAACAACCCTGAGGCCACCGCAGAAACCTTTGTCGATGGTTGGGTCCGAACCGGTGATCTCGCTAGGCTCGATGAGGAAGGCTGGTGCTTTATTGTTGACCGGGCGAAGGATATGATCTTGCGTGGCGGCGAGAATATCTACTCTTCGGAAGTCGAAAATGTGCTTTATGATCATCCGGCAGTTACCGATGCTGCCATGATCGGGTTGCCGCACAAGCAATTGGGTGAGGAACCCGCAGCAGTAGTGCATCTTGCGCCGGGTGAAACGGCGAGCGAGAAAGAGTTGCAGGAGTGGGTTGCCGCCCGTCTGGCCAAATTCAAGGTGCCGGTCCGGATCGTTTTCACTGAGGATGTTTTGCCGCGCAATGCCAATGGCAAGATCCTCAAAAAAGACCTGCGCCGCTTGTTCTGACGCGGACTTCCTGACATGGTACAACCGTGTGTATGGCACCGCATAGCGTGATGTAGGCATAGCAGGGGCGATGGCGAGGAATGACGACGGTAAAGAGCAATACGGCCACCAAAAAGTTCGACAAGAAGCGAGATGTCATCATCAGGGCGGCGTCGGTGCTAATCAACGAACAGGGTGTGCAGGCTACCACCTTGGCTTCGGTCGCGAAAGCGATCGGCCTCAACGCGACCAGCATTACCTATTATTTCTCGCGCAAGGACAAGCTCGTCATCGCCGTATATGATGCGACGCTGGACCGGATGGAGACAATGGCCCGGGACGCGTGGGCGCAGCCCACTCCGGCGGAACGTCTTCGCCACTATATCGCCGAGCACGTAGCTCTCCGCAAACGGATCCGGCGAGGCGAAACGGGCATTTTGACAGCACTTTCGGAAATTCGCACTCTGGACAAGGAGTCGCAGGCAGGCTTGCTTAGCCGATACAGGTCGATCGTGAATATCGTGCGAGAGTTCTTCGGGAAGCCCACAGATTCGGCGCAAAAGGCACTTTACACTGTGCGGGCGCATGTATTGCTGGAAGCGGTCATGTGGTGGCCGGCATGGTCGAGGCGGTATTCCGTTCTGGATTTCGATCGCATTGAAAAGCGACTTTTTGATGTTTTGGCTTATGGAGTATCTGCTGCTCAGAATGAGTGGAAACCTCAGAAACTGAGCGGAGACTGGCGCACAGATAGCGACGACGCACCCAGCCAAAATGCAGAATTTCTGCGCGCTGCAACTGTGACGATCAACGAGCGCGGATATCGCAGTGCCTCGGTAAACCGTATTGCGGAAATTCTCAATGTAACGAAGGGTAGTTTTTACCACCATCATGATACCAAGGACGATCTGGTCCTTGCCTGTTTTCAACAAAGCTACGACCGGCTTTCGGCAGTTCAGATGGCGGGATTGAGCATTGAAGGCGATTATTCGACCCGGTTGTCGAGCGTGATGGCTGAACTTGTCGACCTGCAATTTTATGACATGACGCCCTTGTTGCGTACGACAGCGCTACAGGCGCTCGAAAGTAATCACCGCTTTGATGTCGTGATGCGTTACAATCACTTGGCCAGGCGGTTTGCCGGGATGTTGATTGACGGCATCGCAGATGGGTCGGTTCGACCAATCGATCCCCTGATTGCCAGTCAGGTGATGATGTCAACGCTGAACGGAGCCTATGAGGGGCGAAGATGGGCACAACGTTTTACCGATCCACAAGAGGCCATTCGGGTTTATGCGTCTACCTTTTTCAACGGAATGATCGATAACTGAGATACAATAGCGGAGTCCGGCGGTCACGTTTACCTGATCAGATTGCGTGGCTCTCTCACATTGAAGATCATCATCGCGGCCGCGATTGCAAGGGCAGTCAAAACGGCAGCGAAAAGGGGTTCGAATCCAATAAAGTGGACTGCTACGCCGGCTACGACGGGTCCTATGGCGGCGATGATGCCTTCGACCGTTGTCACGAGTCCGAGCCGCATAGGGATGTCTTCCTGGTTTCCAAATTCAAGCACCATTGTGCTCGCCGCCAGCATCCAGCCTGATGTGCCGAAGCCCAAAAGTATGAACGCCGCGTAAATCGGATAGGTGGAACCCGCCATCATCAGAGTGATGACACCGGCCACGGAACACAACAGCGATCCGATGTAGACGATACGAAAACCAAGCCGGTCACCCATTGGTCCCCAAAGAATATTTGCGATCGTATCGGAACCGAGAAACATGAAGCTGAGACCGCCAATCAAGGCGCCGTCAAGGCCAAGCAGGCTACCGGCATAAATCGTATAGAAGGGTGCTCCGACGCGGGCGGCGGTCGCAAAGCACTGGACAATCAGGAAGCTGCGAAAATCCTTTTCAGCCAGCAGAACCGGAAATTCCTTGATCCTTTCCCACATCGGCATCTGCGGACGCGAGATAGGCGCGGCCGGTTCGCGGATCATGGTTTTTAGCACCACCAGACCGGCGCTGGTCAGCAGGAATGCAAACAGAAATGTCGTCGCATAGCCGTTGCCCAGCCAGTTCCCGGCAATAAAATAGTTTCCCGCTACCCAGGCCAGTACGGCCGCGATCAAGCCGCCTGCAAGATTACGATAGCCCTGTAGCCGGCCGCGTTTGCGGATCGGGATCAGCTTGCTCATCAGCATCTGGAAAGCGACGCGCTGTGCTCCCGTGAAAAAACCGAGCAGCAGGAAAAGACCCAGGGTAACGAACAGCAGAATATTACCCGTCAAGAACCATGCCGCCAGCGCCATACCCAGAATTTGCAGGCGCATCAACGATCCCACGCGGATGGCGTAGGACAGAATGTGGCTGCGATGTTCGATCCGCGACCCGCTGGCTATCGGGGAAATAGTCGCGCCGAGCTGCAAGAGCGCGCTGCCAAGGCCAACGGCCGCAGCACTGCCGGTCAGCAGCATAAGATAAGCGGGAATGATCGTTGGGGCATACATCAGGCGAAAACCCGTCATGCCCAGGACACCGTGAATGAAATTCGCGATGAAATTGCGCTTCAGGTTCTCGTCCACGAAGCGCGCATGATCGGCCAGCGCCCGTTTCTGGGCACTGGCTTTGTCATAGATTCCGTCCAGATCCTCTATCGGATCCAAAGGCTTAGTAGCTGCTCAGATGGGCAAAGCGATCGCGCAGGAAGGAAGAAGATCCCCAGCTGGCTTCCAATATTCTGGCACGCTTCAAATAAAATCCGATGTCATATTCGTCGGTCATTCCCATGCCGCCATGAAGCTGGACGCCTTCACGGCTTATCTGGTGCAGCACATCATTTGCCCGCGCTTTTGCGATGCACGCCGCCTCCGATACACGAAACCCGGCATCAAGGGCCTGAAGTCCGCCTTCAACCGCCGAACGCATGGATGCCAGTTCGCCGAACAGATCGGCCATCCGGTGCTGCAACGCCTGAAAGCTGGCCAGTATCTGATTAAATTGCACACGCTGTTTCAGGTAATCGAGCGTGGTGTCAAATACGCGCTGGGCCATGCCGAGCATTTCGCAGGCGGTCAGGATTCGTGCGCGGTCGAGTATCTGGTCGAGCAGATTGTCACCGCCTTCCAGTTTGGAAGCTGTCGCGCCAGCATAGGTCACTTCCGCATGGCTCCGTTGATCTGCCAGTTTGCGAGTGGAAAGGGTCACGCCGGTGCCATTTTCCACAAGATATAGCCCGTCGGTTGCCGCGACCACAAACAGGTCGGCTGCATGCGCTTCATGCACGAACGCCTTGACGCCCGACAGTTTGCCATCTCTGACCGAGCTGGTGATGTTCGCCGGCGCGTGGTGCGGCCCCTCGTCGATGGCAAGCGTAGCGATAGCTTCACCGCTGGCAATTTTGGGCAACCACTTGGACTTCTGTTCCTCGCTTCCGCCGAGGAGGATTGCCGAAGCAGCCAGCGTCGACGCGATCAGCGGGCTGGCGGTCAGTGTTTTGCCGAGTTCTTGGACAATCAGACCAACAGACATCCAACCAAAATCGCTGCCGCCATGTTCTTCCGGGATGATGACCCCGGTCCAGCCCATGTCCGCCATCGCTTTATAGGCGTCCGGGTTAAAGGCTTCCGGAACGCCGCTGGCCCGGATTTTGCGGAATTCGGCAACCGGGCTTTCATTGGTGGACCATTCGCGCGCCATATCGCGCAGCATTTCTTGTTCTTCGTTGAGAACGGCCATTTTCAGCTCCCCTCTTCTTATTGATGATCGCGCATTCCAAGCACCCGCTTGGCAATGATATTATTCTGAATTTCGGTAGATCCACCGTAAATCGTCGTCGCCTTGCCGAAGAGCCAGCCGCGTACACCCGCCAGCTCCGCTCCGGTAAAGCCTTCACCTTCCCATCCAAGCCCCTGCAGACCCATGATCTCGATACTCATTTCGGACCGCTCCTGACCGAGTTTGGTGCCCAGCTTTTTTAGCACGGAGCTGATTTCTGACACCCCTCCCGATGCCTTGCTCTCTTCAACTGCGCGGCGGGCCGTCAGCAGGAAAGCGGCCCAGCGAATTTCAAAATCCGCGATCCGGTCGCGCACGACCTTGTCCGAAAGCTGGCCGCTTTCATCGGTCTCCAGATATTTTCTGGCGAGATCAGCTAGGTTTGATCCGGCGCGGCGTGCCACGCTGCCGCCTCCGGAAAGATTTGTTCGTTCGTGCTGCAACAGTCGCTTGCCGATGGTCCAGCCTTCGCCTTCCTGGCCCACGAGATTCTCCTTGGGCACCTTGACGTCGGTGAAAAATGTTTCGCAGAACGGGCTCATTCCGCTGATCATCTGGATCGGGCGGACTTCGACGCCCGGCGCGTGCATGTCCATCAGCAGGAAGGAAATGCCGAGATGCTTGTCGCTCTTGTCCGTGCGCACAAGACAAAAGCATTTGTCGGCCCATTGTCCTCCACTGGTCCACGTTTTCTGGCCGTTGACGAGATAGTGATCGCCCTTGTCCTCGGCAAACGTCTGCAAATTGGCGAGATCCGACCCGGCATTGGGTTCGGAATAACCTTGGCACCAACGGATTTCGCCACGACAGATGGGCGGGATATGTTCCTTTTTCTGCGCCTCGTTTCCATATTCCAGCAAGGTTGGGCCGAACATCATGACACCCATGCCGCCGATCGGGTTGTAGGCGCCCGCCTTCGCCAGTTCCTCATTCAGGATCGCGGCCTGTTTGCGATCGAGGCCGCCGCCGCCATATTCCGCAGGCCAGGTGGGCGTACCCCATCCCCGTGATCCGAATGCGACCCGCCAGTTTTTCTGTGCTTCGGTTTCTCCGCCCGGCCCTTCGACCGAAGCCATGGCATTGCCTTTGTCCCTCAATTCCGGTGGGAAGTTTTCACTCAGGAACGAACGCACTTCCTCTCGGAAGGCCTCGTGCGGAGTGGTTTTCTCAACATTGGTTTGGGTTGCCATCAGGTGCCTCCTGTTAGATGTCTTCGCCGCACTGTGCAGCGCTTATGGTAAAGGTTTGCACGGTGCCTCAACTGGATGAGCTCGCGATAACCTCGACGCCATATTCGGCCTCTCGGTCACGGATACGCAGTTCCTCGAGATTGGCTTCGTGGCTATGACGATCAATTTTGTAAAAAATCAGAAGGGCTGCGGCGCTTAGATACAGTAGAAGCAAGGCCGGAACATACACGATCGCGAGTTGTAGCGGTATAGCGGGGTCGATGGTTTCTGGACGACTGCCGGGCGAAAGGCCGACGAAAGCGATAAGCATGCCGGCTACGAAAACACCCAGACCGGATGTCGCTTTCTGCATGAATGTGTTGGCTGCGTAGAATAGACCTTCGGATCGGCGTCCGGTCGCAAGTTGGCTCTCCTCCACAACGTCGCCGACCATTGCATGGGTAAGGACCGCCGAGGAAAAGCCGCACATATTATACAGGCAGGAAATCATAAACAGTGCGGGCACCAGCAACGGATCGCCATTCTCAAAAAACAGGCCGGTCAAACGCAGAATATAGGGTGCTGCACCGACCAGTACGGCCAGAACAGCAAGGCCGACCGCGGCATTGCGCTTGCCGAATTTTTTCGAAAGTAGAGGGGCAATGAACAAACCGAGGCTAGCCCCTACGAGAGAATCGAGGACGAGAATTGCTAGCTGCGATGAGGTAAGGTTCCATAAGTAGGTGCCGAAATAGATCGATAGCGCGGATGTCATGCCGATGCCGGTATATTTCAGCAATCCGAAACCGAGCAGCGCGAGGAAGCCCTTGTGCGAGAAGGTCTGGCGCATCTGGCCCAAGGTTTTGAAAATACCAAGCCAGGGGCTGGGCGGAGGCGGCTTGAAATATTTCACGCGGTGCAAGGTGCCTAGACTCGAGGCAATGATCGCCACGAACATCGCTAGCGAGCCGAACACCGCGAAGCGCCAATAGCCCATCGGATTGAGCTGTCCGACCTCATATTCTTCGGTCGGCGCGAGGAACACCATCAGGGTCAGAAACGCCATTCCGATCCCGCCAAGATAGCCGAAAAAGAAGCGGAAGCTGGCGACCGACGTGCGCTCATTATAGTCGCTGGTCAACTCGGGAGCGAGAGCGGAGCTTGGTATCTCGTAGAAGGTGATGAAGGTGCGCACGCTGCACCCGACAATCACGATATACCAGAAGGCCGCCAAACCGCTGATACCGTCGGGCGGCATGAATAACAGCAACAGGCTGCCCGCAGCGGGGATAGCAGAAGCAAGCATGAAGGGGTGTCGGCGCCCGAAGCGCGTCCTGATATTGTCTGACCATTGACCAACAATGGGATCCGATATCGCATCGAACACCAGTGCTACCAAAATGGCAGCGGACACCAAATCCGCTCGAACGCCGACGACCTGATTATAATAGAGCAACAGGAAAGAACGGAACGCGACATCCTTGATGCCATATCCAACAGAACCAATGCCATAGAGTATTTTGGTGATGAGGCCCAGCTTGGGGGCAGCTTTGCTTACGATCATTTTTCTCTATCGTGCCCCCGCTTCGAACGCGTTACCGTAAATCTCTTGCGCGCTGGCGAGGCGGTTAATCAGCGAATATTCCGGAAACATGGGATCGTCTACATCTGCATAGGGGCGCAGATGTTGCTTCGCGACCGTCACCTTATGCACTTCGGTCGGTCCATCCGCGATGCCCATCACCATCGAGCCGATCAGCGAGCCAACGAAAGGCATTTCATTCGATACGCCCAGTGATCCGTGGATATGGATGCAGCGCGCTGCGATATCATGATAGACTTTTGGCATAAGCGCCTTGATCGCCGCTATGTCTTTGCGGACCTTTCGATAATCCTGATATTTGTCGATCATCCATGCGGTCTTGAGCACGAACAGCTTGAATTGCTCCAACTCGATATAACTGTCGGCGATCTGCATCTGCACCGCTTGATAATCGGCAATCCGACCTGTGCTGGTCTTGCGGCTTACCGCGCGGCGGCTCATCATGTCGAGTAGGCGCTTGCAACTGCCGACGGTGCGCATGGCATGGTGAACGCGCCCGCCACCCAGTCGGGTCTGCGAGATCGCGAAGGCACTGCCCTGGTCGCCCAAGAGATGGTCGGCCGGTACGCGCACATCTGTGAAACGGATATAGCTTTCGGACCCATCCTGCTGGCCATAAACGCCGACGTTGCGCACAATTTCAACACCGGGCGTGTCAGTCGGCACGATGAACATGCTCATGCGCTCATGACGCGGTGCCTCGGGATTGGTCACCGCCATCACAATCAGGAACTCGGCCCACTTCCCGTTGGTTGAGAACCATTTTTCTCCGTTGATCCTCCAATGATCGCCGTCAAGTTCCGCCTTGGTCACGAAATTGGTTGGGTCGGACCCGCCCTGCGGCTCGGTCATCGAAAACGCCGAAACGATTTCATTATTCAACAAGGGAAGTAGATACCGATTCTTCTGTTCTGGTGTTCCGTAGTGCGCAATGATCTCTGCATTACCGGTGTCGGGTGCCTGGCAACCAAACACGATCGGAGCAAATGTAGTACCGCCCAGTATCTCGTTCATAAGTCCCAGCTTGACCTGACCATAGCCTTGGCCGCCGAGCTCGGGACCAAGATGGCAAGCCCAGAGATGATTCTGCTTAACTTCTTGCTGTAGAGGGCGGACAAGCTCATTCCGACGAGGGTTTTTAACGTCATATGGATGGATGCCGAGCATGCCGAGAGAGTCGACTTTCTCACGGACAAACTTCTCCATCCAATCAAGCTTCTGCTGAAACTCTGGGTCAGTTTCGAAATCCCATGCCATCGTCTAACTCTCCTCGTTCGCCCTTTTTAGGGTGATTGAGAATTACCATACCGACTATTTTAATTTTGGCAAGGAGAGTTCGGAGTTGGCTTTCAGGGAGCCGTAATT
>CAWUKF010000021.1:0-17874 GCA_963922745.1 uncultured Sphingomonadales bacterium
CCTTCGTCGAGCATCTGCTGCGCCTTGAGCACGGTGGCGCGGGCGATTTCCATTTCGCTGTAGAGATGCGACATGCGATGTTGCAACGCCTGGAAGGTCGCGATGATCTTGTCAAACTGCTTGCGCCCCTTGATATAGTCAACGGTGATATCCATTGAGCCAGCGCCAACACCCAATATTTCAGAGGCGGAACCCGCCCGACCGGCGTTGAGCAGCCGCTTGAGCACGGCTTCGCCATCATCCACTTCGCCGATCACGGCATCGGCGTCGACCAGCACCCCGTCAAACTCGATATGCGCGGCCATGGCGCTGTCCACCAGCCGAACACTGTTTCTGGTCAGTCCGGCGGCATCCGTATCTACCGCAAACAGGGTCAGCCCTTTTTCATCACCGGCACTGCCGCTGGTGCGGGCCGCAACGATCAGGGTGTCCGCCGAACCGCCCTGCACGACAAATTGCTTCTTGCCATCCAATTTGAAGCCATTGCCTTCACGGGTTGCCGCCATGCTGATCTGATCCGGCCGATGCTTCGCCCCTTCGTCGATCGCCAGCGCCAGAACGCTGTCACCCGCGAGAATGCCCGGGAAATATTTGTCGCGCAGTGCCTTGCCGCCCGCATTGAGCGCCTCGACCCCGGCAACCGCCGTTGTCAAAAACGGCGAGGGTGTAAGGTTCCTGCCGATCTGTTCCAGCACCACGCCGGCTTCGATATGGCCCAGTCCCAGCCCGCCTTCATCTTCCGCGATCATGATCCCGGTAAAGCCCATCTCGGCAAATTTCTTCCACAGATCGTGAGAAAATCCGTCCTTGCAGTTCATGTCCCGGAATTTGCGGAAATGGGCGACGTCGCCCTCGCCTTTCATGAAATCGGCGGCGCTGTCCTGCAGCATCTGTTGGTCATCGTTCAGGTAAAGCGGCATCGCTTCTTATCCTCTCAAAAATTTCTTGTCGGTATGGCAGGCGTCAGGCGCCGGGCAATTGCAGAATCTGTTTCGAAACAACGTTCAGCATAACTTCGCTGGTGCCGCCCTCGATGCTGTTTGCCTTGGTCCGCAACCAGCTGCGCGCGGTGAGCCCGCCATTGGTCGCTTCACTCTCCCACTCGAGCACCTCGCTGCCGCCGGCCGACATGATCAGCTCGTGGCGGCGCTTGTTGATTTCGGTGCCGGCATATTTCATCATGTTGGGCTGGGCCGGGTGGCAAAGGCCGGCCTTGAACGTGTCGCCGAACCGCTCCGCCATGGCGCGGAAGGCGAGCACGTCGATATCCATCTCGGCCATTTGCGCGCGCAGCATCGGATCGTCGAGACGGCCCATTTCATCCCGGCCATATTGGTCGGCGAATTTTGCTCCGAGCGAGGTCGCACCGTCCGAACCACCGCCGGAAATCATGCTGCGTTCGTGACCCAGCAGATATTTGGCGACATCCCAGCCCTTGTTGACTTCATAGACGACCGAGGAAACGCCGTCGCCATATTCCTTCGGCACCTTCACATCGTCGAAGAACGTCTCGCAGAAGGCGGACTGGCCGGAGATCAGCACGATCGGTTTGGTCGTCACGCCTTCGCTGGCCATGTCGAACAGCATGAAGGAAATGCCCTTGTGCTTTTCATTCTTGTCGGTGCGGGTGAGGCAGAAGATCCAGTCGGCCTTGTCAGCATAGCTGGTCCAGATTTTCTGGCCGTTGATGACAAAGTGATCGCCTTTATCCACCGCACTGGTTTGCAGCGAGGCCAGATCGGAGCCGGAGCCCGGCTCGGAATAGCCCTGGCACCAGCGGATTTCGCCGCGCGCGATCGGCGGCAGGAAATGCTTCTTCTGCGCTTCGGTGCCGAAATGCAGCAGCGCGGGGCCGAGCATCCAGATGCCAAAGCTCGACAAAGGCGACCGGCACTTGAGACGCGCCATTTCCTGGCCGAGGATTTTGGTTTCGGCGCGCGACAGTCCGCCGCCGCCATATTCCTTTGGCCAGTCGGGCACGGTCCAGCCCTTTGCGGCCATGATATCCAGCCACTCTTTCTGACCGGGCTTGAAGGTCGGATTGCGGCCGCCCCAGACGGCATCGCTCTCGTCGACCATCGGCTGGCGCATCTCCGGCGGGCAATTGGCCTCAAGCCAGGCGGCAGTCTCTGCGCGGAAGGTTTCCAGGTCAGACATCACGAAATTCCTTTAATTGCTCGGTTAACTCTCTGCTTATCATAGGACAAGGCACTGATTCAATCATTCCCGTACCGGAAATACCATAAAAATCTTGCTCGGATAGAAAGACGAGGGATTCCGTAGCGTCTCGCGATTCCGCATGTTCGAATCATTTGACGATCAAAAGCGGATCAGCCTATGCAGCAAAGAAAAAACCGGGTTTGGGAGCAGGAACGGATGCAATCTGAAGGCAGTATAGCGGGTATCTTTGCCCCATCCACAATTGCCATGGCAAGGACATTCACCGACATGGATTCCTGCGTGCGTTTGACCAGCGAATGACGGCGGCCACCGATCATGTACCGCTGCCGATCAAGCTATTCCACGGCATCGGCTCAATCGCTTATGGCGTGAAAGACAACGGTTTTTCGACCTTTCTGCTGCTCTTCTACAATCAGGTCATCGGCCTGGACGCACGCCTGGTATCGCTGGCGCTGATGCTGGCCCTGTTTGTCGATGCCTTTGCCGACCCGATCATCGGCCATCTCAGCGACCGAACCTACACAAAATGGGGCAAGCGCCTGCCCTGGCTCTATATCGCGCCGATCCCGCTGGGCCTCGCCTGGATCCTGCTGTGGGCCGCGCCGACCGGCCTGGGCGGCTGGATCTTCGCCTATCTGCTGGTGATCGCGATCATGGTCAGAGTCTTGGTCTCCTGCTGCGAAGTGCCGTCGGCCTCGCTGATTCCCGAACTGACCCGGGATTATGACGAACGCACGGTGATCATGCGCTACCGCTATCTGTTCGGCTGGGCCGGCGGGCTGGCGATGCTGTTCCTGGGCTATATCGTGTTCCTGGTGCCCGATGCCGATCATCCGGTCGGGCTGTTGAACGAGAATGGCTACTGGCATTACGGCTTGGTCGGCGGCGGATTGATCGCGATTGCCACCCTGGTATCCGCGCGCGGCCAGCACAAGCGGGTAGCGCACTGGCCCGCGAAACGACCGGAGAAGACCAGCGTCAGGGCGAGCTTCAGCGAAATCCGCGAAGCGCTGTCCCACAAGGCTGCGGTAATTCTGTTCGGTGCCGGGGCCATTGCCTATATCAATCAGGGTGTTACCTTCACCATTTCAAACTATCTCTATCTCTATGTCTGGGAATTTTCGCAGACCGCCTTTTTCTATTATCCAATCCTGCTGTTCGCCAGCGTGGTCAGCTCCTTCTTTCTGGTCTCGCCGCTTACCAAGGCCTTTGGCAAGCGTCCGGTGGCGATTGTCGCGGGCCTGATCGGCATGACCTTCTGGATCATACCGTTTGCCCTGAACCTGTCCGGCCTCTGGCCCGAGGTCGGCGGAACGGCATCGACAGCACTGGTCTTCGGCTTTTCCTTTCTTTCGACTACCGCCAGCGTGGTTACGATGATCACGGCCCAGTCGATGGTCACCGACATTGTCGAGGCCTCCGAGCTGGAAACCGGGCGACGCACCGAAGGCGTGTTTTCCGCCGGCTGGTTCTTCGTGCAGAAATGCGGCACCGGCGTCGGAATATTCGTGGCCGGCCTGATTGTCAGCCTGTCGGGCCTGCCGGACAAGGCACAGCCCGGGGAAGTGGCGCTGCCGGTCATAGAAAATCTGATGATCTTCTATTCGCTGATCATTCTGGTTCTGGCCCTGGGCGGCGCTTGGATTTTCTCCCGCTTTCCGATCAACCGCGCAGACCATGACGCGCGTGTGGCGGCGCTTGCTGCGGCCGAGGCCACTGTGCATACAACTGATAGGCAATAAATCGGGCAGAGTGCAGTTTGGCGGTAGAAAAGCGACCGGGCCTCTGTTAAGTTAATCGCATAGTTAAAAAGAAAAGGACTGGGAATGGATTTCGATCTTACCGAAAAGCAGGAATATTGGCGCAACCGGGTACGCGAGCATATCGAGAATCACGTGCGCCCCCGCGTCGCGGATTTCCAAAAGGAAGAATCAACCGGCGAACGCTGGAAGGTCCTGCAGGTGGTCGAGGAAGAGAAGAAGAAGGCCAAGGAAGCGGGCATCTGGAACCTGTTCATGCCGCCGTCCAATCCGAACCTGCCCCATATCGACGATGTTTTTGAATTCGAAGGCCCGGGTCTGACCAATCTGGAATATGCGCTGTGTGCCGAGGAGATGGGACGCGTCGGATTTGCTTCCGAAGTCTTCAACTGTTCCGCGCCGGATACCGGCAATATGGAAGTCTTCCACCGCTATGGCACGCTGGAGCAAAAAGAGCAGTATCTGCGTCCGCTGATGAACGGCGAAATCCGCTCGGCATTCCTGATGACCGAACCGGCCGTCGCGTCGTCCGATGCGACCAATATTGAGACCGCGATTGTGCGCGATGGCGATGAATATGTCATCAACGGCCGCAAATGGTGGTCTTCGGGCCTCGGTGATCCGCGCTGCAAGATTGCGATCGTGATGGGCAAGACCTCGTTCGAGGGCAGCCGCTATACGCAGCAGTCGCAAATCCTGATGCCGACCGATGCGCCCGGCGTGAATATCATTCGTCACCTGCCGGTGTTCGGCTATGACGATGCCCCGCACGGCCATATGGAAGTCGAGATGAAGGACGTGCGCGTCCCCGCTTCGAACATCATCCTTGGCGAAGGCCGTGGTTTCGAAATCGCCCAGGGTCGCCTCGGCCCCGGACGTATTCACCACTGCATGCGGACGATTGGCGTAGCCGAGGAAGCGCTGGAAAAGATGGTCAAGCGGCTGCAGTCGCGGATCGCGTTCGGAAAACGCATTTCCGAGCACAGCATCTGGGATGAACGCGTTGCTCGCGCTCGCATCGACATCGACATGAGCCGTCTGCTCTGCCTGAAAGCGGCGGACATGATGGACAAGGTCGGCAACAAATATGCCAAGGCGGAGATCGCCATGATCAAGGTTCAGGCACCAAATATGGCGCTGAAGATCATCGATGATGCGATCCAGGCGCATGGCGGCGGCGGTGTCAGCAACGACTTCGGTCTGGCCAGCGCCTATGCGCACCAGCGGACCCTGCGGCTCGCCGATGGTCCGGACGAAGTGCACAATCGCACGATCGCCAAGATGGAATATGGCAAATATGCCGAAACCGCCGATGGCAGCAAGATGAAGGAAGATTTTTCTTCAGGAGATCTGGCCGTTACCCGCTAGGAGCAGAGCATGAAGGCAGCAGTACTGGTCGAAACGGGCAAGCCGCTCGTCATCGAGGATGTCGTCATCTCCAAGCCGGGACCGCATGAAGTGTTGATCCGAACGGCTGCCTGCGGGCTTTGCCATTCGGATCTGCATTTTATAGACGGTGCCTATCCGCATCCCCTGCCCGCCATTCCGGGACACGAGGCGGCAGGTATTGTCGAAGCGGTGGGCAGCGAAGTGCGCACGGTCGCGGTTGGCGATGCGGTTGTTTCCTGCCTGTCAGCCTATTGCGGCCATTGCGAATTTTGCGTATCCGGCCGGATGTCACTGTGCCTTGGCGCAGACACCCGGCGCGGCCCGGACGAAGCGCCACGCATCACCCGGCCCGACGGAACAACCGTGGGACAGATGCTCAACCTGTCGGCCTTTGCCGAACAGATGCTGATCCATGAACATGCCTGTGTGCGGATCGATCCCGATATGCCGCTGGATCGCGCTGCCGTGATCGGCTGCGCTGTCACCACCGGTGCCGGGACCATCTTCAATTCGTGCAAGCTGACGCCCGGCGAAACCGTGGCCGTCGTCGGCTGCGGCGGTGTGGGCCTCGCGACGATCAACGCAGCGAAAATTGCCGGCGCGGGCCGGATCATTGCGGCGGATCCGATCAAGGAAAAGCGGGACCTGGCCATCAAGCTGGGCGCCACCGATGTTATCGATGCCTCGGCAGAGGATGCAGCAGCGCAAATCATCGAACTGACCAAGGGTGGTGTCGATCATGCGGTCGAAGCCGTGGGACGTCCGGCCTCGGGCGATCTGGCGGTCGGCTCGCTGAAGCGCGGCGGCACGGCCACCATTCTCGGCATGATGCCGCTCGACCACAAGGTCGGCCTGAGCGCGATGGACCTGCTCTCGGGCAAGAAATTGCAGGGCGTGCTGATGGGGTCAAACCGCTTCCCGGTCGATATCCCTCGCCTGGTCGATTTCTATCTGCGCGGGTTGCTCGATTTGGATAGTATTGTTGCCGAAACAATTCCGCTTGAACAGATCAACGACGGTTTTGACAAAATGAAAAAAGGTGATGCGGCCCGTTCCGTCATTGTCTTCGAATAAAGGAAGAGGGACTTCCATGAATCCACAGGAAGATATGACCGGCACGATGGACGTGCCGGAGAAGGACAAGCTTGATGAGGCTGCCCTCCAGAAATGGATGGAAGCCAATGTCGAGGGCTTTGCCGGGCCGATCAGCCTGAGCAAGTTCAAGGGCGGCCAGTCCAATCCAACCTACAAGATCGATACGCCGACCACTTCGTACGTGCTCCGCAAGAAGCCGTTCGGCAAACTGCTGCCTTCCGCGCACGCGGTCGACCGCGAGTTTCGGGTAATCGCGGGTCTCTATCCGGCCGGGTTCCCGGTCGCCAAGCCCTACGGCCTTTGCGAAGACGACAGCGTCATCGGCACGATGTTCTACATCATGGGCATGGCCGATGGCCGGACCTTATGGGATGGCGCATTGCCGGGCAGCAATCCCGAGGAACGCAAGGCCATCTATTATGAGATGATCGATACGCTGGCCTTGCTGCACAGCTATGATCCGGCCGAGCTGGGGCTGGAGAAGCATGGCAAGCCCGGCAACTATTGCGAGCGCCAGATTTCCCGCTGGACGCAGCAATATCGGCTGTCCGAGCTGAAGGTCATTCCGGAGATGGACAAGCTGATCGAATGGCTGACCAAGACCATCCCGGAACAGAAAAGCTTCGGCATTGTGCATGGCGACTACCGGCTGGACAATATGATCTTCGCGCATGACGAACCAAAGGTGATCGCGGTGCTCGACTGGGAGCTCTCGACCCTCGGCGATCCGATTGCCGATTTCGCTTATTGGCTGATGGCTTATGAAATGGAGCCAGAGGGACGCAGCGGTCTCAAGGACATCGATCTGGCTGCGCTGGGCATTCCCTCCCGCGAAGAAGCCATCGCCCGCTATTGCGAGAAATCGGGCATGGCCGAGCTACCGCCGATGGACTGGTATCTCGCCTATAATTTGTTCCGCATTGCTGCTATCCTGCAGGGCATCCAGAAGCGGGTTGCCGATGGCACGGCCAATAGCGCCGCCGCCGCCGAAATGTCGGATCGGGTAACGCCGCTGGCACAGGCCGGTTGGGAAGCCGCAAAGCGCGCAGGAGCGTAATATGGATCTCAAGGACAAGGTTGCGATCATCACCGGTGCCGGCAGCGGTATCGGCCGGGCGGCAGCCCTGCTCTTTGCCGAACATGGCGCAAAGGTCATTGCCAGCGATGTGACGGATGCGGTCGAGGACACCGCCAAGGGCTCCGAAGGCAATATCATCGCGATCAAGGCCGACGCCGGATCGGAAGGCGATGTCGAGATGCTGGTGGATGCCGCCGAGCAGCGCTTTGGCGATCTCCACGTGTTCTTTGCCAATGCCGGGATCGGCGGCGGCTTCGAGGGAATTTTCGACAGCAGCGTAGCCGAATGGCAGGAGGTGCTGCGGGTCAATCTGATCGGACCGTTTCTGGCCTGCAAATATGCCGGCAAGGTGATCGCCGAAAGCGGCCATGGCGGATCGATCATCTGCACCGCCAGTGTCGCCGGGATTCGGTCCGGCGCAGGCGGCCCTGCTTATTCTGCGTCCAAGGCGGGCGTGATCAATCTGGTCAAGGTTGCTTCCCAGCAATTCGCGACCTCCAATGTCCGCTGCAACGCGATCTGTCCCGGCATTACCGAGACCGGGATGACCCAATTCATCTATGACAAGGCCCGCGAGAAGGGCAAGGAAGACCGGCTCGGCTATCTCAACCCGCTACGGCGCGGTGCCTCTCCCATGGAGATGGCCGAGGTGGCGCTGTTTCTGGCCTCCGACCGCTCATCCTATGTGAACGGTCAGGCGATTGCCGTGGACGGCGGCCTGAGCGGCTCACACCCGGTCACCCGTCAGGAGTTTGGACGGACTGCGGTGTAATTGGCGGCGGTCTAGTTCGCGAAAGCGAGACCGCCATCCTCCAGTTGCACAAAATCAACGCGGCCATCGCTGGCTCCGCAGAGAAACGTGCGCTGGGCACTATTCGCTAGCTCACCTTCGACCCGCCAGCCGGCACCGTCGCGGACAACCGATTCGATCGCGGCCACGCGGGCATCGCGCCCGGCCTGTCGCTCTGCAGCATCGGAACAGGCGTTGATCGCCGATTGCATGTCGCCGCCTTCTCTATCGTACCGGCTGTCGGTCCGCCGATTATCATAGCGCGCGTTATCGCTGCGATAGTCGCGGTCTTCATAGCGTCTGTCGCGGTTGTTTTTCGAGGCTGCGCTGGCGATGGCGGCAATCCCGCCGATCACCAGGATACCGGCCAGAACGTCGCCGCCGCTGATGCCATCACGATGACGGCGGTGGCCCCGATATCCACGATAGCCTCGGTAACCCCGATAGTCGCGCCAGCCGTTGGCCTGGTCGGTTTCCGCAGACCAGCCGAGCGCGGTCGTATCGATCGGCGTGGCAATGCCGGCACCGCTATGCATGGGCGCAGCCATGGCCGGCGAAAAGCCCGAGAAACATAGCGCGGTCGCTGCAGCAACGGCTGAAAATCTGGTCATCTTGGTCATATGAGATACCCCTATCAAGCGCAGCGCTTATATTCCCAGTGCTGCAATGGGACAGAATATAGGTGGCCCAGCCTGTCACCAGGCTGAACCATATTTGGTCGGTCGAAGGCGCCCATCGCGCTTAGCGGCGGCTGTAGCGGAGGCCACTGTAGCGAACGTCGCTCACCCGGTTGCCCTCGATATAGCAGGTAAAATTACCCTTGTCGGTATACCGGTTCCGCTGATAGCGGCCACGGCCCTGATCGACGAGAATCCGTCCCTTGACCCGGTAACCATAGCGCGTCCGATCGATGTCGCGAATGTCGGTGACATTGGCGCGACCGTAATTGGTTGCTCCGCTTTCAGCGGCACGCACGCACCGGTTTACGGCCTGGCGCTGACCGATCTGGCGATAGCGATTGCCAAAGCGGCTTTCCGCATAGCGGTCGTTGCCATAACGGTCGCCGCGATAATCATCCCGATATCTGCGATCCTTGTTGCCGGAACTGGCAATGGCCGCAATTGCGCCGATGATCGCTACGCCGGCAATCACTTCGCCGGCGCTGGGTCCGCCTTTATGGTTGTCCCGGGCCATCGCGGGGGTAGCGGAAACGGCCATTGCAGCAGCAGCAGCGGTTCCGACAAGAGCTTTGTTCAACTTGTTCATGTCCACTTTCCTTTCACACTGCCCGAAACCTTTTCCCGAGCTTGCGAAACTCTTATAGCCGAGTCAGCTTGAGTGGAGACTGAACTGGCTCGACAGCCTTTGTTCAGGTTAACAGATATTTTTATGAACGCCCTGCCAGAACGGCTAGGGCAACAATTCGGTCCGCACGCGAGCCAGCGGACTGGTTTCGCGGAATCCGTCATCGAATGCCACGGTTACCGAATCCGCGTCGGCATCGGTCACATAGCCCGGATACCAGCGCCCCTGCCGTTTCCAGTTGACCTCGACGCGAGCACCGGCTGCGACCACCAGCGGCGAAATATAGCGGGCCGGGGATTCAGCAATCCGGCCATCGTCGAGGCGCAGGCGGTAGCCGTTCGTGCCGGTCCTGATGATGGTCGCCGGATACCAGAAGCGGTCAGCGCTCCAGTTCAGCAAAACCCGGTCGAACGGTTGCCACGGCCTGACCGCGACCGATTGCCGGTCAAGGGCCGTCACGCACGCCCGGGTCGCACGCGGTGCGATCTCCACCCGGTAGCTGTCGCGGATATTGCGCTTCATGCAGATCGGCAGTTCGAACGCCCCCGGTTCGAACAGGCGCACGTCATAGGCATAGTCATCCTCGCCGCGTCGCCACTGGATCGTCTGGCCCGGTCTGACCATCCAGCATTGCCGCGGACGGACCAGGCTTTTGTCATCGCTGCGATAGGTACAGAATTTTACCTTCTCGCCGCGCTGATTGGCTATCGTCACCATCTCTGCCTGGGCAGCGGCGGATAGCGACACTGCAACCAGACTGAAGGAGGCGACACTGCGCATCAGTCGTCCAGCGACAGGCCTGTCGCATGCGCCAGGAAGGCGTAGATATCGGAATATTCCTCAATCAGCTTGTCGGTCGGCTTGCCGCTGCCGTGGCCGGCGCGGGTCTCGATCCGGATCAGATGCGGGGCATCCCCGGTTTCCAGCGCCTGCAGCCGCGCGATATATTTGAAGCTGTGACCGGGCACCACCCGGTCATCGGTATCCGCGGTCGACACCATCAGCGCGGGATAGTCCACGCCGCCTTTCAGATTGTGATAGGGCGAATAGGCGAGCAGGGTGTTGAAATCCTGTTCCTTGTCCGGATAGCCATAATCGTCGACCCAGTAACGCCCGGCGGTGAACCGGTTGAAGCGCAGCATGTCCATCACCCCGACCGCCGCATGGCCGGCAGTGAACAGGTCGGGCCGCTGGTTCATCACCGCGCCGATCAGCAGGCCGCCGTTGGACCGCCCTTCGATCGCCAGACCGTCCTTCGGCGTGATGCCTTCGTCGATCAGATATTCGCCGGCGGCAATGAAGTCGTCGAACACATTCTGCTTGTTCTGCAAGCGTCCGGCGTCATGCCATTCCTTGCCATATTCGCCGCCGCCGCGCAGGTTGGCCGAGGCGAACACGCCGCCCGCCTTGATCCAAGCCATCCAGGCAGGCTTATATTGCGGCAGCACCGAGATATTGAACCCGCCATAGCCGTAGAGCATGGTCGGCGCGCCTTTGGAGAGATCCTGACCCTTCATATGCACCAGAAACATCGGGATTTTCGTGCCGTCCTTGCTCTCGTAGAAGCGCTGGGTCACCTCGACCATGTCCGGGTCAAAGGGCAGCGTCGGCGCCGCCCAGACGGTTGGTTCGGACGATGGCTCGTAACGGAAGACCGTGGTTGGCCGGTTAAAGCTCTGGAACGTGAAAAAGCCTTCATCGCTCTTCATCGAACCGCTGAGACCACCCACCTGCCCCGGGCCGGGAAGGTCAATCGCGCCGAGCGCCTTGCCGTCGAGATCGAACGTGGCAAGCTGGCTTTTGGCATCGACAAGATAGCTGACCACCAGCCGGTCGCCGACGATCATCGCCCCATTGATCACCGTGTCGCTCTCCGGAACGACCTCGGTAAACTCGGGTTCTGCCGCGCTCACGTCGGTTTTGACGACCCGCATCCGCGGCGCGTCCTTGTTGGTCACGAAATAGAGCGTGTCGCCCACGCCATCGATCAGCCGCCAGTCATTTTCGAATCCGCTGACAAGCTTGCGCGTTTCCAGCTTCGGGGCATCGACCTTGATCAGCGTGAGCTCATAGGCTTCATCGGTGCCGGAAGAGGACGTGATCACCACCCATTCCTTGTCGGAAGTCAGTTCCGCAGAGTGATTGAGTTCCGGCTGATCCGGCGTCGCGTAGACTTTTGTGTCCTTGGCCTGGTCGTTGCCAATCACGTGCAGATAGACGGCATGGTCGGCATTCAGTGACTGGAAGGCAGCGCCTTCTTCGGGCTTGGGAAAACGCGAATAGAGAAATCCTACATTCTTCGGCAGCCACGCCAAGTCGGTAAACTTGGCCCATTCGATGTTATCCGACTGAACTTCACCCGTCTGTACATCCAGTACCTTGAGCGTCCGCCAGTCGGAACCGCCGTCCTGAATCGCATAGACCAGCAGACTGCCGTCACCGGATGGTTTCCAGCCTGCCAGCGCCGTGGCACCGTCTTTCGACCATTTCGCGGGATCAATCAGCGCCCTCTCTTCGCCATCGGCCCCATCACGGACATAGAGGACGGCCTGGTTCTGGCCGCCACTCTTGCGTTCGTAGAAATATTTGCCACCGGCTTCTTCGGGAATGCCGAGATCATCATAGTCGAACAGCTGGGTCATGGATTTGGCCAGAACCTCGCGTCCGGGCAGCGTCTCCAGATAGGCATCGGTGACCGCATTCTCCGCCTTCACCCATGCCGCCACTTCCGGATCTTCGCGCACATCATTTTCAAGCCAGCGATAGGGATCGGAAATATATTCGCCAAATTGCTGCTCGACGACATCAACCGTTCTGGTTTCCGGATAGGTCAGTGGGGTTTCCTTGTTTTCATGATCGGCGGCCAGCAGGGGTGAACTCAGCGCCAGCCCGGTGGCAAAAGTCAGAAGGGTCAGTGTACGCATAATCACCTCGGCAAAGAAAAGAGGCCGCAAGCTTATCGCTCGCGACCTCCATTATCAATTGAAACTATGGCTTTTGAAAAGCGGCTCAGGCGTCTTCGTATTCATCCTGAGCATTCTGATCCGGTCCGCTGTCCTGACCCTTGGCATCCACATCCCGGTCAACCAGCTCAATGATCGCCATAGGAGCAGCATCCGAAGCGCGGAAACCGGCACGGATGATGCGGGTGTAGCCGCCATTGCGTTCGGCGTAGCGATCGGCCAGCACTTCGAACAATTTCTTTTCCTGGGTCTCATCCATCAGGCGCGCATGCGCGATCCGGCGGTTGGACAGGCCACCGCGTTTGCCGAGCGTGATCAGCTTTTCGACAACCGGGCGCAATTCCTTCGCCTTTGGTACGGTGGTCATGATCTGTTCGTGCTTGATCAGTGCCGCGGCGAGGTTCTTCAGCAGAGCCTGACGGTGAGCACCGGTCCGCTGCATCCGGCGGCCCTTCATTCTATGACGCATGGTATTTCCTTTGTTCGTTATGGGGCCGTATGAGGTACCCCGCAGCAGGTTGACTTAAGGGGCAACCCATCACCCGTAATCCGTTAGTGGTGAGCCTGTCGAAGGGCACTTCTCCTCGGAGAAACGTGGTTCGACAAGCTCACCACTAACGGTAGATCCTTTAGCCGAGCAGCTCTTGTTCGAGCTTCTTGGCCATTTCTTCGATATTTTCAGGCGGCCATCCGGGGATGTCCATGCCGAGGCGGAGACCCATGCTGGACAGCACTTCCTTGATTTCGTTCAAGGACTTGCGGCCAAAGTTCGGGGTACGCAGCATTTCGGCTTCGGTCTTCTGCACGAGATCGCCAATATAGATGATATTGTCGTTCTTGAGGCAGTTGGCGGAGCGGACACTGAGTTCCAGTTCGTCGACCTTCTTGAGCAGATAGCGGTTGAGCTGGTTGGCATCGCTTTCTGCCTGGCTCTGCTGGGCGGCCATGCCGATCGGCGAAGACACCTGTTCCAGCGCTTCTTCGAAATGCACGAACAGCTGCAACTGGTCCTGCAAAATGCGGGCCGCATAAGCGATCGCATCTTCCGGGGTCACGGTGCCGTCGGTTTCGATGGTGAGGTTCAGCTTGTCGAAGTCCAGTTCCTGGCCAACGCGGGCGTTGTCCACCTTGTAGGACACCTGACGGACCGGCGAATAGAGCGAGTCAACCGGGATCAGGCCAATCGGCGCATCGGCCGGACGGTTGGCGACAGCGGGAACATAGCCCTTGCCGACATTGACGGTCAGTTCCATGTTCAGCGACGCGCCTTCGTCGAGATGGCAGATCACAAGATCAGGGTTCATGATCTCGATATCGCCGGACACGGCAATGTCGCCAGCCTTGACTTCTGCCGGGCCGGTTGCGGAGAGTTGCAGACGCTTGGCATCTTCGCTTTCCATCTTCAGAGCGATCTGCTTGATGTTCAGAACGATGTCCGTGACATCTTCGCGAACGCCAGGCAGCGACGAAAATTCATGCAGCGCATTTTCGATCTTGATCGAGGTAACTGCCGCGCCCTGAAGCGAAGACAGAAGCACGCGGCGCAATGCATTGCCCATGGTCAGGCCAAAGCCGCGCTCGAGAGGTTCGGCGATAAAAGTCGCCTTGCGCTTCGGGTCACCGCCGGGTTTGATGTCGAGGACGTTGGGCTTCTTCAGTTCTTGCCAGTTCTTCATATTGACAGTCATGGACTTCCCCTAGTGGTTCAAAGAGCGGCTGTGGACGTCATCACCGCTCTGAATTTTAAAAATGCGGATATCGGCCAAGTGGCCGTCCGCGAAACGCAAGCGGTCTTAGACGCGGCGCCGCTTGGATGGGCGAACACCATTGTGCGGGATCGGCGTGACGTCACGGATCGAGGTGATCGTGAAGCCAACAGCCTGAAGCGCACGAAGCGCGGATTCCCGACCGGAGCCAGGACCCTTCACTTCCACTTCCAGTGTCCGCACACCATGATCGGCGGCTTTCTTGCCGGCGTCTTCCGCTGCAACCTGCGCTGCATAAGGAGTCGACTTGCGAGAGCCCTTGAAGCCCATCATGCCGGCAGAGGACCAGCTGATCGCGTTGCCCTGGGCATCGGTGATGGTGACCATCGTATTGTTAAAAGTGGCGTTGACGTGCGCTACGCCTGCCGAAATATTCTTGCGCGCACTTTTCTTTAAGCGCTGCGGTTCGCGTGCCATGTGATCAATTCCTACCTAATATCTTGAAGATACTTATCCGAAGACAAGCCTTATTTCTTTTTGCCGGCGATCGCCTTGGGCTTGCCCTTGCGGGTGCGCGCATTGGTATGCGTGCGCTGTCCGCGAACAGGAAGTCCCTTACGGTGACGCAGGCCGCGATAGCAGGCCAGATCCATCAGACGCTTGATGTTCATTGCAACTTCACGCCGCAAATCGCCTTCAACCGTATGCTCGGCATCAATGGTTTCACGAATGTGCAAAACTTCCTGATCCGTCAGGTCCTGAACCCGGCGGGCGGGATCAATCTTCAATTTTTCGACAATTTCAGCCGCTCTGGTGCGTCCGATACCGTGAATATAGGTAAGCGCAATGATTACGCGCTTGTTAGTTGGGATATTTACCCCAGCAATACGTGCCAATATTTTTCTCCATGCTCCACAGGGACCGATTCGCCGGCACCTATCTCATCGCCAAGTCATTAAAAACATTACTCAAAACGCACAAAACCAGCGCGCACCACAAAGGGTGTTGCCGGTTCAAAACGGTTTCGAATAAGGCGTATTTAGGGAGGGTTGGCCAGACTGTCAAGCGCAGAAGAATGCGGTTTGCCACGGACAGAGAACAGGCTCGACAGGTCATAACAAACAGGTCCAGATCAAACAAACCCACTTTTTCCATCTCTGTCCCGTTGGCATGGCCGTGGCTTGGTCGCTCCCGCTGGACCTTGATGCCATCCGCAGCGCCAACTGTGGGTCGACACAAACTCGGCAATATATATTCTGTGTAATTTGCCTTGCGGTTGGCCATCGTCCCGCGCCATAGCTTTATGCCATTCCGGGGGGGGCCAATATGACCAATAGAAACAAGCGTGATCTGTTCGAAATAGGCGGGCAAGTGGTAGCGCCCGGCAAGGTCGGCGATATCGCAATTCCGATAAGCGATCTTTCCGCCGGAATGCAGGCCAATATGGTCGTGCGGGTATTCCACGGCAAGCGCACCGGGCCGACGATTTTTGTCAGCGCGGCGATCCACGGCGATGAAATCATCGGCACCGAGATCATTCGCCGGGTGATGAAGAAGCTCCACCCGAGCCGCATGGCCGGGACCGTGATCTTCGTGCCGGTGGTCAACATGTTCGGGTTCATAACCCATAGCCGCTATCTGCCCGACCGTCGCGATCTCAACCGGTCCTTTCCGGGGACGGAGAAGGGTTCGCTGGCTTCGCAGCTCGCCCATATCTTCTCCACCGAGATTATCGATCATTGCTCGCTGGGTATCGATATCCACAGCGCTGCCCAGCATCGCTATAACCTGCCGCAGATCCGCATCGCGCAGGGCAATCCGGAACTCAAGGAACTTGCCATCGATTTCGGGCCACCGGTCATTATCGAAGCGGAACTGCGGCCCGGTTCGCTGCGTGCGCTGGCCCGGGAAGCGGGCGTCGACATGTTGCTGATGGAAGCCGGCGAAGCGCTGCGCTTCGACGAGTTTTCCGTGCTCACCGGGGTGAACGGCATTTTGCGGGTGCTCAAGAAACTGGAAATGATCGACACCAAGCGGCTCAGCCGGCGCGGCACACCGCCAGCGCAGGCGACCCGCACACTCTGGTTGCGCTCGACCAAAGGCGGGATCTGCAGGCTGGTCGCGCCTTCCGGGACCAAGGTCCACAAGGGCGATACGGTGGCCTGTATCAGCGATATTTTTGGCGATGGCGAGGAAGCGATCCTGTCCCCGGTGGACGGGATTGTGATCGGCCACAGCAACCTGCCGGTGGTCAATCAAGGCGACGCGCTGCTCCATGTCGCCGAAGTGAGAATATTCGATACAGTGAGCGAACGGCTGGAGCAGATTGAGGATGCGATTACGGGGAACCAGCTGCTAGACGAAGATGAGGTGATTTAACCATCCGGCGCGAGAAACAGCTCCCTGCCCGTCAGCCCTGCCCTGTCCAGCGACAGTGACAAAACTTTAGGCCGCACTGCGAAGTGCAGCAGAGTTTGGAAAGTCTTTGGTTCGGGTCTGCAAAAGCCGAGCCCTCCAGACCCGACCCCTCATCCCTTGCCGCGGGTCTTCGTTTTTCCGGGCTGGGCGTTTTTCTCGATAAATTCGATGATCTGGCCCGCGACATCCTTGCCGGTGGCATTTTCGATGCCCTCGAGACCCGGCGAGCTGTTCACTTCCATGATCACCGGGCCGTGATTGGAGCGCAGCATGTCGACGCCGCACACATTCAGCCCCATATGCTTGGCCGCGCGCAACGCGGTGGAACGCTCTTCGGGCGTGATCTTCACGATCTGGGCGCTACCGCCGCGATGCAGGTTGGAGCGGAAGTCGTCCGCTGCACCGGTCCGCTTCATCGCGGCAACCACCTTGCCGCCCACGACCAGCGCGCGAATATCGGTACCGCCGGCTTCCTTGATGAATTCCTGAACCAGAATATTGACATTGGCGCCGCGAAACGCCTCGATCACCGACTTGGCGCTCGACATCGTCTCGGCAAGCACCACGCCGATGCCCTGGGTGCCTTCGAGCAGCTTGATGACCACCGGCGGTCCGTTGACGGCCCGGATGATCTCTTCTGCCTGTTTGGGATCGTTGGCATAGGCGGTCAGTGGCAGGCCGAGACCATATTTGGCGAATATCTGCATCGAGCGCAGCTTGTCGCGGCTGCGGCCAATGGCGACGCTTTCGTTGAGCGGCCAGACACCGGCCATTTCAAACTGCCGCAGCACCGCCGTCCCGTAATTCGTGATCGACGCGCCGATACGCGGGATGACCGCGTCATAGCCTTCCAGCGTGTCGCCATTATAAGTGATCGTCGGTCGGTGGCTGGCAATATTCACGGTACAGCGCGTGGTGTTCAATATGTCGAGCGTGTGCCCCCGCATTTCGGCTGCCTCGACCAGGCGCCTGTGCGAATAGAGATTCGGATTCCGGGCAAGCATGGCAATTTTCATAAATTATCTTTCTTGGTGCCGACCCAGCATCCATCTCCTGGCACTGTTGACGAGAAAGCCGCGTCTCAGCGCCCGGCGACCTATCAGGACCGGAAATATCATCGACTGCCTGTTGGCGAGCGTCATATGTCCAATCCATTCGAGCGGTCCGAGTTTCATGACCGTCTCTATCA
>CAWUKF010000022.1:0-17436 GCA_963922745.1 uncultured Sphingomonadales bacterium
ATGGTGTTGATTTTGTCGAGGGACCAGCCGGGAAACTTGGCGGTCGGACCCGAAGAGAAATTCGGGCAGTCAGGACGCAACTCAGGCGTCGGTACAGTCGTATCAGTCATTTAAACGCTTCTCCTTACAGAGAGCTCGCGCGGCGTTGGGACCGCGTGGCCCGGCGCCCCTTTGTCTGGCGCGACACTGCATGTCAAGCGCGTTTCTGGTTGCAGTTGAAACCGGTCGCGGGATCGAAGGGGTGCCCGAATCAGCCGGTTTTCGCAGGGTCATGCCGTCCGTCGGGCCCCTTGCCGCCCGGTGCTGAGCATTGTCTTTAGGGAGATATTAACCCAATTTATGCGAAACGGGAATCATGAATATAGTTAAGGAAAAGCTAGGGACCGGGCGCGGAATATCCGCACTGACCCTGCTATCCATTCTGCTGAGCGCCTGTGGCGCGATACCGGATGGACGCGGCGGGAAGGCGCAGCGTCCGCCATCTTCCGCCGGCATCGGTGCATTCAATCCCAGCCCGTCTGCTCGCCAGTGTCTCAGCGATCTGAGCAAGGCCCACGTCCGTTTTTCGCCCCTGCCCAACCGGCAGTTCAGCGGTGGCTGCAGCCAGATCGACAGCATCAAGCTGCTCGATGTCGGGGCAGACGTTACGAATCTGGGCCCGGTCAAGTGCGAACTGGCTAGCAAATTCGCTGCCTGGACCGAATATGCCGTGAAGCGGGCGGCCCGGCAGTATCTTGGCAGCGATCTCAAGCGGATCGAAACCATGGGAAGCTACAGTTGCCGGAATATCGCCGGATCAGGTAAATTGTCCGAACATGCGCATGCCAACGCGATCGACGTATCAGCCTTCGTGCTTGCGGACGGTCGCCGGATAACGGTGGAGAATAACTGGAAAAGCGGTCGCCGGGAGATGCAATTCCTGACCGCCATTCACGACAGCGCCTGCAAGCGCTTCGGGACCGTGCTCAGTCCCAATTACAACGCAGCCCATCGGGATCATTTCCATCTCGACATGAGCGGCAACGGTTATTGCCGGTAGGCGAACATGCTCTCTGGTCAGCCGCAAGGCTTTGCTCTAGGGCGAATCCATGACCAATAAAGATCTACACGACCGCCGCTTTTATCATGCCAAACAGGAAGCCGAATTTGCCGAAAAGGCAGACATAGGGACGCCCCAGACCCGGGATCCTGCCTATCGGCTGGCCTTTCAGGACACCGAGTTCCTGCTTCGCGAAGAATTGCGCCCGGTCCGCTTCCAGCTGGAACTGCTGAAGCCCGAGATGCTGCTCGACGAGGCGGATATCGGCTCGACTCTGGTAATGTACGGGTCCGCCCGTATTCCCGAGCCCAGCAAGGCCGACGCGCTGGTCGAGGCAGCAATTGACGAGGATTCGCGCAAGATCGCCGAACGGTTGCGGGACAAGGCCAAATATTATGACGAGGCTCGCGAACTGGCGCGGCTGGCCAGTGCCTGCGGCATTTCGGCCCATGGCAAGCGCGATTTTGTCGTCTGCTCCGGCGGCGGGCCATCGATCATGGAAGCCGCCAACCGCGGGGCAGCGGATGCGGGCAAGGAGTCGATCGGACTCAATATCGTCCTGCCGCACGAACAGGCGCCGAACGAATATGTCACGCCCTCACTGAGTTTTCAGTTCCACTATTTTGCCTTGCGCAAGATGCACTTCCTGTTGCGGGCGAGGGCGGTGGCGGTCTTCCCGGGCGGATTCGGGACGCTGGATGAGTTTCTGGAGCTGGTCACGCTGGTCCAGACCGGCAAGATGGACAAGCTTCCGATTTTGCTGTTTGGCAAAGCCTTCTGGAACCGGGTGATCAATTTCGAGGCGCTCGCCGAGGAAGGCACAATCGGTCGCGCTGACCTTGACCTGTTCCAGTTCGTCGAAACCGCTGACGAGGCCTGGAATATCATTACCGATTTTTACGGGCTGGATTGCGACTAACGCAATCGGGACGCCTTTAGCCGATTATTCGTCCGCAGCGTTGGTTTCGTCTGCTACTGATGCTTCTTCATCGGGACCGGCCTCTACCGTCGCTTCGGCTCCCTCTTCAGCTTCGTCCTCTTTTTCCGCAACCGGAGCAGCCGGCAGTGGCAGATTGGAGCCTTGCGAGTTCAGATAGACCATCAGATTGGCCCGGTCTTCCGCCTTGCCAAGACCGGCAAAGGTCATTTTCGTACCCGGGGCATATTTGCGCGGCGAGGTCAGCCAGGCATCCATGCCTTCCCAGTCCCAGTTGCCCGCAACGCTCTTCAGCGCATCGCTGTAGGCAAAGCCGGCGACATGGCCGTGCGGCTTGCCGAGCGCGCCCCAAAGGTTTGGACCGATGCCATTGGCACCGCCCTGGTTGATCGTGTGGCAGGCCGCACATTTACCAAAGACTTTTTCGCCCGCTGCGGCGTCGGCGGTCTGTAATAGGGTTTCAATCGATGGGCCCGCGTTCGCGCCGCCTTCTGAGGATTCAACGCCTTCAATAACATAGCCCATCACTTCGGGGCGCTCATGCTTGCCGGCGTGGAAATATTTGCCGCTGACGATCGAAAAGCCGAGAGCCGCTATGCCGCCAGCCAGTACCCAACCTGCAATGGTGTTATTGTTGCTCATAAATTGTCTCAAACCCCTGAGTGAGCGGCGGCCATGGGCCTGCCAAATCTGTGCTGTCTGTAAAGAGGGCGAGGGAGCAACGCAAGGCCTCAATTGCCGTAATTTGTGCTTGGGCAGACGGCAAATGTGCCGTCACCCGAACGCCGGAGCACTTCCCTCTTGCTCCGCTGCATCCGGTTCGACTATCGGGGCAGCGCAGAAGAGGGACGAGATGGACAGCTTTCCGAAAAACGCACTGGGCATGGTCAGGAAAATGACCGAGAAAGCCGCCGAATCGCCGGAAAAAGCGGTCGCCTTCCAGGGCGCGCCGGGTGCCAACTCGCACCTTGCCGCGCTCGATTATGCGCCGGAGGGCCTGCCGGTTCCCTGCTTTTCGTTCGAGGACGCGATCGACGCGGTGAAACTCGGCACGGCCGGTTGCGCGATCATCCCGATCGAAAATTCGCTGCACGGCCGGGTTGCGGATATCCATTTCCTGCTGCCCGAATCGGGCCTGCATATCGTCGACGAATATTTCATGCCGATCCGCCATTGCCTGATGGCGCAATCGGCGGATGCGACGATCCACACGGCGATGAGCCACCCGCAAGCGCTCGGCCAGTGCCGCCACTATCTGCGCAAGCGCGGGATCATTCCCGTTGCCTATGCCGATACCGCCGCGGCGGCCGCCTTTGTCGCCCAGTCCGACGATCCGCATGCCGCTGCCATCGCGCCAAGGCTTGCCGCGCAGATCTACGGTCTGCACCCGATTCAGGAAGCGATTGAGGACGCGCCGGACAATATTACCCGCTTCGTCGTGCTCGCTCCCAAGGCGGTGGTGCCCGAGGCCAATGGCCCGCTGATGACCACCTTTGTGTTCGAGGTCAAAAATATCCCGGCGGCGCTGTACAAGGCGCTGGGCTGCTTTGCGACCAATGGCGTCAACATGACCAAGCTGGAAAGCTACCAGCAGGGCAGCAGCTTTGCCGCGACCGAATTTTACGCCGATATCGAGGGTGCTCCCGGTGATCCCGCGATCGACCGGGCGCTGACCGAGCTCAGCTTCCATTGCAACAGCGTGCGGTTGCTCGGCACCTATCGGCAGGCCCGTCCGCGTACGGTCATCGACTGACCGTCGTTCAGCCGTTCGACGATTCGACGTCATTGCCGAACAGGACGATCATCCCTCCGAGTATCCCCAGCGCCATGAAACCGAACCCCTTGAGCCGGTTGCCGGGAATCAGGAAGGCGCGCCGCGCGGCGATGACCGACTGAAGGGTGTAATAAAGCGCAAAGGCGCGGCTGGCATAGGCGATGATCTGGAAGATATTGACGCTCCAGGTCAGGAACAGGCCGATCCCGACCAGGATCGCATAGCCGGTGCGCGCCTTGATCCGGCCCCTGGTTAGCTCCTCAATCAGCCCGCCGGAGCCGCTGGTGTCAGCAATGGCGGCGCTAAACTGCGCGGCCAGTGCCGCTGCGACCAGCAGCAGCGGCAGAATGGGGGTGATGATTCCCATCATGTCGATGATCGCGGTCTCGGTCAGGGCAAATTGTTCCCGCTCGAAGCTATAGGCAAACAGACCTATATAGATCATGTAGATAAGCGCACTGACGGCCTGCGCCAGCCGCATCGACTTGATCCGGGTGGCAGCATCATAATTGTGACCCAGATAGCGCGACGTTTCAAAGCCCTGAACCGTGATGATCAGGCCGAAAGCGAGCGTGATCGCCGGCCAACCGGACAGGGCGGGCGCGTGGACGAACAGGGTCCCGGCATCCGCTTTCTGGTAGAAATACCAGCTCAGGCCGACGAGCAGGCCGACGATGATCGCCAGCTTCAGCGTCACCGCACCATATTCCATCTGCTCCAGTGCCTTGAACCCGTGGGTCCAGCCCACGATCAGGATAAGAATATAGACGCCCGAGGTCAGCAGCTTGGCATTGGCGGGACTGTCGAAGCTGGTCAGGCTGACGCCGAAGGCACCGAACAGATTGAGATAATAGCCGACCGAAATGGTGAAAGCGAAGACCAGCGCCCAGGAAGCCGCCAGTTCCAGCCGGTCAATGCCCTCATTCTCGACCGGCTGCTCGACATTGCGGTGGAAGATATTGAAGCGGATCGCCGACCCGAACAGATAGGCGCCCAGGCACAGGCCGGCCATGATCGCCGGCGCGACATAGCCATAGTCCGATACCAGGATCGGGGCGAGTACCAGAAAGCCGCTGCCAATGATCGAGGCCAGCGGCGTTACCGTGGCTCGCCAGACCGGCGTCTTCGAAAGGCGCGGAGCGAGCAGGATCAGACCGGTCGCGATCACCGACAGGATGATGAAAATATTGAATATCAAGGCAGAATCCGATGGTTCCGGGTAGTGGCAAAGGCGTGACAACAGGATAGGCCTGTCGCTGATCGCTTGTCGACGGCTTTTTTAGGGCGATGGCGAACGGCGGCGCAGGATAGCCCGGGTCATATCCCCATGGTGAACAGACCCGTGGCGCATGGGTTTGACATCCGGTCCGGCGTGATGCCTGTCGTCGGCCTCTACGCCACCGGCGAAGCCTTTGGGATTTTGTCGGCGCCTGCCAATGGCGATCCGCGGTTCCGGACGATTGTGCCCGGTGCCGGACATCCTAGCGCTTGCGTTTCTTGCGCGCGGCGTAGCGCGCGTCGCGAGCGGCCTTCTTCTCGGTTTCCGTCAGGCCCAGGGCGAGCTTCGGTTTGGCCTGTTCTTTCGCAGCCTTGCGCTCCGCCTTCTGCTGCTCGAATGCGGCGCGTTTCTCGGCGCTGGCCTTGGCCTGCTTTTGCTCGCGGGCCAGCTCGGCTGCCTTGCGCTCGGCCAGGACCTCGGGGCTGAGTGGCTTTTTCGCCTTCAGCTTTTTGAGCGCGGCCTGCTTGGCTTTGGCAGCCATGCGGGTGCGTTCCTGGAAACCTGGTTCTGAAAATGGCGGCATGGTCGTTGACAATTCCTTGCTGGAGAGGCGGGTATCGAGCCGGATTCGACCGGAAAACAGGTGCCGCCCCTACAGACATTGGCACCATCGGGCAATGATTAAGCGCCACAGGAGCATTGCGCTGTGATGACAGGGCCTGGAGGGGGAACCATCGGTGCCTTCGCACGTAAGGTTAGCATCAACTGGCGATCATGCATCGCCCGTATCGTTTCGCGTCTGCCGATGCCGGTCAGATCGCGGCGATCAACCGCCTCATGAGAAGGACGCCGCCACCATGGAAACCACACAACTGACCGTGAATGGCAAGAGCCATGAGCTGGAAGCCGACAGTCGGGTAACTCTGCTCGATGCGCTGCGCAATCATCTCGGACTGACCGGGACGAAGAAGGGCTGCGACCATGGCCAGTGCGGTGCATGCACGGTGATCGTCAAGGGGCGACGGATCAACAGCTGCCTGACGCTCGCCTGCATGCACGACGGCGACGAAATTATCACGATTGAGGGACTCGGCGAACCCGGCAAACTGTCCGACCTGCAGGCGGCCTTCGTTGCGCATGACGGTTTCCAGTGCGGCTATTGCACCCCGGGGCAGATTTGTTCGGCAACGGCGATGATTGAAGAAGCGAAGGCGGGATGGCCGAGCTTCGTGTCCGAAGATCTCTCGGGTCCCGATCAACTGAGCGACGAGGAAATATCCGAGCGCATGAGCGGCAATCTGTGCCGCTGCGCTGCCTATCCCAATATCGTTAGCGCGATCCGCCAGGTTGCGGGAGGTAGGTCATGAAGCCCTTTGTCTATGCCAGAGCCAGCGACCGCGCCGACGCCACCGCGCAGGCTGCCGCCGATGCGAGTTTTATCGCCGGCGGCACCAATCTGCTCGACCTGATGAAGCTGGAGGTGATGGCGCCCGACCGGCTGGTCGATATCAACCGGCTGGGTCTTGACGAGATCAGCGAGACCGAGGCCGGCGGGCTGCGGATCGGCGCGCTCGTAACCAACAGCGACTGCGCCGCGCATGTGCGTGTCCGGCAGCTCTATCCGGTTCTGTCGCGGGCGATCCTGGCCGGGGCAAGCGGCCAGTTGCGAAACAAGGCGACCACCGGCGGCAATTTGTGCCAGCGCACCCGCTGCTATTATTTCTATGATACCGCGATGCCCTGCAACAAGCGCGAGCCGGGATCCGGCTGCCAGGCGATGCAGGGATTCAACCGGATCCACGCGATCCTGGGAGCCAGCGATGCCTGTATCGCCACCTATCCGGGCGACATGGCCGTGGCGATGACCGCGCTCGATGCCGAGGTCGAGATCGAAGGTGCCGACGGCGAGAGCCGGCTGGTGCCGGTGCGGGATTTCCACCGGCTCCCCGGGGATCATCCCGAGCAGGACAATATTCTGGAGGCGGGCGATCTGATCACCGCTGTCATTCTGCCGCCACCGGTCGAGGGCAGGCAGATTTACCGCAAGGTCCGTGACCGCGCCTCTTATGCCTTTGCGCTCTGCTCGCTGGCGGCGGTGGTGAAAATGGATGGCGAGAAAATCGGCTCAGTTGCGCTGGCTTTTGGCGGGCTGGCGCACAAGCCCTGGCGCGACGAGGCGGTCGAGGCGCTGCTGGTTGGTGAGAAGCCGTCGACGGAACTGTTCGTCCGAGCGGCGGACCAGTTGCTCGCAGCGGCCAAAGGCCAGGGCAGCAATGATTTCAAGATACCGCTGACGCGACGGGTGCTGATCTCGGTCCTCAGGGAAGCCACAGGAGCAGCCGCATGACCGCGCATCACAAAATGGACAAGGCGGACAGCCGCAACCGGCTCGACGACATGGTGCAGGGGCTGGTCGGGACACCGATGGACCGTCCCGACGGACCGCTGAAGGTATCCGGCCAGGCGACCTATGCCCATGAATGGGATGTGCCGGACATGCTCTACGGCGTACTGGTCCGGGCGACGATATCAAAGGGCCGGGTGACCGATGTGGCGAGCGATGCCCTTCTCGGCCAGAACGGGGTGCGGGCGGTGGTCACCGATGACCGGCTATTGCGCCGGCCGGCACAGGGTGGTGCCAACGTAGCGCCGCCGCAGGGTGCCCGGCAGGTGGACTATTTCGGTCAGCCGATCGCGCTGGTTGTTGCCGAGACCTTCGAACAGGCGCGCCATGGCGCGAACATCCTGCAGGTCAGCTACGAGGCGGAAGGTAATGCAGCCTTCGATCCGGAAGCGGACCTTACCGAGCGCGAACAGCCGGAGGATGATCAGCTCGATCAGGGTGATCTCGATCAGGTGATGCAGGATGCTGCGTTCTCCGTCGATCAGCTCTATCGGACGCCGGGCCACAATAGCGCGGCGATGGAACCGCATTGCGCGATCGCCAGCTGGGACGGCGACAAGCTGACCCTGCGCGGCAGCTACCAAATGCTCAACTACAATATCAACGAACTGGCCGACGCGCTGCATATCGTCCCGGACAATATCCATATGCTGTCGCCTTATGTCGGCGGCGGTTTTGGGTCCAAGCTCGGAATCTCCCCCGAAGCGGTGTCTGCCGCGCTCGCCGCCAAGGAAACCGGCCAGCCGGTCTGCGTGGCGCTGTCGCGGCCGCAGGTCTTCGAAACCACCATGCGCCGGTCGGAGACGCGGCAGCATGTCCGCCTGGCGTGCGACGCGGATGGCGTGCTGACCGGTATCGGCCATGAATGCCTGGTGTCCAACCTCCCGGGCGAGGGCTTTTACGAGCCGGTCACGCAGGCGACCCATTTTCTCTACGGCGGTAAGAATCGGAAACTCGGTATTGAGGTGGCGCGTATCCAACGGACCTGCGGCGGCTCGGTGCGGGCGCCCGGTGAGGCGGTCGGCATGCAGGTGATGGAAAATGCGCTGGACGAGCTGGCCGAGGCGGCCGGCATCGATCCGGTGGAACTGCGGAAGCGCAATGTGCCAGATCGGCATCCTGAGCAGGACATTCCCTATTCGTCGCGGCGGTTCACAGAAGCGCTCGACGAAGGCGCCAAGCGGTTTGCATGGGACAAGCGCAACCGGACACCCGGATCGTTGCGCCAAGGCGAATGGCTCATCGGTCACGGCATGGCCGGCGCGGCGCGGGTCAACATACTGTCGGAAGCAAAGGCCCGGGTTACCCTGCACTCTGATGGCAGCGCACTGGTCGAAACCGACATGACCGATATCGGTACCGGCACGTATGCGATCCTCACGCAGATCGCGGGCGACATGCTCGGTTTGCCGGCTGGCTGGGTTGAGACCCGACTGGGCGACAGCGACCTGCCGAAGGGACCGGGGTCTGGCGGCTCCTGGGGCGCGTCTTCCGCTGGCTCCGCAGTGTTTCTCGCTTGCGAGGAAATCCGCAGGATGATTGCGCAAAAGCTGGGTACGGATGAAGCCGGGCTGAAACTGGCCGAGGGCCATGCCGGTGCCGGTGCTGCGACGCGTCCGATTACGGATATCCTGGATGGACGGGATCTGTCCGCTGTCGGTCATATCGAGCCGGGCCAGACACTGGAAGAGATGCAGCAGGCGACCTACGGATCCTATTTCGCCGAGGTTGCGGTCAATGCCGTGACCGGTGAAACCCGGGTGAGGCGAATGCTGGGCGTGTTCGGCGCTGGCCGAATCCTGAACGAAAAAACCGCGACCTCGCAATGCTATGGCGGGATGATCTGGGGAATCGGCAGCGCGCTCACTGAGGAACTGGTGTTCGACAATCGTGACGGCCATCTCGTCAACCATGATCTGGCGGAATATCATGTCCCGGTGAACCTGGACGTGCCGCAGATCGAGGTGGTGCTGCTCGAGGAGCGAGACGAATGGGCCAGCCCGATCCAGGCCAAGGGCATCGGCGAGCTTGGCATATGCGGTGCAGCCGCCGCGGTCACCAACGCGATCTACAACGCCACCGGAATCCGAGTACGCGACTATCCGGCGACGCTGGACAAGCTGCTGGCAAACCTGCCGGACAGCTAGCGGCTATTTGCCGGCCAGCTTCTTGGCTTCTGCCAAATGGGTGCGGCCGATCCGGATCTCGGTGCCGCATTTCAGGCAGGCCATCCACACGCCGCCGCCGTCGTGGCGCAGGCCGGCGATCCAGTCGCGACGGACCAGGTGCGACCGGTGCAGCCGGATGAACTCTTCCGGATTGAGTCGTTCCTCAAGCCCGGTGATCGTCTGGTGCAGCAGATAGCTGACGCTGCCGACATGCAGCCGCATATAATCGCGTTCTGCCTCGACGCGGTCGATTTCATTAGCGACGATGCGGCGCAGTTCGGACTTGTAGGGGACCCAAAATTCTTCCGCCCAGGGCGAGTCCTCGCCCTCGCTGTTGCGCGGTTCGGCGGTGCGTTCGCGGACTCGCGAAATGGCCAGGCTCAGCCGCTGGTTGTCGACCGGTTTCAGTACATAGTCGATCGCCGCCACGTCGAATGCCTCGACCGCAAAACGGTCGAAGGCGGTGACAAAGATGATCGCCGGCGCGTCGGCCTTGCCAGACAGGGCTCGCGCGACATCCAGCCCGTCCTTGCCCGGCATCGCGATATCGAGGAGCAGCAGGTCGGGCTTCAGTTGCTCGGTGAGGCGCAGCGCCGCCTCGCCATCGCTGGCGGTACCGATCAGGTTGATGTCCGGCTGTCGCGCGCAGAGCAGTTGCAGGCGTTCGATCGCGAGCGGTTCATCGTCGACAATCAATGTGGTCAGCGGTTTGCGTTCGGTGTCTTCGGTCATGGGTTGTCCAGCATCAGGGGCAGGGTCAGCTGCGCAATATAGCCACCTTCTTCCGGACGTACAGTCTGCAGGCTGGCTTGCCGGCCAAAGCGGGTCTCAAGCCGGTCGCGGACATTGGCAAGGCCAATGCCGCTGCTTGTGCCGTTGTCGCTCAGATCGACCGGTCGCGGATCGCCGTCATCGGCAACGGTGAGGATCAGATTGTCGCCATCCGAACGCGCGCTGATCGCGATCGTGACCGGTCGCTTGCTGTGCGCGACGCTGTGCTTGATCGCATTTTCGACCAGCGGTTGCAGGATCAGGCCGGGGACCAGCACGCCCAGCAGATCATCGGGAATATGCACCTTGGTCCGGAGCCGTTTCGGAAAGCGGACCGCCTCGATATCGAGATAGAGATTCTGCAGATGCACTTCTTCCGAGAGCGGCACGTCTTCCAGCGGATCGCCCGACAGGCTGGTGCGGTAGAATTTGGAGAGGTTGAGAATCATTTCCTCGGCTTCCTCCGGCTGGCTGCGCATCACCAATGTGCTCAGGCTGTTGAGCGTGTTGAACAGGAAATGCGGGTTGACCTGATAGCGCAGCGACCGCAGTTCGGCATCTTGCGCCGCCTGGGCAAAGCGCGCCGCCTTGCGCTCGATCTGGCGAACCTCGCCGGCGTAGCTCAGCGTCAGATAGAGCGTTGCCCAGCTGATGATGAAGAAAAAGCGCGAGGTGGCGTCTTCCGAGATCGCCTTGAGTGCCAGATTCTCCTGAGCCATATATTTGCGCATTTCTTCGACATGCGCCTCGTCCCAGAGGTTCTCGGGATAATAGACATTGAAGACCAGATGATTGAACGAGGCGATGATGATCGCGCAGGGTATCGCAGCTGCAAAGGCGGTTATGATTCGGGTGGACAGCGCCTTGTCCTCGAACTGGCGGAGCACGAGATAGAGCAGATAGGTGATGCCGATGCCGAAAATCGTCACGACGATGCGCCGCACCGCCATCTCGCCCTGGGCTGGCCAGTCGCCGATCGAGGCACGAAGCGTCAGGACGATTGCATAGAACAGCCAGAATCCGAGGATCGACAGGATCGCGACCTGATGGCCGACAGACGGCTTGTGTTTTCCGATTTCAAATTTTCGCATATTTGCTCAATTCATGGTTTCAAGACAACTTAGGGCAATATGGTATCGATTGTCTCTAGGCTAATCGTGTCCGGTCGAAACAGGCTTGCTGTTGGTCGAAACTTTCCAAGCTTCGGACGCAATATTATGGCTTCGCCGCGGTAACGGGTAAATTAATTCGCCATAGTTAACGGGTTTCTAACCATCTTTGGGTCAAATGGCTCGGTGCAATAGTTCCACGAGGAGTTGCGACAAGATGACCAAGGAAATACGCCCCGTTCCCGGCGCCATGACGCTGACCGAGATGAAAGAGTTCGCGAGCTTCAGTTCCGCGGCACAACGCTATATCCGCCGATCCCTCGATGTCGGTCTCGAACGGTCCGACGCGGTCGAAACCTGGTCGCGAGACAAGGTCGAGGAAGCCGGAATCAAGGTCCAGATGTCGTTGTACCGGCGGCTGCCCGAGATTCGCAAGGCCATCCCCCAGGACTGCGCAATCGAAAGTATCGAAGTCTTCATGCCGTCGCTGATCTCGCTTGCCGCCTATGATCTGGGGCAGGGACGCATCAAGAGTTTTCCGGCGTTCCGCTTTCTTTACGAGCGACTGCTTGGACCGGATTCGCGGCCCTGGCTTCCCGGCGTTTTCTGCGCGGCAGCGGCGCTTCCCCATCTGCATCCGAAAACCCGCAAGAACCTGCTGCAATCGATCAGCGAAGCCGCGGCGACCGCCCCGGGCTGGTCCAACCGCGAGCCGAGCTTCTTTCCGGAATGGATCGAGAAGGTTGATGTGAGCAAGGCGGCGCACTGACCGCGGTCGGCAGACGCTGATCTATATGGTGCTCGGTCGTCCGGTCAGCGCTGCTTCATAATCGCTGTCGGCGCGCCGGATCAGATGCCGGTCGTCCTCGTTCCATGGATGAAATCCAGGCAGGAAGAATTTGCACCATGGGACGATGATTGCCCGCGCAATACCGGGCTTCACCAGCAGAAATTTCAGCAACCGAAGCTTTACCCGCCAGCCGGTCAGGCCGTCCTGGGCAAGCAGGTCGAGCGTATCATTCCAGCGGTTGCCCCAGAAATTGCGGGTGATGACCAGCATCATCAGTGCCTTCACCTTCCAGCGTTGCCAGCGGCTCCACTCCCGTGTCGCATATAGCCACGTGTCGTAGGCGACACCCTTGTGTTCGATTTCTTCCAAGGCGTGCCAGCGCCACAGATCCGCTGTTTCCGGATCGGAATCCCTCCAGTGGCCAGGATTTGCCAGAAATTGCTGCGCCATGATCGCTGTAAAATGCTCCAGGATCATGGTGGCAGCGAGATTGGTGATCCTGGGCCGATCCTTGGTCATCGCCAGCGATTCGGTGATGCGTTGTTCGATCCGGTCGGTGTCATAGCCATTTTCCTCGACCCGGCGGTTCAGCGCCAGATGCTCACGGCTGTGGATCACTTCCTGCTGGATGAAGGCGCGGATTTCCTTCTGCAGCTTGGCGGGTGTCCGATCGCGGAATTCCTTCACGCTTTCGATGAAAAATGCTTCGCCACGTGGGAAAGTAAGTGACAGGCAATTGTAGAAGGCGGTCGCAACCGGGTCGCCATTTTGCCAATATTTGCCGGGATCGAAGTCCGGCGCGCGTCCGAAACGGCGGTCACGCGGCGTGATCTGGTGGCCCGCAGGGGTGGGCGTTTCAATCGTTTCCGGTTCGGTGCTGACGGGACCAAGCATATTCATCAGATGTTTCCATTATGCGAAATGCGGACTATAGCTAACATCACTGATAATAAGGTTACTTACATAAATGTCAATAGCAAAGCGTCGTCTCTCCCCGGAAGAAAGTCGCAGCATGGCGCTCGCCGCTGCGCGCGATCTGTTGATCGAAACCGGCCCGCAATCGGTCACGCTCAAGGCGGTGGCCGGGCGGATCGGCCGGACCCACGCCAATCTGCTGCACCATTTCGGTTCCGCTTCCGGCCTGCAGAAAGCGCTCGCCGCCTATCTGTCCGACGAGGTCTGCGGCACCATCGGGCAGGCGATTCTCAAGACGCGGAGCGGCGAAGGATCGGTCCGCGATATCGTCGACCTGACCTTCGACGCGTTTGACAAGCAGGGGGCAGCAGCGCTCTGGTCCTGGATGATGCTGACTGGCAACGAGGATGCGCTCGACCCGATTGTCGATGCGATCCACGCGCTGGTCGATGATATTGGCGAAGGTGGCCATGAAGATCGCGAAATGCACGAGGACACGCTGACGCTGGTGCTGATGGCGCTGGGCGACGCGCTGATCGGTGAACGGCTGTCCGCTTCGCTCGGCCTGGTCCGTGAATCGGCCCGCGACATCGCCGAGCGGCAGCTCGAGCATGCGCTCGAACAGGAACAGAACGCCTAGCGCTCTGCCGTCAGATCAGTCCTTGGCGAACAGCTGGTCGTCGCTGGCAAAGGCCTTGAATTCAAGCGCATTGCCGCTTGGATCCTGAAAGAACATCGTCGCCTGCTCACCGACCTGGCCGCGGAAACGGATCGTCGGCGCGATGACAAAGGTGACATTGGCCGCGGTCAGCCGGTCAGCCAGTGCCTGCCAGTCTGCCATGGCCAACACGACCCCGAAATGCGGCACCGGCACCTGCTCGCCATCGACCGGGTTGACCAGCGGCCGCGTCACGTAATCCGGGTCGAGATGGGTAACGATCTGGTGTCCAAACAGGCTGAAATCGATCCAGCTGGCGTCGCTGCGCCCCTCCGGGCAGCCGAGCAGGCCGCCATAGAAATTGCGTGCAGCGTCGAGATCATCCACCGGGAAGGCGAGATGGAAGGGTCGGAGCGGAGCGGTAGTTTCAATGTTCATTTCTGGGCTGTTTCTCCTCTGGCGCGGCCAGCAGGAAGCAATGGTCGAAATCGAGATCGGACCCTTGACCGTTGGCTTCCTTCTGTCTGGCATCGGCGAGCATGGCTTCGCGGTTCTGCGTCAGGATGATGTCGCTTTCCTGTCCGCTCAGTCCCTCGGCGCGCAACTGATCGCGGGCGCGGCTGTCGAGAACGGCGGCCAGCGTCTTTAGGTCCTGGGCGGTTTTGGACAGACCCTCGCGACTGTGGACCTCCTCATAGGCCAGTTGCAGCATGCCGGCGCATTGAGTCAGGTCCGGTTTTGGCTTGGGTGGAACCGCGGCGTCGAGCAACGGCAGGCAAGTCTCCATTTCGCTGCTGACCTGCTCGTCCGGATCGGCGGCATTCTTGGCAATCGCCTGTTGGGCTGCCACTGCTGCCAGTATCTCTTCCCGCACCTGTTCCCGGGTTCTGCCGGTATCAGCCATGATCCGTTCGCCGACCAGCCCGGCATAACGGGCCCCGCGCTCGGACAGCAGCGGATAGTCGAGCGCGCTTTCGATGCCGCGTTCCTGTTCCGAAGCGACGATTGCCAGTACCGCAACGCAGGACAGGTCGCGTCGCTGGTTTTCGTCGAGCGGTTGCGGCGTCGGGGATGCCGTTTGTGACAGGGCGAGCGCCAGAAAGGGAAGGATGTTCATCGGCTGATAATAGCAAGCAAATCGCGCTTTGGGCAATTAGCAATTGAATGGTGTTCGCGAACACGGCAAAAGCCGCCGGTGCCACATATCCAGCAAATGATCGCCCGCCACCCCTTCGGAATCGCGCTTGTCGCCGGAGCGGTCAGCGCCGTCGGCTTCGCCCCGCTCAATCTCTGGCCGCTGACATTGTTGATGCTCGCCCTGTGGTTGGCCATTCTGATGCAGGCACAGAGCCGCAAGGCGGCCTTGTTCAGCGGCTGGCTGTTCGGCCTCGGCCATTTTGTCGTTGGACTCAACTGGATCGCCAAGGCCTTTACCTTTCAGGCGGCGATGCCCGGATGGCTCGGTTATGTGGCGGTCGTTCTGCTGTCGCTCTATCTCGCCGTCTATCCCGGCCTTGCGGCCCTCGGTGCCTGGTGGATCGGCAAGGGCCGGCCGCTGGTGCTGGTCATCGCTCTCGCCGGGATGTGGATCATCACCGAATGGCTGCGCAGCTGGGTGTTCAGCGGCTTTATCTGGAACCCTCTGGGGGTCGTGGCGCTGCCGCTTGGAAGGATCCCGGATCTCAGCATGTTTATCGGCACCTACGGGCTGTCGGCGCTGCTGTTCGCCGGAGCAGGGGGGATGTGGCTGTTGTTTCGCAAAAATTGGCGGGCCGGCTTGCCGCTGGTCCTGCTGTTCGCAGGGCTCGCCTTATGGCCGCGCCATGCGGCGAAGCCGATAGGCGCGGATCGGCCGCTGATCACCGTGGTTCAGCCCAATATCGGCCAGCAGGACAAGTGGCAGGCCGGCTATGAAGAGCAAAATCTCGCAAAGCTTGCCCATTTGACGCGGAGGGAGGATGACAGCCCGCGGATCATTTTCTGGCCGGAAGCGGCGATTCCAGACTATCTTGAGACCGGCTATCCGGCGCGCTATTATTATGGCCGGCCACCGGAATTTGTCCGCCAGCAGCTTGCCTCGCTAATGAAACCCGGCGACGTGCTGGTGCTGGGGGCGCTCAAGCTGGAATTCGACGAGGCCGGGGGGCGTGCGAGTGGTGCCCGCAACAGCGTCTTCGCAATGGATGCGCAGCGCGAGTTGCTGGGGCGCTATGACAAGTCCCATCTGGTACCCTATGGCGAATATCTGCCCATGCGGCCCTTGCTCTCGGCGATCGGCCTGTCCCGTCTGGCGCCCGGTGATTTCGATTTCTGGCCGGGACCGGGGCCCCGCTCGATCGATCTCGGACAATTTGGCAAGGTCGGCCTGCAGATCTGTTATGAAATCATTTTTTCGGGCCAGGTTGTCGATCGCGCCAATCGCCCGGGCTTCATCTTCAACCCGTCCAACGATGCCTGGTTCGGCAGCTGGGGACCGCCACAGCATCTGGCTCAGGCGCGTCTCAGGGCGATCGAGGAAGGACTGCCGGTAATCCGCTCCACTCCGACCGGCATATCGGCGGTCATCGACGCTCATGGCAGGGTCAGGGCCAGCGTACCGATGGGACAGGCAGGCCGGATCGACAGTCGCTTGCCACAGGCGCGGGCAGCACCGCTTTTTGCCCGTCATGGTAATGTCCTGCCGCTCGCCCTGGCGCTGATTTTGCTGCTATCTGCCATTGCCATCCGGTGGCGCGCTCGTTAAAGCGCATATAAACATATCCTTATGTCACATATTTCGGCTTTATTTTAGCCAAAAACCAGGAATTTAGCATGCGTTCAGAATTCATCTTTACCTCCGAATCAGTCTCCGAAGGCCATCCCGACAAGGTTTCTGACCAGATATCCGATGCGATCGTCGACCTGTTCCTGTCCAAGGATCCGGAAGCGCGGGTGGCGTGTGAAACCCTCACCACCACCGATCGGGTGGTGCTCGCCGGCGAGGTTCGCGGCAAGGGAATGATTGACACCGACGGTAACTGGACGCCCGGCGCGCAGGACGAAATCGAGGCCGCAGTCAGGGAGACGGTGAAGAAAATCGGTTATGAGCAGGACGGCTTCCACTGGCAGAACCTGACCTTCGAAAATTATCTTCACCCGCAGTCGGCGCACATCGCCCAGGGCGTGGACGAAAGCGGCAACAAGGATGAGGGCGCTGGCGACCAGGGCATCATGTTCGGCTATGCGAGCGATGAAACCCCGGAACTGATGCCGGCCACGCTGCACTATTCGCACCAGATCCTGAAACAGATGGCCAATGACCGGCACAGCGGCAAGGCGTCGTTCCTGGAACCCGACAGCAAGAGCCAGGTCACCCTGCGTTATGTCAACGAGATGCCGGTCGAGGCGGTCGCGCTGGTGGTATCGACCCAGCATGCACCCGGCTATTACAGGGACAGCGATAATCCGGCGCTCTACCAGGAATTGCGCGACTATGTGATGGGCGTGTTCCACCAGGTGCTGCCCGAGGGCTTTATCACCGACAAGACGGTGATCCACGTCAACCCGACCGGACGCTTTGAAATCGGCGGCCCGGACGGCGACGCCGGCCTCACCGGTCGCAAGATCATCGTCGACACCTATGGCGGCGCCAGCCCGCATGGCGGCGGTGCCT
>CAWUKF010000023.1:0-16654 GCA_963922745.1 uncultured Sphingomonadales bacterium
TTCTCGAATTCGATATTGATCGATTCACTGTGGCCGACGAACACGGGCACGCGCACGCAGGTCGCGGTCAGCTTGATCTTCGGGTCGAGGATCTTCTTGGTCTCGACCACCATCTTCCATTCTTCCTTGGTAGAACCGTCGTCCAGGAACACGTCGATATGCGGGATCACGTTGAACGCGATCTGCTTGGTGAAGACGTGATTTTCCTTGGGGTCGCCGACGAAGATGGCGCGCGATTGCTCGAACAGCTCATCCATGCCGCCCTTGCCCGCGCCGGACACCGACTGGTAAGTCGAAACGACCACCCGCTTGATCGTCGCAGCATCATGAAGCGGTTTCAGAGCGACGACCATCTGTGCGGTCGAGCAATTGGGGTTGGCGATGATATTGCGCTTCTTGTAACCATCAATAGCTTCCGGGTTCACTTCCGGCACGATCAGCGGCACATCGGGATCCATGCGGTACAGCGAGCTGTTGTCGATCACCACGCAGCCGGCAGCAGCGGCCTTGGGCGCATATTCCTTGGTAGCGGCTGACCCGGCGGCGAACAGGGCAATATCCCAGCCGGAAAAGTCGAAATGCTCGATATTCTGAACCTTGAGCATCTTGCCGGTGTCGCCGATTTCGACTTCGCTGCCCTGCGACCGCGACGAGGCGACGGCTGCAAGTTCGTCATAGGGGAATTCGCGCTCGACCAGAACATTCAGCATTTCGCGTCCGACATTGCCCGTGGCGCCGACAACTGCAACTTTGTAACCCATGAAACTTTTCCTGTGCCTAATAGTAAAACAGCCGGTTTTCCTGTGGGGAGAACCGGCTGCGTAAAACTGTTATGAAGCGTATTTTATTTTGCTTCCGTGCCTTTCGCTGGCTGGTTCAAGCGGCGTTCCGCAATACGGGCCCGTTTACCAGTGCGGCCGCGCAGATAGTAAAGTTTCGCACGACGCACGACACCGCGGCGAACCACGGTAATGCTTTCAATGTTCGGGGAGTAGAGCGGGAACACGCGCTCAACGCCTTCGCCGAACGACATTTTGCGCACGGTGAAGTTGGAGCCCATGCCGCGATTGGTGCGCGCGATGCATACGCCTTCGAAATTCTGGGTACGAACGCGTTCGCCTTCAACGACGCGGACGCCGACGCGCAGCGTATCGCCGGCGCGGAATGACGGTATTTCCTTGGCAGCGATGAATGCGTCGACCGCTTCTTTTTCCAGTGTCTGAATCAGGTTCATGACCTATTCCTTATCTTTATCTTTTTCCTGCGCACCAGAGGGCGACTGATCCGGAGTGTCCCTGTGACGCTCCCATAAATCCGGCCGCCTTAGCCGTGTATCTTCCTCTGCCCTTTGTTTCCGCCAAGCAGCTATTTTCGCATGATCCCCCGATCGCAAGACTTCAGGGATGACACGCCCTTCCCATATCTGAGGTCGGGTATATTGCGGATATTCCAGAATTCCGGTTTCGAAACTCTCGTCATCTCCGCTAGAAGACGCGCCCATTACCCCGGGAAGCAGCCGAATGCAAGCGTCTAAAAGCACCAGCGCGCCCATTTCTCCGCCGGACAGGATATAGTCGCCGATCGAGACTTCTTCTATGTCGCGCGCTTCGAACAGGCGCTCGTCGAAACCCTCGAAACGGCCGCAGATTATGGTGACGCCGGGACCCGTCGCGATTTCGCGAACGCGGGCCTGGGTAAGCGGTTTGCCGCGCGGGGTCATGGCGAGAATCGGGGCTTGTGATAGGGGAAGACCCGTTCGTGCTGAGCTTGTCGAAGCACCGGTGTCGTGCGCAAGCTGCCCTTCGACAGGCTCAGGACGAACGGTGTTTTGTGCCGCCACCTCTTGTTTCATCCGTTCCATCGCATGATCCACCGCGGCGGCCATGATATCGGCGCGCAGCACCATGCCGGCACCGCCGCCCGCAGGCGTATCATCGACGCTGCGGTGCTTGTCGGCGGCGAAATCGCGGGGATTGATGGTGTCGCAGGTCCATTTCCCCTCGGCGAGCGCCCTGCCCGCCAGCGAGGTGCCGAGCGGTCCGGGGAACATCTCGGGATAAAGGGTGAGGATCTGGGCGGTGAAGGTCATTTTTTCCTGCGCCAGTTGATCCACAATATCGACGTGGTCATGCCGACGAAGAAACTGCCGAACAGGCCGACTGCGGCACCGATTGACATCGTCAGTATGCCGCCACTGCTGCAGATTTCGGCATCTGTGCAATGATCGGACTGGATCCACCAGAGGCTGAAGAGCCAATAGAGAACAAATAATGCCGGAACCGGAAGGCTTGCCAGGAAGGGCAGCCAGGCGAGATTGGTGTCGGGATTACGCCGTTTGGCAATCTCGATGATCGCGATGGTCAGGCCCGCTATGACCATGATGGTCAGAATCAGCATCATGACGGTTCGACAAAGTCCGCCTGCACGATCGCCGGATCGCCGCGCATGTCGATCGCCTTGACCGGCACCATGAACTTCTTGCCATTGGCGCGTTCGATCTCGATCACGTCGCCGGCACCAAATTCGTAGATGGCGAAGATTGTGCCCAGGTCCTCGCCCGCGTCCGAAACGCACCGCAGGCCGATGATGTCGATATGGTAATATTCGTCCTCGTCCAGCTCCGGCAGGGCGGAGCGGGGTACGGTGAGCTCAGTGCCGCGGGCGGCTTCTGCGCCGTTGCGGTCGGTGATTTCGGCAATACGGGCAATGGCGCCCATTTTGTGGGGCTTGACCGATTTCAGGGTCAGCTTGCCACCGCTGAAATTCTTGTGCTGCGCCAGGCTGTCGAGACTGTCGCAGAACAGCTTGAGCCGGACTTCCCCGGTCACCCCGTGCGCGCCAATGATGACGGCAAGGGGGACGGGTTTGTCAAGTTCGATGGTCATAAAGCGCCGTTCGTGTTGAGCCTGTCGAAACACAAGGCCTGACACCACTGCCCTTCGACAAGCTCAGGGCGAACGGTCGATGAAACCATCAGAAGATTATCCTTCTGATTTTTCTTCAGCAGGCGCGTCTTCTGCCTTGGCTTCTTCTGCAGCCGGTGCTTCTTCGGCAGCAGCTTCAGGCGCAGCTTCTTCAGCAGCGGGCGCTTCTTCGGCCGGGGTTTCTGCAGCAGCTTCTTCGGCTGGCGCTTCTTCGGCCGGAGCGGCTGCGGCTTCCTTGGCGGCTTCTTCAGCAGCTGCGGCTTTCTCAGCCTTTTCTTCCAGGCGCTCGGTGGCCTTTTCGCCGGGCTTGCCCTTGTTCGGGTTGTTGCGCGCTTCACGCTTGATCAGGCCGGCGGCGTCCAGGAAGCGGGCGACGCGGTCGGAAGGCTTCGCGCCATTTTCGAGCCAATGCTTGGCCCGCTCGGCATCCAGTACCACGCGCTTTTCGTCATCCTTGGCGAGCAAGGGGTTGTAGCTGCCGATCCGTTCGATGAACTTGCCGTCGCGCGGGGCGCGCACGTCAGCGACGACGATCTTGTAATAAGGGCGTTTCTTGGAACCGCCGCGGGACATTCTGATTGCTACTGCCATTGTAATAGACCTTTCTTAAAATACATAAATTCAAACTGTTGCGACTATTTCTTCTTGTTCAATAATTTTGCCAGATCCGGGGGAAGGCCGCCCGGAGACATATCGGGTAGGCCCGGCATGCCGGCCATTCCGCCGCTTTCGCCGCCCATCCCGGCACCAGCGGCTCCACCGCCGCCACCGAACATCGACATCAGGCCCTTGATACCACCCATCTTCTTGATGCGTTTCATCGCCTTGGCCATTTCCTGATGCATCTTGAGCAGCTTGTTGACGTCCTGCACGGTCGTGCCGGAGCCGATCGCCACGCGGCGTTTGCGCTTGGCATTGAGCAGTCCGGGGCGTACCCGCTCCTCCTTGGTCATCGAGCCGATGATCGCATCCATGCGGACCAGCACCTTCTCGTCCATCGCGCCGCCAGCCATCGCCGCCTTGGCCTTCTTCATGCCCGGCATCATCGAGGCCAGCGCGCCGAGACCGCCCATCTGGGTCATCTGGCGCAGCTGAGCACGCAGATCGTTGAGATCGAACTGGCCCTTGAGCATTTTCTCGGCCAGCGCCTCGGATTCTTCCTTGTCGACGACCTGAGCGGCTTTTTCGACGAGGCTGACAACATCGCCCATGCCGAGGATCCGGCCTGCGACCCGTTCCGGGTGGAATTCTTCCAGCGCATCGATTTTCTCGCCGACGCCGACAAACTTGATCGGCTTGCCGGTGACCGCACGCATCGACAGGGCCGCGCCACCACGGGCATCGCCGTCCATCCGGGTGAGAACGACACCGGTGAGATCAACCTGGTCGGAGAAATTCTGCGCGACATTGACGGCGTCCTGACCGGTCAGCGAGTCGACCACCAGCAGGATTTCCTGCGGTTTGGAGATATCGGCGACCGCCTTCATTTCGTCCATCAGCTGCCGATCGACATGGAGACGACCTGCGGTATCGAGCATCAGCACGTCGAAGCCCTGCAATCTTGCGGCCTGAAGCGCGCGCTTGGCGATCTCGACCGGTTGCTGGCCTGCGACAATTGGCAGGGTGGCCGCATTTATCTGCTCGCCCAATACGGCCAGCTGTTCCTGAGCCGCCGGACGATTGACGTCGAGCGAGGCCATCATGACCTTCTTGTTGTCTTTATCTTTCAGCCGCTTGGCGATTTTCGCGGTCGTGGTCGTTTTACCCGAGCCTTGCAGACCAACCATCATGATGATGGCGGGCGGTGCGACGGACAGTTCGAGCGCGCTGACTTCCGAGCCGAGCATTTCGGCAAGGCCGTCATTGACGATCTTGACCACTTGCTGGCCGGGGGTCACGGATTTGAGAACCGACTGGCCGACGGCCTTTTCGGTTACCTTTTCGACGAAATCCTTGACGACCGGCAAAGCGACATCGGCCTCGAGCAAGGCGATCCGCACTTCGCGCATGGCGCCGCGCACATCTTCCTCGCGCAGGGCACCGCGGCCGCGCAGCTTGTCAAAAACTCCGCCAAGGCGGTCGCTCAACTTATCAAACATGTTCCCGCCTTTCCTTCTTCATCACGCCCGGTTACCCAAGCAACGCAAAAAGCGCCGGTGGGCGAAACCTCGCTGACCGACGTGTGAGTTTTCCGAACTCGAAACTGAATTGGCAATACATATTGCCGAATTCGGCGCTGTTAGTTCAGTTCTCTGCATTTCGCAAGCACGGAATCATGCGGATGTGAATGAATGTTAACCAGAAATTGAGAACTGTGGGGCAAAAGCTGCGCCTTAACTGTGGGAAAATGAATATGGCTGGACCAGTGGCCGATCAACATCTGAGGCTGATGAAGCACGGATATAAGCTATCCGTTGGTCGCGATGTGCTGACCGGCGCCATTGTTATCCTGGCGATCCTGATGTTCGCCGGTACCGGCGGTACCGTCCTGTCCGATGCCATCAACTCCATTTCCGGTCAGGCTCGCGCTGGCGACAATATATTGGTTTGCGGCTTCCTGCTCAACATAGCGCTGATCCTGTTTGGCTGGCGCCGCTACAGGGATTTGACCAAGGAGGTTGAGGAACGGGCAGCCGCCGAACAGCGGGCCCATTCGCTTGCTGTAACCGACCCGCTGACCGGGCTGCTCAATCGCCGGACGATCGGCGAACGGACGGCTGAAATGATCAGCATTGCCCAACGCAGGCAAAAAAGCATCACCTTCATGATGCTCGATCTGGACAATTTCAAGAATATCAACGACGTGCATGGCCATAGCGCTGGCGATGCCGTGCTCAAGCAAGTGGCGGAACGGATTGCCCGAGTGCTGCCACCCCAGAATCTGCTGGCCAGACTGGGGGGAGACGAATTTGCCTGCGCCTTCATTTTTGATCCCGAGCAGCCAAAGATGGTCGAACAGATTGCCGACGACCTGATCGAGGCCATTGCGGACCCGATTATCGAGAATGGGATCCAGCTTGTCGTGACGACATCGATCGGCATCGCGCGCTACGATGCGGAATCGGAAGGCGTTGACGTGCTTATGCGCCGCGCCGACATCGCGATGTACTGTTGCAAAAAGCAGGGCAGAAACCGTCATTGCTGGTTTGATGACAATATGGAGCAGGAGTTGCAGACCCGCAGCCTGCTGGAAACCGGCATGCGCGCCGGTATTCCCGACGGGGAATTCGTGCCCTATTTTGAGCAGCAGATCGATCTTGCGACCGGCAAACTGACCGGTTTCGAAATGCTCGCCCGCTGGGAATCCCGGACCCAGGGTCTGATATCACCGGAAATTTTCATTCCGATTGCCGAGGAAACGGGCATGATCGGCGACCTGTCGATCAGCATTTTGAGACAGGCATTATTTAGTGCCAGGCATTGGGATCCATCGCTGACCATCTCGGTCAATATTTCGCCGGTCCAGCTGCTGGATCCATGGCTCGCGCAGAAAATTGTCAAATTGCTGGTGGAGAGCGGATTCCCGCCCAACCGCCTCGAAATCGAAATCACCGAAAGCTCCCTGTTCGAAAACCTCAGCCTTGCACAATCGATCGTCGGCAGTTTGAAGAACCAGGGAATCAAGATCGCACTGGACGATTTCGGAACCGGCTATGGCTCGCTTGCGCATCTTCGTGCCCTGCCCTTTGACCGGATCAAGATCGACCGCAGCTTCGTAAGCTCGATCGGTCGCAATCCCGAAAGCAGAGCGATCGTGAAAGCGATCAACGGGCTCGGCGAGAGCCTAGGCATGCCGATCACGGCTGAAGGCATTGAGGACAAGGAAACGGAAGCAGAATTGCGGGACATTGGATGCGCCAAGGGCCAGGGATGGTATTATGGCCGACCGCTGACGATTGCCGAAACCCAGGAACTACTCGCCGAACGCAATATGCTGCCGGAGCAATCACCGGAAGAAGAGATTGCTGAACAACCCGACATGGGCGAGGCCCTGACCAACGAACAACCGCTGCAAAAAACGGCCTGAACCTGCCAGCCGGTCGTCGGCGGGACCCGAATTGCTGGACTCCCGGGAACGGCGTCCCTAAATCGCCAGTGATGACGACGGAACGCTTTCACAAAATGCACGGATTGGGCAATGATTTTGTCATTATCGATGCACGCGAGCAGGACATGGAGCTGTCGTCTGCGCAGGCCGCGGCGATTGCCGACCGGCACAGCGGGATCGGTTGCGACCAGCTGATCGTTCTGCGGTCCTCCAGCAAGGCCGATGTCCGGATGCAGATTTTCAACGCCGACGGCGGCGAAGTGGAAGCATGCGGCAATGCGGCGCGATGCGTTGCCAAGCTGATCGGGGACGAGACGCGGATCGAAACCGGCGGCGGTGTCATCATCGGCAACGCGACCGCCGATGGCGCGATTGTCGATATGGGCAAGCCCAGCTTCGACTGGCAGGCCATCCCCCTCGCCTATGCGATGGACACGCTGACCATGCCCGTCGGCTGGGAAGATCTGCAAAATCCTGCGGCCGTCAATGTCGGCAATCCGCATGTCATATTTTTTGTCGACGACAGCAGCGCGGTCGAGTTGGACCGCCTAGGCCCCATGATTGAGGTCGATCCGCTCTTCCCCGCAAAGGTGAATGTCAATGTCGCCCATATCCACGAGGGCGAGATTTACCTCCGGGTCTGGGAACGGGGCGTCGGCCTCACCAGGGCCTGCGGTACCGGTGCCTGTGCAACCGCCGTGGCTGCGCTGAAACGCGGCCTGGTCACCAGTCCGGTGCAAGTGAACCTGCCTGGTGGCAGCCTTGTGATCAGTTGGCAGGATGGCACGAATATCGCCATGCAGGGACCAACCACTTACGTATTTGCCGGCGAAGCGGACTGGGCACAGTTCGGATGAGTGCTCCGGAAATGATCAGCATGGGATGTCGGCTGAATATCGCCGAAAGCGAAAAGCTGCGGCAGAACCTTGCTGCCGAGAATTTCGACGGCAAAAATCTGATCATCGTCAACAGCTGTGCCGTGACCAACGAAGCGGTTCGTCAGACCCGGCAGGCGATACGCCGGGCCAAGAGGGATCATCCCGAGAAAAATATCATCGTCACCGGCTGTGCGGCACAGGTTGACCCGGCAATGTTCGCGGCGATGCCCGAAACCAGCGCCGTGGTCGGCAATAACGACAAATATGACTCGGCAAATTTCAAGCTGGGACTGCAAAGCAATCGCCCCGATGTCCGGGTCTCCGACATCATGCGGGTCACCGAAACCGCGCCGCATATGGTCAGTGCTTTCGCCGACCGGTCGCGAGCCTTTGTCGAGATCCAGAATGGCTGCGACCATCGCTGTACCTTTTGCATCATTCCCTTTGGCCGGGGCAACAGCCGGTCGGTTCCGGCGGGACTGGTGATCGACCAGGTCCAGGCCCTGGTCGACAAGGGCTTCCGGGAAGTGGTCCTGACCGGGGTCGATGTCACCAGCTACGGACCGGATCTGCCCGGAGCGCCGACTTTGGGGATGCTGCTCGAGAGAATCCTGCAGCATGTTCCGAAGCTCGAGCGGCTAAGACTGTCATCGCTCGACGGGATCGAGATTGACGAGCGCCTGTTCGAGTTGCTCGCCGGCGAGCCGCGGGTGATGCCGCATGTGCATCTTTCGCTCCAGTCAGGCGACAATATGATCCTGAAACGGATGAAACGGCGCCACAGCCGGGAACAGGCGATTGCCCTGGTCGAGCGGCTGAAGACGCGACGGCCGGAGATCGCGATTGGCGCGGATATCATTGCCGGCTTTCCGACCGAGGATGAGGCCATGTTTGCCAACAGCCTCGCGATCATCGAGCAATGCGACATTGTTCATGGGCATATTTTTTCCTATTCGCCGAAACGCGGTACGCCAGCGGCAAGGATGCCGCAGCTCGACGGTCATGTGATCAAGGAACGGGCAAGCCTGTTGCGCAAGGCGGTCGCCCGGCGCGCCGGGGACTGGCGTGAGGCGCTGATCGGATCCCGGCAGAATGTGCTCGCGGAGATGTCCGGCGACCTCGGCTATGCGGAAAATTTCGCCCGGGTTAAATTTGATGCGGCCGCTACCAGAGGGCAGATCGTGCCGGTAGAGATCACGGGCGTACAGGACAAGCAATTGATTGGCAGGGTGGCAGAGTGACCGAGAAAAGCAACTGGAAGGATCGGCTGTTTGGCGGATTCAGCAAGACATCGTCGCGGCTGACCGAAAATCTCGCCGGCCTGGTGACCAAGGCGAAGCTTGACGAGGCGACACTGGATGACATCGAGGACGCGCTGATCATGTCGGACCTTGGCCCGGCCACAGCGGCCTCGATCCGGGAAAAGCTTGCAGCCGAACGGTTCGAGAAGGGCCTAAGCGAACAGGCAGTGAAGGAAATCATCCAGCGGGAGATTGCCGCCATCCTGGAACCGGTGGCGATCCCGCTGGAAATCGACGCCTTTCCCCGCCCGCAGGTGATCCTGGTGATCGGGGTCAACGGTTCCGGCAAGACCACCACGATCGCCAAGCTGGCCCATCTGTTTCTCGAACAGGATTATGGCGTAATGCTCGCCGCCGGCGACACGTTTCGCGCCGCCGCCATCGGCCAGCTCAAGGTCTGGGCGGAACGGCTCGGCGTGCCGATCATCAGCGGCCCTCAGGGCGGCGACAGCGCCAGCATTGTCTATGAAGGCGTCAAGCAGGCCACAGCGACCGGAATCGACGTGTTAATCGTTGATACAGCAGGCCGGTTGCAGAACCGTAGCGAACTGATGGACGAGCTGGACAAGATCCGGCGCGTGCTGGGTCGTCTCAATCCGGCAGCGCCACATAATGTCGTGCTGGTGCTGGATGCAACGACCGGGCAGAATGCCCTGTCGCAGATCGAAGTGTTTCGGGATGTGGCAAAGGTCACCGGCCTGATCATGACCAAACTGGACGGCACGGCCCGTGGCGGTGTGCTGGTGGCAGCAGCCAAGCAATTCGGCATGCCCATCCATGCCATCGGGGTGGGCGAGACCATCGAAGACTTAAGACCATTTCAGGCCGAAGATCTGGCCGCAGCCATAGCCGGGATAGAAAAATGACCGAAGCCACCGCCATCGAAGAAATTCCGAAAGACCACAGGGGGCTTAGCTTCGCGCTCGATTTCGGGCCATTGCTGATCTTCTTTCTGGTCTATAAGTTCGGCGCGCCGGAAGGCAATCCGATCACCGCAGCCATTTACGGCACAATCGCCTTCATGGTGGCGATTGTCATCGCGATGGGTATTTCCAAGTGGAAGCTGGGCAAGGTTTCGCCGATGATGTGGATGTCGGCGATACTGATCCTGGGATTTGGCGCGCTCACCATCTATTTCGCCGATCCGCGCTTCATTCAGCACAAGCCGACGATCATCTATGCTGGCTTTGCACTGATATTGTTCGGCGGATTGCTCCGCAAAAAAGCGATGCTGAAAAGCCTGTTACAGGCCGCGTTCGAAGGCCTGAACGACGAAGGCTGGTTGAAACTGTCCCGCAACTGGGGGATATTTTTCGTAGCCATGGCGGTGCTCAACGAGCTGATGGTAGCGACGCTGAGCTTTGACTGGTGGCTGACGATCAAGGTCTGGGGTGTGCCGGCGGTTTCATTCCTGTTCGCAATGGCGAATATTCCGATGCTGATGAACCACGGCTTCTCGGTCGAAGAAAAGCCGCGCCCTGAAGGTCAGGACGCGGCTTGAAACGATAGTCGTGCTGTTCAGCCCTGATCGGCGCGACTGACGCCCTTGCCGTCAAGATTCTGCGCCACGAAGTCCCAGTCGATGGCATTGTCGAGCAAGGCCGAGACATAGTCCGGACGCGCGTTCTGGTAATCCAGATAATAGGCATGTTCCCAGACATCGAGCGTGAACAATGGTTTCACGTCATGGGCAACGGGCGTATCAGCATCGTGATAGGAGGTGATCTTCAGGTCATCGCCGTCGAGCACCAGCCAGGCCCAGCCGCTGGCAAAATGGCCGGTTGCCTCGTCCTTGAACTTGGATTTGAAATCGTCGATCGAGCCGAAGCTCTTTTCCAGACGATCCTTCAGTTCGCCGGAAATTTCCTTTTTCTCGGGCGAGAGGCACAGCCAGTAGAAACTGTGATTCCAGACTTGCGCCGCATTGTTGAACAATCCGCCGTCAGCCGCCTTGATGATCTCCGAAAGCTTTTTGCCTTCGTGGTCGGTGCCCTTGATCGCATCGTTGGTCTTGGTGACATAGGCATTGTGATGCTTGCCGTGATGATAGTTGAAAGTCTCCTCGGAGATCAGATCTCCGAATGCGGTTTTTTCATAAGGGAGCGGGGGAAGTTCGAAAGCCATTTGGTCGTTTCTCCATTTTTTTGAGATGTTCTTTGTCAACGCATCAATCATGAAAAAGATGCAAGGATATTATCCGCTTTTCCCGAGAAGACGCCGCAAAAGATCGATTTCTTCGTGACATCGCTCGGCGGGAGGCATAACAATAGCCTTTCTACAATTCCTGGGGGGGAAATAACAATGGCAAAATTTTTCGGAAATCTGAACGCCGTCATGATCGTCAGTCTGTTGCTGGCCGTCGCGGTGATGCTGGGGCTGCATCCGGACGGAGTCACCGCCAGTTCGGTGATGCGTTGGGCTCACCTGTTCTTCGGCGCGCTGTGGATTGGCCTGCTCTATTATTTCAACTTCGTGCAGGTTCCGCAGATGCCCAATATTCCGGACGAAGCAAAACCCGCGGTATCCAAGCATATTGCGCCTGCCGCCTTGTTCTATTTCCGCTGGGCGGCGCTGTTCACGGTGATCACGGGACTGCTGGTCGCCTATCTTTCGGGTTATGTCCATCAGGCGATGGTGCTGCAGGGCCCCTATCGGTTGATCGGTGTCGGCATGTGGATCGCGATCATCATGGCGGCCAACGTCTGGTTCATCATCTGGCCGAACCAGAAGAAGGTTCTCGGCATCGTTGAAGCAGATGCGGACGCGAAGGCTGCTGCCGGGAAGATGGCGATGATGGCATCGCGCACCAATGTGCTGCTGTCGCTGCCGATGTTCTACACGATGGTCAGCTTCAACGGCGGCTAGGACTGGAAGAATTGGAAGCATGAAAAGGGGGCCAGACAGGCCCCTTTTTTACGAGCCCAGCAGGTCGTGGCGTTTCAGCGAATGGCGCAACTGATCGTAGGTCAGGTTCAAGGCCTTGGCGGTCTGCCGCTGATTATAGCGCGATTTCGCCAGGGCTGCCTCCAATATCCGCTTTTCATAAGCTTCCACCGCGGCCTTCATGTCATCAACGCCATCAAATATCGGCTCGGTTGAACCCTGATCTGCATTCGCAGACAGGGTTTCGTCGGTCGTCTGATCATTCGGCCTGGTTTCGGACAGAGCTTTTTTCTCGCGCGGCTTCCATGGCGAGGCGAAGGGATCGAAAACGACATGATCGACGGCCCGGCTATGGTCGTTCCACTGATAGACCGCCCGCTCGATCACGTTGCGCAGTTCGCGAACGTTGCCCGGCCAGTCGTGGCGGCTCAGCGCCTCGGCAGCGAGACGACCGAAGCCGGGCCAGGAGGGCCATTCCAGTTCCGCAGCCATCCTGCGACCGAAATATTCGGCCAGTACCGGTATATCGCCCTCTCGCACCCGCAGCGGCGGCAGTGTCACGACTTCGAATGACAGGCGGTCGAGCAGATCGGCGCGAAACTTGTTCTCTTCGGCCATGGTCGGCAGGTCGGCATTGGTCGCCGCCACGATCCGCACATCCACCCGTTGCGGACGGGACGAGCCGATCCTGGTGATTTCGCCATATTCGACCGCCCGCAGCAGCCGTTCCTGGGCTCCGCTGGACAGGGTTCCAAGCTCGTCGAGAAACAGCGTGCCGCCATCGGCTTCCTCGAACCGCCCGACTCTGGCCTTGGTAGCGCCGGTGAAGGCACCGGCTTCATGACCGAACAATTCGGCCTCGATCAGGGTTTCCGGCATCGCCGCGCAATTCAGCGTGACAAACGGTCCGTCCCACCGCAGACTGAGGCGATGCAGACGCTCGGCGATCAGCTCCTTGCCGGTCCCGCGCTCGCCAACGACGAGCACCGGTCGATTGAGCGGAGCGGCACGGCTGGCCTTTTCAACAGCGTCGAGAAAGGCGCCCGATTCGCCCACAAATTGGGTTTCGCGTTCCATGGCCAATATATAGTGTCAATTCCCATTAAATAGCAATTAATACCATATTCATCAATCCAAATAAGTTAGATTATCGCTTATTTTCAGTGCTTTAGTGAAGTTGGCACGGCCTCTGCAATGTAGTTGGCACATAGGAAATACACAAGCTTCTGGAGGAAATCATGCCCGCACTGAACAAAATGAGCCGAACCGATGTTTCTGCAATCATTTCGATCGTACTTTTTTGCATGACGATCCTGATCAGTGCGGTTGGTCCGGCACAGGCCGAAGGCACCGCTGAGGACAGCCAGAAAAATTCCCCTTCTGTCAGCTTCGTTAACGCAGGTTATCGGGCATGACAGACAAAATGGCCGGGACTCCTTCTTTCCCCCTTGTCGAAGCCAGGTCCCGGCCACCTTTTGAAATTCAACAGGTTGATGTAGAAGAGGACTGGAGCGACGGCTCGAACAAGTTCCGACACAACCACAGACGCAACCGGAGTATGTACATGGCAGGTATTTTTTCAAGAACGCGCGACATCATCGCCGCCAACGTTACCGACATGCTGGACAAGGCCGAAGATCCATCGAAGATGATCCGCATGATCATCCTCGAAATGGAGGAAACCCTGGTCGAAGTCCGCGCCTCCGCTGCTCGCACGATTGCCGACCAGAAGGAAATGCGCCGGCATATCGACAAGCTCGATCATCTGACCGAAGACTGGAGCGAAAAGGCCCAGCTGGCGCTGTCAAAGGATCGCGAGGACCTTGCCAAGGCCGCTCTCGTCGAAAAGCGCAAGGCGGCCGACATGGCCGACCAGCTGAAGGCCGAAATCCAGGTGCTCGACGACGCGCTCCGCTCGTCGGAAGGCGACATCGCCAAGCTGCAGAAGAAACTGCAGGAAGCCCGGTCGCGTCAGAGCAGCCTGGTCAATCGTCTGGAGAGCGCCGAAAATCGCGTGAAACTGCGTGAAATGTACAATGGTGAAAAAGTCCACGATGCCTTCTCGCGCTTTGAATATCTCGAGCGGCAGGTCGATTTTGCCGAAGGTCGCGCCGATGCGCTTGGCATGGGCGGTGAACCACAAAGTCTGGAAAGCCAGATCGCGGCGCTGGAATCCAGCGACAAGGTCGATGAAGAACTGGAAGCCATGAAGGCGGCCATGAAGAAAGGTGACGCATAATGCAGGAAGAACTCATCATCATTCCCATCGTCATGGGAACCCTGTTCATCGGTCTGCCCTGGTTGATTTTCCACTATGTCACGAAATGGAAAACCGCAGCGACGATCACCAACGAAGACGAAAATCTGCTGGAAGAACTGCACCATATGGCGCGCCGCCTGGATGACCGGATGGAAACCATCGAGCGGATCATGGCAGCAGACAATCCGGACTGGCGTCAGTCTGCCCTGCCCAACCCGTCTGCCACCCCTGCCCCTACGCTCGAAAATTTTGACGAGCTGCTGAAAAAAGAAAGGCACCCCTCATGAGCTCCTCTCGCACCAAATTCTATCTCGACAAGAAGCGCGCCAAATGGAGTGGTGTCTGTGCCGGGATCGCCGATTATACCGGGATCAACGTGGCCTGGGTTCGACTGGCAGCGATCATCGCCACCGTTACCTTCGCCTTTCCCTGGACGCTGGTCGCCTATTGGGTCGCCGCAAAAATATCCGAGCCAAAGCCGATGGGCATGTATCTGAGCGACCCCGAAGACACGAAATTCTGGCAGGGCGTGCGGCAGTCACCGCGCCGCACTACGCGGGATATCAAATCCCGGTTCCGGGAAATCGACCGCAAGCTGGCCGACATGGAACTTTACTACACGAGCAAGAACACCGCGCTGTCGAACGAGATTGAGAATCTGCGCTGAGCGCTGAACAGGGAGAATGGAAATGGATTGGGGAAGCCCGCAATTTGTCCTCGCGATCATCGCCATCAGCTACGGCGCGTGGATCTTCAATAACTGGATACGAGCCAAGCATGGCTATGAACTGGAAGATGAATGGGGCGGAAAATCGGCAAAAGCCAGCCCCGACGAAAAACGCAAGATCGAACTGCTGTCGAATGAAAATGCGCAGCTGGTTGGCAAGATCGACCGGCTCCAGGAGCGGCTCCAAGTACTCGAGCGGATCGCCACCGATCCGGCCAAGCGCACCGCCGATGAAATTGAAGCCTTGCGGGAGCAGAACTGATGGATCCCGAAAAAATCTCTCTGATCACTTCCCTCGCTCCCATCATTGCAGTGGTTACGGCCATCGCTGTCGGCGGCTGGGTGCTCACCACCTGGATGCGGATCAAGAACGGTTATCCTCTGGAAAACCAGTGGGGCAAGTCAGTCTATCCCAAAACCGATCGGGAAGCGGTTGAGCGGGTCAAATTGCTGACCAACGAAAATGCCGAACTGCGCGCCGAACTCGGGTCGGTCAAGGACCGGCTGGCCAATGTCGAGCGGATTGTCACCGACGACAGCCACCGGCTGACCCAGGAAATCGAGCAATTGCGCGACAAGCGCGCGAACTGAAGGGACGAACAATGCCGATTGAATATATTGCCCTGATGATCCCTTTCGCGGGCATGGCGATTGGCGTCTTCGCTATCTGGACAAACCATCAGCAGAAAATGATGGACAAACAGGCCGCAATATCAGCGGAAAAGGCCGCGCAATATGCGGTGGGCAACGCAGAACTCGAGCAGCGCGTGCGCGTGCTGGAGCGGATTGTCACCGACAAGGGGTTCGATGTTTCGAGACAGATAGAAGATCTGAGAGACAAACCAGAAACGAAGGAACTGAACTGATGGGATTCGAATTTGCACTGCTGATTCCGCTGGCACCCTTTGCGCTTGGCGCGCTCTGGATATGGACCCGCCATCAAAGCAAAATGGCGGAGAAATACGGACATCTGCCAAAAGGGGTGGACGCCGATGCCGACCGGATGCGCGAGGAACTGAAATATCTGAAGGAGCGCGTTGCGGTTCTGGAACAGATCACCACCGACGGCCACAGCACCCGGCAGCTCGAAAACGAAATTGAACAATTGCGGGATCGCTGAACCGCACGGATTGAGGAGACAGGATATGGGTTGGCCCGAGGCTATAGTCGCCATCATCATCATCGTGACAATCGGAAGGGTGATGCGGTCCAAATATCGCGCCGAGCATGGCATTCTGGAGGATCGCAGGGGCAACGCAATTGGATCTCACCCAAGAAACGACCCGCAGACAGAACGCCTGCAGGACGAAGTGAAATATCTCAAGGAACGCGTGGCGGTGCTTGAAAAAATCGCCACCGATGACCGCGGATCCCGCGAATTACAGAACGAGATCGAGAAATTGCGCGACCGCTAGTCCGGTCCGGAAAGTAGAAGGACAAGCATGATGCAAGAACCTGCTTTTTATATGATCACCGCAGCCTTTTCCCTCATTGGCCTGACGGTATTGTCACTGGTTGCCCTGCGCGGATGGCGGGACTGGATTGCCCTGAAAGCCCGCGAACTGGAGCAGCGGCGCGAGGACAACCCGCCGACGGCAACGTCGCGGATCGAGGTTGCTGATCTGAAAGAACG